>WHTY01000010.1 GCA_009377475.1 Actinophytocola sp.
AATCACATGAGAGGAGCCGTTCCTTTTCCAGCGTGACACACGCTGATTACTCAATTGATCAGAAATTGTTGATTAACAAAACGGGGACGCCCGACAGATTCATCTCGACTCAACTTATAGTCGGCTTGTGAATAATCCCCCCAGTATCGCGCACCAGGCGAGAAGCGGGCGGGGAACAGGAGCCCGATGTCGCAGCGCTGGCGAGCAGCAGCGCGCTAGCGCATGGACCTGACGTGAAGCTACTCGCCGACTTCGAAAGGCAATGCCTCAGCGCACCGTTCGAACTTCACGCGTAATTCGTCCTCGTTGTCCGCGCCGACGTAGATGTTGGCGATCTTGTAACTGTAGCTGTCTTGATCGGTGAGCTCGGAGAGCCGGTCGCCGGTATGAGCGATGATGTCGACGGTGACACCGTCGAGGTCTCGCTCAACGGCGGCGATCTCCTCCTCGGTGGGATGGCGACGAACGACACCGTCGGTCCAGTGCCGCAGGAACCATTTGGCCGCCATCGGATACGGACCAGTTCGGTCTGGCGTGTCGGGATCCCAACCGAGCGCGAGACGCACCATGGCCTGGTGGTTGGATACCCCGTCGACTTGTTCGAACAATTCGGCGTGGCTCTGAGAGTGGCGTGGGTTGACTTCCAACACTATGAGGGCGTTGGTTTCCTCGTTCCAGAAGAACTCAATGTTGAACGTGGTGTTGTCCAACTCGACCTGGTCGAGAATGAGTTCCGAGACATCGGCCATCCGGCCGCTAACGCTCTCCGGCACCGCTGCGGGGTACTGAAAGCGCACAAAGCTAGGACTCTCCTCATAGGTAACCGATTCGACAACGCCATAGACGTGACTCTGGCCGCGATGTCGGTAACCCTCAATCGTCAACTGCCTGCCGCTCGCACTTTCCTCGGCGAGGCAGGATTGTCCGCCCGCGTCGTCGATCTCGGAAGGCAGCTCGAGGTGCTCGAGCAGGACGTCGAACGGCTCGCCGATCCGGCCGATCCCCTCAAGAATCTGGTCGAGCGCGTCCCGGAATTCGCGGACGTTCGCCACACCGAACGCGAGGTCGGAGGAGAATGATTTCACCGGCTTGACCCACATAGGAAAAGTCACGCCCTCCGGTGGATCGGAGTCGTGCTCGGGGTCGACCAGCCCAAATCGGGGATACTCCTTGATGACCTTCTGCTGCTCGAGGCGGCTCCAGTATTTGTGCTCGCACTTTACGACCGCCGCCAGGCTCGCGCCAGGGAGCCCACCATGACGCTTACACAGAATCGGGACCATGCTGCTGACCGGAAAGTCCCAAAAGCCAATGATCGCGTTTACCGGCCCGTCGAAGTTTTCCAGCTGCATCTGCGCCTTCTCCAACAATGCACGCAGCGGAATCTCCTCGCCGTACTGCAGCTCCTCGATGGTGAGCAGTGGGTGAAACCGGATCTGCTCGGCATCGGGCAAGTTTTGCAGAATCTGGTGGTTGTGTTCATCAAGGCCCAACACGAACACGTTTTGGCGCACGGCTCCTCCTCTGGTTCCTGGCTCAGTCGGACTACCCGTAAGGTGTCGCGCGAAACCTGTAGCGGCCATGACACGACAGCGGACACCCAGCGCAACGCCATGTCGAGCCGACTTCCGGAGGCTGGGGCTGACCAAGGGTATGCGGCAGCGGCGTGCGGTTCGTTTGCTGGCGCCAAGGACGGGTCTCAGGGTCGCCGCGAGCACCCAGCACATGTGTCGTACGCTCGAAATTGACCAAGGCACGACGGAGTGCGTGGATTTTCACACCCAACAGGTCACTGTTCGATCCCGATATCGCGCACCCCCCAGCCGCTCAGTGTTGTGACGTAGGCATGCCGTAGTCGACGAAAGGCATCCGTGGCACGCAGCATCCCCCACCGGTTACTGGACAGCACACGACTCCGCGTGCTGGTGGCCGTGGGCGTCGCGGTGCACGTCGTGATATTCCTCATGCTGCAGCTCGGGATCCCGCACATCGACCTCCAGGTGTACCGATTCGCCGTGGACGTCTGGTTCGGCAGCGGCGACATCTACGGCCCGCTGCCGATGACCGACGTCGACCTGGAACTGCCCTACATCTACCCGCCGTTCGCCATCCTGCCCGCGATTCCGTTCGCGTTGCTGCCGATGACACCGGCGTTCGTGCTGCTGTTCGCGCTCAACATCGTGGCGATCGCGGCCACGCTGCACCTGGTCGGCAGGCGGGTGTGGCCGAAAGGCGGGACACGCGGCGCGGCGTTGATCGCGGTGGCGGGCCTGTCGTTGTCGCTGACGTTGGAGCCGGTGCGCGACACGTTCTCGTTCGGACAGATCAACCTGCTGCTCATGGGCCTTGTCGCGGCGGACTGCCTCGTCCGCGCGCCGCGCTGGCCGCGCGGCATGCTGATCGGCATCGCGGCGGCCATCAAGCTCACCCCCGCCGTGTTCGTGCTGTTCTTCCTCGCCCGAAAGGATTACCGCGCGGCACTCGTCGCGGGGATCACCGGCGTCGCCGCCACCGCGCTCGGCTTCCTGACCAGCTTCTCCGCGTCGGTGGAGTACTGGTTCGGCGGTATGGGCGACACCGCGCGCATCAGCGGCTCGACGTATCGCGCCAACCAGACCGTCACCGCAGCGCTGGCGCGGTTCGGCATCGAGAAGCCGCTGCTCACGGTGCTGGTCGCCGTCGTGGTGCTTGCGCTACTTGTGCTCGTGGCGCGCACGATCCAACACAGCGGCCCCGCGACAGCGTTCGCCCTGGTGGGTACGTTCCTGGTGCTGGCGTCGCCGACGTCGTGGTCGCACCACTGGGTGTGGATCGTGCCGGGGTCGGTGGTGATGCTCGCCGCGACCGTGCGGGGCTTCGGTGAGGGCTCGCGCCACCGCTGGCCGTTGGCCGCCGCGACCGGCGCGACGGTGCTGCTGTTCGTCATCGCGCCATTCCACTACCTGCCGGGCAACCACGACTGGACCATCGGCGAGCCCGACATCGAACTGACCTGGTCGCCATTGCACCACCTCGTCGGCGACACCTACATCCTCGCGGGCGTCGCCTGGATCGTCGGCTGCGCGATCGCGCTCCGCCCCCGGACGTCGAACACCCAGCAGGAGCCGCAATCGGTGAGCGCGGGTGGCTGACGTGCGGACGTCCGCGGCGCAGGCGGGGGCCGCTGTCGGTCATCGCACGTTCCGGTGGGACGTGCTGTTCGCGGTGGCCGCCGGTGGCGCCATCGGCAGCCTCGCCCGCTACGGCCTCGCCGTGGCGCTGCCCACCACGCCGGGCGCGTTCCCGTGGGCGACGCTGCTGGCGAACGTCGTCGGCTGCCTGCTGATCGGCGCGCTGATGGCCTCGCTCACCGAGGCGGGCCGCCCGCACCGGCTGCTGCGGCCGTTCTTCGGCATCGGCGTGCTCGGCGGGTTCACCACGTTCTCGACCTACGTCATCGAGGTGATCGACGCGGGAGACCCCGGCGTCGCGGTGCTCTACGGCGTGGGCACGGTGGTCGCCGCGCTGGTCGCCGTCGTGACGGGGCTCGTCCTCACCCGTGCCGTGCTCCGGCCGCGCAGTCACCGGAAGGAGTGGTCATGACATCCACCGAACGGGCGATGCGGCTGACGATCCACGTCAGCGAGAACGACACCTGGCAGCACAAGCCGCTGTATCACGAGATCGTGCGCAGGGCGCGGGAAGCGGGCCTCGCGGGGGCGTCGGTGTTCCGGGGCATCGAGGGCTACGGCTCACACTCGCTGATCCACACCACGCGGTTCCTCTCACTGTCGGAGGACCTGCCGCTGGCGATCGTCATCGTCGACGACGAGCAGCGGGTCCGGGCGTTCGCCGACGAGCTGAGCGACGTGCTGTCCGACGGGCTGGTCACCCTCGACGAGGTGGAGATCGTCCGCTATCCGGGTGAGGCGCGGTGACCGTGCTGCTTGTCGCGGCGGGCGGCGCGCTCGGGGCCACACTGCGCTACCTCATCGACCAATGGGCGCAGCGGCGCAGCGGCAGCGGCTTCCCGTACGGCACTCTCACGGTCAACGTCCTCGGCTCGGCGCTGCTCGGCCTGCTGGCCGGGCTTGCCCTGGACGGCGCGAGCGGTGACGCGGTGCGCTCGCTGGTCGGCATCGGCCTGTGCGGTTCGCTGACGACGTACTCCACCTTCGGGTACGAGACCGTGCGGCTGATCACCGAGGGCGCGCGGCGGCACGCCGTCGTCAACGTCGTCGGCACGCTGCTGGCTGGCTTCGCGGCAGCAGGCGCGGGCCTGCTGCTCGCGACGGCGTTCTGACACCGGTGGGGCCGCGTGACGACCCCACCAGAGGACGTCACGCCGTCGCGAGGTCGAGCTGCCGCATCACCCAGTCCACCTGCAGGTGCAGCAGGTTCTCCGCCACGACCTCGTCGCTCGGCGTCATGTGGGTGGTGCCGACAAGCGGCACGAAGTCGTGCCAGTTCCCGCCCGCGAGCAGCGCCGACGACAGCCGCAGGGCGTGCGCGACGAAGACGTTGTCGTCCGCGAGCCCGTGCACGATCAGCAGCGAGCGCTCCAGGTTCGCGGCGTCGTCGATCAGCGAGTTCCGCCGGTACGACTCCGCGTTTTCGGCGGGGTGGCCGAGGTAGCGCTCGGTGTAGTGCGTGTCGTACAGCGACCAGTCGGTGACCGGGGCGCCCGCGATCCCGGCGTGGAAGACGTCCGGCCTGCGCAGCACCGCGAGCGCCGACAGGTATCCGCCGTAGGACCAGCCCCGGATCGCCACCTTCGACGTGTCCAGCTCGGACCGTTCGGCGGCGACGGCGTGCAGCGCGTCCACCTGGTCGGTGAGGCTGACCTCGGCCAGCGCGCCGCCGATCTCCTTCTCCCATGCCGGTCCGCGTCCGGGGCTGCCCCTGCCGTCCGCGATGAGCACGGCGAAGCCCTGGTCGGCGAACCACTGCGACGTCAGGAACGCGTTGCGGGTGGTGAGCACCCGCTGCGCGTGCGGCCCCCCGTACGGGTCGAGCAGCACCGGCAGCGGCCCGTCGGATGCCTGGTAGCCGGTCGGCAGCAGCAGCGCGCAGCGCAGGTTCCGCTCCCCCACGGTCAGCATCCGCAGGTTCGGGGTGATGCCGGGATCGGCGGTGTGGCTGGCGATCTGCGCGCCACGGACGCTCACGCGCGGCCCGGCGTAGTCCAGCGACCACGACGACAGCACGCACGTCTCGGCCGTGCCCGCCCCGACGTGCACACCGTCCCCTTCGGACAGTCGCACCACGCTGCCCGCGTCGGTGCGGTAGACGTGGATCTGCGTCGGATCGGCCTCGGAGCCGCTGAACAGCACCTCGTCCCCGACGTGCAGCACCGAGCGCACCCGCAGCCCGGGATCGGTCACCGGCTTGCCGTCGACGACCAGCCGGTAGGAGTCGTCGGAGGCCTCGACCCGCACCAGCCTGCCGTCCGGCGTCCACGCGGGCACGCCGGGGACGATCTCCACCCACGCCGGGTCGGTCTCGCTGTGCACGAGCGACGTCGAGCCGTCGGTGACGTCGATCGCGAGGACGTCCAGCCTGCGCTGGTCGCGCGGCTGCACCGTGATCAGCGGCGGGCCGCCCGCCGACCAGTGTGCCGCGACCAGGTACTCCCAGTCGCCGCGTTCGACGTCCACAGTGGACCCGTCGAGCCCGATGATTCGCAGCGACACGGCGACGTTGCGCTCCCCCGCCGCGGGGTACGCGACGGTGTTGACCGGGGTTGCCGGGTTGGCGGGATCGGCGATGTTCCAGCGCGGCACGCCGGTGCTGTCGGTGCGCTGCGCAAGCACGGCCGTGCCGTCCGGCGACCACCAGTACCCGCGCGAGCGGTTCATCTCTTCGGCGGCGATGAACTCCGCGACACCCCAGGTGACCTCCGGGTCCTCCTCGCTGGCGAGCACGGTGTCCGTGCCTGCGGCCAGCTCGATCACCCGCAGCGCGCCGTCAGCGGCGTAGGCGACGTGCGTGCCCTGCGGGTTCAGGCGGGGGTCGATGACCGCGCCGGATACGTGCTCGGCGACCGACCCGCTCGCGACGTCGACGGAGTACAGCGTGCCGCCCAGCGAGAACACCGCCGTCTCGTACCCGGCGTCGACGGCGTAACGCACCACCCCGCCGCCGGACTCCCTGCTGCGCTCGCGGCGCGCGCGCTCCTCCTGCGACAGCTCCTCCTCGCCGGGCAGCAGCCGCTCGGCGTCGACCAGTTTCGACTCCGTGCCGCTGGCGACGTCCAGCGACCAGAGGCTGTGCGTGCGGTCGTAGCCGTCGCCGCTGCGCAGGTACAACACGCGCGAGCCGTCCGGCGCGACCTGGAACTCCTTGGGCGCGCCGAGGGTGAACCGCTGGGTACGGGCGAGCTTGCGAAGAAACGAGAGATCTGCTGTCACAGCATGCACTCTGTCAGACGCGCGATCGGCGGCGCACGCGTACCAGCGTGGACTGGTGTGGCCGATGTGGCTGTCGACACAGCCGTTCCCATGGCGCAACGAATCGTCCACTCGATCGGGGAACTACGCAACGAATAATGCCGATGCGCAACGTTGCCCGGCTGATCGAACGCCCGTCGGCCGCATAATCTGGCTTCATGACGATGACCGCAGCCACCACATCGCCGCTCACGCAGGAGTTCATCGACGCCGACGAGCACTGGTCGACGCACAACTACCACCCGCTTCCCGTCGTCATCGCCGAAGCGGAGGGCGCGTGGGTCACCGACGTCGAAGGTAACCGCTACCTGGACTTCCTCGCCGGGTACTCGGCGTTGAACTTCGGGCATCGGCACCCCGCGCTCATCGAGGCCACCACCGCGCAGCTGGGCCGGGTCACGCTGACCTCGCGGGCGTTCCACCACGACCAGTTCGGCGCGTTCTGCCGCGAGCTGGCCGAGCTGACCGGCACCGAGATGGTGCTGCCGATGAACTCGGGTGCGGAGGCCGTCGAGTCAGCCATCAAGGTGGCGCGCAAGTGGGCCTACCGAGTGAAGGGCGTCCCCGCCGACGCCGCCCGGATCGTCGTCGCCAGCTCGAACTTCCACGGCCGCACCACGACGATCGTGTCGTTCTCCGACGACGACGAAGCGCGCGCGGACTACGGCCCCTACACGCCAGGGTTCGTGACCGTGCCGTTCGGGGATGCCGAGGCGCTGGCCGACGCCGTCACCGACGACACCGCCGCCGTGCTGCTGGAGCCGATCCAGGGCGAGGCGGGCGTCAACGTCCCCCCGTCGGGGTACTTCGCCGAGGTCCGGCGGATCTGCGACGACCGGGGCGCACTGTTCATCGCGGACGAGATCCAGTCCGGCCTCGCGCGCACCGGCACGTTGCTCGCACTTGAGCACGAAGGCGTGCGGGCGGACCTGACCACGCTGGGCAAGGCGCTCGGCGGCGGCATCCTGCCGGTCTCGGCGGTCGTCGGCAGCCGCGACGTCCTCGGGGTGCTGCGGCCGGGTGAGCACGGCTCGACGTTCGGCGGCAATCCGCTGGCGTGCGCCGTCGGGCGCGCGGTGGTCAAGCTGCTCGCGACCGGCGAGTTCCAGCAACGTTCGGCATCGCTTGGGGAGCACCTGCACGCGCGGCTGGGTGAGCTGGTCGGCAATGGCGTGTCCGCCGTGCGTGGCCGGGGCCTGTGGGCCGGGGTGGACATCGCCGACGGCGGGTTGACCGGCAGGCAGGCCGCGCAGGCGCTCGCGGGCAAGGGCGTGCTGTGCAAGGAGACGCACGGTTCGACGTTGCGGCTCGCGCCGCCGCTGGTGATCAGCAAGGACGACCTGGACCGGGGCGTCGACGCCGTCGCCGACGTGGTCTCGCGCGGGTAGCTGCCAGGAGTCTGGGGTCCGGCGGCGCCCGTTGTAGGGGCGGGCGCCGCCCACTGGCGTGCCGGTGCGGGATGATCGACGCGTGCTGGTGGTTGCGTTGCTGGGCGCGGTGGTCACGCTGGTGATCGGGCTGCGCTACGCGGGGGATCACCAGGCGAGCGCGCTCGACGCCGCCATCGAGGACGTGCTGGTGGACGTCGTCGGCTCTGGTGACCTGGCGTGGTTGCTGGTGACGCCGTCGGAGCCGCATGTGGTGCTGCCGCTGGCGGCGCTCGTCGTGGCGGTGTGCCTGGTGCAGCGCCGGTGGCGCGGCGCGGTGCTGGCGGCGGTGGCTCCGGCGGTGGCGGTCGCGCTGAACACGTGGGCGCTCAAGCCCGCGTTCGGCAGGTTGTCCGAGGGACATCTGGCGTATCCGAGCGGACACACGGTGAGCATCGTCGCGGTGAGCGCGGTGGTCGTGCTGCTGGCGCGGCCGGGCGTGGCGCGGTGGATCGCAGCCGTCGTCGGCGCGATGGTGTCACTGGGCGTGGACGTCGCGCTGGTCACGCTGGGCTTCCACTACCCAACCGACGTCGTCGGCGGCGTCGCCTTCGCGTTGACGGTGGTGCCGCTGGTGGCGTTGGCGGCGAGCCGAAGGTGCCCTTCGGTACATATGCGGTACCCAAGGGCACCTTGGGCTCGCCCACGCGGCCAGCACCGAACGTGAGACTCGCGCGAAATAAGGTGAGACTCGCGGCTCAGGGGGCGTCGCGGGAGAGGGCGGTGAGGCGGCTGATGGCGCGGAGGTACTTCTTGCGGTAGCCGCCGTGCAGCATCTCGTCGGTGAACAGCTCCGAGAACGGCTTGCCCGACGTCACGACGGGGATCGCGCGGTCGTAGAGCCGGTCGGCGAAGGCCACCAGCCGCAGCGCGACGCCCTGGTCCGGCGCGGCGGTCACATCCCGCAGGTGCACCGCGCTGACGTCCTCGACAAGCGCGCCGTACTTCGACGGGTGCAGCCGCGCGAGGTGCCCGCACAGCGCGTCGAAGTCGTCCAGCGTGGCGCCCTCGCGCTCGGCCGACGCGGTCAGCTCCTCGTCGCTGACCGGCTCCGGCGCGTCCGGCAGGCCACGGTGGCGGTAGTCGGGACCATCGACACGGACGACGTCGAACCGCGCGGACAGCGCGTGGATCTCGCGCAGGAAGTCCTCGGCGGCGAAGCGGCCCTCCCCCAGCTTGTCCGGCAGGGTGTTGGACGTCGCGGCGACGTGCACGCCGGTGGCCATCAGGTCCTGCAACAGCCGGGTGACCAGCATCGTGTCGCCGGGGTCGTCCAGTTCGAACTCGTCGATCGCCAGCAGCGTGTGCCCGGCCAAACGCCGCACCGCCGCCGCGAACCCGAGCGCGCCGACCAGGTTCGTCAGCTCAACGAACGTGCCGTACGCCTTGGGGCCGGGCACGGCGTGCCACAGCGACGCGAGCAGGTGGGTCTTGCCGACGCCGAAGCCGCCGTCGAAGTACAGCCCGCGCGTGGCGTCGGCAGCGGAACCCCGGGAGCCGCCGAACAACGACCGCAGCCTGCCACCCCGCCGAGACGAGCCCGCGCCGACCCGCTCGGCGAACGCCCTGCCCTCCGCCACGGCGGCGGCCTGGCTCGGCTCGTCGGGGTTCGGCACGTAGCTGTCGAACCGGACGACGTCGAACCGAGGCGGCGGCACGAGCGCGGCGACGAGGTCGTCCGCCGCCAGCTCTGGCACGCGATCGATCAGCTGACCTGGCACGCTCTGAGCGTAACGGCGTGGCCGTGTGATCAGATGGAGCCGTGCATGTGCTGTGGCCCCCGACACCCGACACCAAGCCCGTCTCCGACGCCGGGCTGGAGCGGATCTACGCCTATCCGGACGGCCTCACCGAGCCGTGGGTGCAGGTCAACTTCGTCAGCTCCGCCGACGGCGCGGCCACGCTGGACGGCCACTCCGAGGGCCTGTCACACCCGGCGGACAAGCGCATCTTCATGCTGGGCCGCGACCTCGCGGACGTCGTCCTGGTCGGGGCGGGCACCGCGACGACGGAAGAGTACGCCGGCGTCAAGCGGGGTGAACGACGCCGCGAGCGCAGGCAACGGCTCGGGCTGGCCGAGGTCCCGCCGATCGCCGTGGTCAGCGCACGGTGCTCGCTGCCGACCGACTGCCCCCTGCTCACCGACACCCGTGTCCCGCCGATCGTGTTCACGACCGACGCCGCGCCGCACGAGCGCCACACCGCGCTGGCGGACGCGGGCGCGGAGGTCGTCGTCGCAGGGGACGGGCACGTGCACCTGCCGTCGGTGCTGCACGAGCTGGGCGAGCGGGGTCTGCTGCGGGTGAACTGCGAGGGCGGCCCCCGGCTGCTGGCGAGCATGGTGGCGGCCGACCTGGTGGACCAGCTCTGCCTGACGGTGGCGCCGGTGCTGGCGGGCGCTGGCGCGGAGCGGATCGTGCGCGGCGCGGTCACCGAAGCGCCGCGCGACCTGGCGCTGGCCTCGGTGCTGCACGAGGACGGATTCCTCATGTTGCGTTACCGGAGGCCGTGACAGGCTCACCGCGTGCTCACCCGCGTCGTGCCATCCTCGAAGGGACCGGACCACAACGCAGAGGGGACGACCGTGGCTCGTGTTCGGCCCGGCGTTGACGCGCGGACGACCGTCGCGCGGCGCGCGCTGCTGCTCGCCGCCGTGCTGCCCGCGTTGCTCGCTGGCTGCACTGTGGGGCCGTCCGACCGACCCGCCGTGCTCGCCCGCGACGGCAGCCCCCGGCCGACCACCGAGACGCCACGCGAGGAGACGCCGTTGCCGCCGCTCGGCACGCAGAGCGGCGACCAGGTGCCGTGGTCGGACTGCGGCCAGCGCGTCCGCCGCGCGCTCGACACGCCGCGACGGCGCGACGCGGGCACGATGCGCTACTCCTGCGCCACGATCGACAGCACCCTCGACGCCCCGTCGCTCCCCGGTAGGGGCATGCTGCGGATCTCGGTGCTCAAGGCGGAGTCTGGCGGCGGCGACAAGATCCCGCTGCTCGTCGTCAACGACATCGACGGCGAGCCGGGCACGGTGTTCGCGGCGCGGCTGGCCGCCCAACTGCCCGAGGACGTGCTGGAACAGTTCGCGATCATCGGCTTCGACCGCAGGGGCACCGGGAACTCCAACCCGATCGACTGCGTCCCGCCTGGCGCGCGCGGTAAGCTGCTCGGCTTCGACCCGGCAGCCACCGACCTCGACCCGCTGTTCGACGCGGCGCGCGGCGCGGGCCAGGAGTGCGCGTTGATCCTGAAGAACCAGCAGGGCGCGCTGGACACCTGGCGCACGGCCGGTGACCTTGACGAGATCCGGCGGCAGCTCGGCGCGCCGTTCCTGCACGTGCTCGCGCGCGGCGAGGGCTCGCGGGTGGTGCAGGCGTACGCGCAGCGGTTCACCGACAAGCTCGGCAGGGTCGTCCTCGACGGCACCCCGGACCCGTCGCAGCAGGCGCAGACCGTGCTGGCGGAGAGGGCCGCTGGCGCGGAGGCGACGTTGGACGTCTTCGCGCGCGACTGCCGGTCCCGGGACTGCCCGCTGGGTGACGATCCGCGCGGCACGGTGTCGCGGGTGCTGGACATGCCGCACCAGCGCGGCCTGCCGCCCGGCATCGCCGCCCGCGCGATCCTGCACGGCCTTGGCGAGCCGGACCGCTGGCCCGCACTGGCGAAGGCCATCGCCGCCGCGAAGGACGGCGACATCCGGTCGCTCGCGGAGTTCCTCGGTCCGATGGACCCGAACAACCCGTACCCGTCTGTGCTTGACGCGACGCTGGCCACGACGTGCAACGACACCAGAACCCGGCTCGCGCCGCAGCGCATCGCCGAGCTGGCCGACGACTGGCGGCAGCAGCATCCGGTGTTCGGCGGGCTGCTCGCCCAGCGGCTGGTGTGGTGCAGCCAGTGGCCGGTGCGCCGCGAGCCGGTGGCCGATCCCGCCATGCGCGGCGCGCCGCCGGTGCTGGTGGTGAGCACGGCGGCTGACCCGCGCACGCCCGAGCTGGGCACCAAGCGCACCGCACAGCAGATGCCGTCGTCGGTGCGGATCGGCTGGGAAGGCGCAGGACACGGCGCGGTCGGGCGATCGGACTGCGTCACCAAGCACGTCGGCGAGTTCCTGGTCGACGGGACCGTGCCCAGCCAAGGCGTGACCTGCCCGTCGTGACGACCGCGCGGCATCCGCTCGCTGGCCGCCGCTCTGGTTACGATGCGCTGTCATGACAGCAGCGCCGCCTTCCCGCGCCCGTGACGGTTCCCCGCGCGAACTCGGCTTCACCCGGCAGCACGCGGTGCGCTGGCTCGCCCCTCGGGTGCTGATCGCGACCGGCGCGAAGGCGCTGCTGGCGGCGATTTTCGGCGCGTACGCCGACAAGCGCGAGCTCCAGGGCAGCCTGCCATCGGAGCTGTACTCCTACACCGGGGATGACGCTGACAGCGAGCTGTGGCTGGACTACGTCGCCGACCTCGGTGACAGCTTCGACGCCACCTACTCGGTCGCCACCGTGCTGGCCCGGCAGGAGGTCGACGTCGGCGACGCGACACTGCCGCGCGGCAGGCTGTTGGTCATGGGTGGCGACGAGGTCTACCCGGCGGCCTCGATCGCGACGTACCGGGAGCGCACCAGGGGCGTCTACCAGGCCGCCTTCCCGGAGCCGGACGGTGAGCCGAGGCCCGCGTTGTTCGCGCTGCCGGGCAACCACGACTGGTACGACGGGCTGACGGCGTTCCTTCGCGTGTTCGCACAGCGACGGTCGTTCGGGGCGTGGACGACCGAGCAGACCCGCAGCTACTTCGCCATCCAACTGCCGCAGCGCTGGTGGCTGTTCGCCATCGACACCCAGTTCGACGACCACATCGACGCGCCGCAGCTCGCCTACTTCGCCGAGGCGGCGGCACGGCTGACACCCGGTGACGCCGTGATCCTGTGCACGCCGTCGCCCGCCTGGGTGTACGCGGGGTCGGAGGCCGGTGCGGCGGCCTACGACATCATCGAGTTCTTCGACGCCGAGTTCGTCCGTCCGGCTGGCGCGTCCATCCGGGTGATGCTCTCCGGCGACAAGCACCACTACGCCCGCTACGCCGAGCGCGACGGCACGCGCCAGAACATCACCTGCGGACTGGGCGGGGCGTATCTCAGCGCGACGCACGAGCTGCCGGAACGCGTGGATCTGCCGCCACCGACGACGCGAGTGCGGGAGGCACAACCGCAGGCTACCTACGACCTCGCCGCACGGTATCCGAGCAAACGACGTTCGGAGCTGTTCGCGGCGGGTATCTTCCGGTTGCCGTGGCGCAACCCCGGTTTCTGGGGCATGACGGGGCTGATCCAGTCGGCGGTGACACTCGCGGTGCTGTTCGGCATCGCGGGGCCGTTCGGCGAGGCGGAGCGCGGGTTCTTCGCGCTGGTGGCCAGCTGGACGCCCGCGGTGATCCTCGGCGCGCTGCTGGTGCTGACCGGGGTGTACTTCGCCCGGATGGACGCGCACACGCCGCGCAGACCGGCGACGGTGGCGGGCATGCTGCACGGGCTCGCGCACATCGCGCTCAACGTGACGTGGGCGCTGGCGATCATCCAGCTCTACGGCCTCGTGCCGCACAACCTGGTGACGAACTGGGCGACGTTGTTGCTGATCGTGGTCGGGACGCCGGTGGTGCTTGGCTTCGCGCACAGCGAGCTGGTCGCGGCGTACCTGATGATCGCGAGCCGCTTCGGCATCAACCTCAACGAGGTGATGGCGGGCCAGAGCATCGAGGACCACAAGGGGTTCCTGCGGCTGCACATCGACGTCGACGGCACGTTGACCGTGCATCCGATCGCGCTCGGCCAGGTGTGCCGGTCGTGGCGCGCGGACCCGGACGGCGCGCCGAGCGATCCGCTGCTCCGTCCGAACGGCCCGCCGCTCACCCCGACCCGCATCGAAGCGCCAATCGTCGTGCCGCGGGATGCGTGACGACGTCCCCGGCCGCACGGGGCCGCGCTCGGTGCCGACCGTCCCCAGGCCGCGCGGGAGCCTGCTTCACCGAGCCGCACCTCCCCGACGCCCCAGCCGCGCCGAGTCCTGCTTCGCCAGGGAAATTGCCGCGAGAACCCGACAAACGACGTCGAATCCGGCGCGGATCGCGCCATTTGCCTGGCGAAGCAGGGATGCCAACGGCGAAGCAGGGATGATCACACCGGGGAGACCAGCCGCTACCCGCTCACCGTTCGTGACATACCTTGTTCTGGTGCGGGATCAAACACGGTTGCTGGTGGCGCTGGGCGTGCTCGTCGCCTGCGTCGTGGTCGCGTTCATCGCGCCGATCCCCACCCCCGCCGAGGTGCGGGAGATGGCGGTGGCGGCGGGACCGGCCGCGCCGCTGGTGTTCTTCTGCGTGTACGCGGTGTGCGCCGCGCTGCCGCTGCCGAGGACGGCGTTCAACCTGGCGTCCGGACTGTTGCTGGGCAACGCGCTCGGCATCGGCATCGCGCTCGCGGCGACCATCACGTCCGGCTTGCTGGGGTACGGCCTGGCGCGGCCGGTCGGTACCCGGCTGTTGCACCGTCACCTGGACCGGGACGCCGTGCGTGCCGTGGACGCGAAGCTCACGGGCGGCGGCGTGCTCGGTGTCGCCTCGCTGCGACTGATCCCGGTGATCCCGTTCGCGCCGATGAGCTACTGCTGCGGGTTGTCGTCCATCCCACTGCGCCCATACCTGCTCGGCACGGCGCTGGGCAGCGTGCCGGGCACGGTGGCGGTGGTGACTCTCGGTAACGCACTGACCGGTCAGAGCCCGCCCGCGCTTATCGCGTGTTATGCCGCATTCGCGCTGCTCGGCGGGCTCGGTGTGTACCGGATCGTGCGCACGCCGACGACGTCTGCCACCGTGCCGGTAACACCGGAAGCGATGACCGCGACACGGCCAAATGAGTGAGTGGCGGGTGACATAGGAGCGATGAGCATGCGCCAGTACACTCGATCGGGCGTTAGCGATGCTGTCCTGCGGCTGTGTCATCCCCGCGCCGTGGTGACATGCGGCAGCGCGCACCCGAGGCACACATCCTTAACTCTGGCGCGGAAACCCTCTCGCTAGGAGCGTTCGTCATCGAAACAGGGCAACTGGTAGCAGGGCACTATCGGCTCGTCGAGCACATCGGCAGCGGCGCGATGGGCGTCGTCTGGCGTGCCGTCGACGAGCGACTAGAGCGATCCGTCGCGGTCAAGAAGGTCGTTGGCCAGCAGGGGCTGTCCGAGGCCGATCGCGCCGACCTGCACCGGCGCGCGATGCGCGAGGCCAAGATCGCCGCGCGGCTCCAGCACCCCAACGCCATCGTCGTCTACGACATCACCGAGCACGAGGGCGATCCGTGCCTTGTGATGGAGTACCTGCCGTCGCACAGCCTGTCGCAACTGCTCGCGCAGCACGGGACGATGTCGGTCGCCGAGGCCTGCCGTGTCGGCGAGCAGATGGCGAACGCCCTTGTCGCCGCCCATCACGCCGGGATCGTGCACCGCGACGTCAAACCGGGCAACATCCTCATCGAGGAGTCCGGTGTGGCCAAACTCACCGACTTCGGCATCTCCCGCGCGCAGGGCGACATCACGCTCACCCAGACCGGCCTCGTCGGTGGCACCCCGGCCTACATCGCGCCTGAGCTGGCTCGCGGGGCTGACCCGTCGCCGTCCTCGGACGTCTTCGCGCTCGGCGCGACGCTCTACCACGCGATCGAGGGCCAGTCGGTCTACGGCAGCAACCCGAACCAGCTCGCGCTGCTGCACACGGCGGCGAGCGGCAAGATCACGCCGCCGCGCGTGGCGAGCTCGGCGACCGCGCTGCTGATGGCGATGCTGCGCCCCGAGCCGGGCGAGCGCATCAGCATGCAGCAGGCCGCCGAACGTCTCGCCGCGGTCGCGTCGGGCGGCGGCGTGCCCGCGCCTCCCCCGCCGGTGATGCCCAACCAGCCGCCAATGGAGCCGCAGGGCAACGGGCAGAACCCGCCATGGCAACGGACAAGGACCGCCATCGCCCCCGCGGCGGACGCCGGGCACCAGCCCGCGCCGCAGCAGCCGCACCACGGCACGGCGGCGTTCACCGCCGTCGGCAACGGCATGAACGGCGCGCCCCTTGCCGACCACCAACCAGCGCCACCGCAGCAGAACGGCGACGGTCGGAACGGTAACGACCGCAAACGCACCTTCGCCCTCGTCGGCGGCATCGTCGCGCTGCTCGCGCTGGTCGGCATCTCGTTCGCGCTGCTGTCGGGCGACGACGAGCAGCCCGGCACGGCGTCACCGAACACGGGCGGCGACCAGACGACGACCACCGCGCCGCCGTCGACGACCGAGCCGCCGGAGCAGACCAAGACGCAGGCCAACACGGGGAACGAACCGATCCCGTGGGGACAGGCTGGCCAGCTCGTCATCGACTTCTACACCTTCCCTGACGGGATGAGCAGGTCATGGGACATGCTCACGCCGCAGGCACAGGCCGAGTTCGGCAGCTACGAGGAGTTCCAGGACCACTGGTCGGAATTCGACCAGGTCTACGCGGAGAACGCCGTAGCCGAGAACAACGACGACGGCTCCGTCACGATCAGCACGACCGTCACCGAACTCGAGGGCGACGACCAGGACAGCGAGCGCAGGCAGTTGCGCGTCGTACGCTCGAATAACGGGCTGGCCATCGACTCCGATCCCCGCTGACGCTCGACGTAGGAAAAGCCGCGAGATTGCCATACGGTGGAAGCATGGTGCGTGACGAGCCCAACGCAGGCCCCGAGTCGCGGTTCACCGATGACCTGATCGGTCTGGACCCCGACGATCCCGAGGCGCGCGCGTTCGCAGCACACCTTGACCGGATGGAGCGCAGCGGACCCAGCTTCACCATCGAGTCGTCGCTGGCTGGCGTGGCCGACTTCGCGGAGTCCACCAACCGCATCGGCGGTGTGCGCAGGCACTTCGCGTGGCTCGTCGTGGCGCTGATCCTGCTCGGTGTGCTGTTCGGGGCGTGGGAGACGCTGCGCATGGCACTGACCTGGCTCTGGGGCTGAGTCCGCCGGGTACCGTGGCTGGCATGGAACCAGTTGTCGGCGCCACCCCGAAAGTCGCCAAGTCTGATGAGCAGTGGCGGGAGGAACTCTCGCCTGACGAGTACAGCGTGCTCCGCCAGGCGGGCACCGAACGCCCCTTCACCGGCAAGTACACCGACACCACCACGGTTGGCGTCTACTCCTGCCGGGGCTGCGGCACCGAGCTGTTCACCAGCGACACCAAGTTCGAGAGCCACTGCGGCTGGCCGTCGTTCTACGACCCGGCCGACTCCGACGCGGTGATCGCCCGCGAGGACCGCAGCCTGCCGGGCCGCCCGCGCACCGAGGTGCTGTGCGCGACCTGCCACAGCCACCTGGGGCACGTGTTCGATGGCGAGGGCTACGGCACGCCCACCGACCAGCGGTACTGCATCAACTCCGTCGCGCTGACGCTGCGCCCGACAGCGGAATGAGCGGTTACGGCAGGCCGGCGACGAGGTCGGCGGCTGGCACTCGCGTACCGGTGTAGAACGGCACCTCCTCGCGCACGTGTCTGCGCGCGTCGCTGGCCCGCAGCGCCCGCATCAGGTCCACGATGCGGTGCAGCTCGTCGGCCTCGAAGGCGAGCATCCACTCGTAGTCGCCCAGCGCGAACGACGCCACGGTGTTGGCGCGCACGTCCGGGTAGTCGCGGGCCTGCATGCCGTGCTGGGCGAGCATCGCGCGGCGTTCCTCGTCGGGCAGCAGGTACCACTCGTAGGACCGCACGAACGGGTACACGCAGACGTACTTGCGGGGCTCCTCGTCGGCGAGGAACGCGGGGATGTGGCTCCGGTTGAACTCGGCGGGCCGGTGCAGCGCGGCCTGGCTCCAGACCGGCTCGGACGCGCGGCCGAGCGGCGTGCGCCGGAAGCCGGTGTAGGCGTCCTGCAGCTGCTCGATGTCCTCGGCATGCCACCAGATCAGGTAGTCGGCGTCGGCGCGCAAGCCAGCGACGTCGTATACGCCGCGCACGGTGACGCCCTTGCCGTCGAGCGCGTCGAGATACTGCTGCGTCTCGGCGGCGGCAGGGCCCCTGTCCTCACCGAGCGTGCCCGGTCGCACCCGGAACACCGACCACATGGTGTAGCGGATGGTCTCGTTCAGTTCCCGGATGCGGGCGGCGTTCGAATTCGTCTCGGCCATGGTTCTAGTCTCCCACCGCCGCGGACGCGGGTAGCAGTTGGTCGGTGAGCTGGTGTGCCGCCTCACCTGCGGTCGCGATGCACGCGGGGATGCCGACGCCGTGCCAGGTGGCCCCTGCAATGGTGATCCTGCCCAACGCGGCGACGTCCCGTTCGACGCGGGCGACCCGCTCGGGGTGTCCGACGCCGTACTGCGGCAGCCCGCCGCCCCAGCGCTGGACCGTCGCGGCGACCGGTTCCGCCGTCACGCCGGCCAGTTCCGCGAGGTCGGCGCGGACACGGCGGACCAGCTCGTCGTCGGTGGCACGCAGCGCGTCGGGCTCGCCGAACCGCCCAGCCGAGCCACGCACCAGCACCGGACCGTCAGCGAGGTGCGACCACTTGCGCGACGAGAACGTGAACGCCTTCGCGGTGAACGGCGTGCCGTTGTCCCACGTCTCCCCGACGCCGACGAGTACGCCGCTCGCCTCGGGCAGCGCGGTGCCGGACGGCAGCGCCAGCGCGACGACGGCCATGGAGGCAAGCTCGACGTCGGCGAGATCGGCAGCAGCGCGGTCGGCGCCCGCGCTGGCGAGCAGCTTGCGGGCGGCGGGCGCGGGGACGGCGAGCAACACGGCGTCGCACTCCTCGACGCGGGTGTCAGGGTCGGCGCTGTCGGTGGTGACCGACAGCGCCCAGCCCGCGCCGGTGCGGCGCAGTTCCCGCACCATCGCGCCGGAGACGACGTCGGCGCGCGCGGCGGCGACGAGCGCGTCGATCAACGTGCCGAGTCCACCTGGCAGGGTGCCGAACACGGGCGCGACACTCGACGAACTCGCAGGCGGCAGGAGCGCGGCAGCGGCGTCGGTGAGCGACGTCGCCCCGGCGTCGATCCGTTCCGCCAGAGCGGGCAGCACCGCGCGGAGGCCGAGCGTGTCCGCTCCCCCGCCGTAGACGCCCGCCAGCAGCGGGTCCACCAGCCGGTCGACCAGTTCGTCGCCGAACCGCTCGCGCAGCAGCGCGCCCAGCGAGACGTCGTGGTCCGGCAGCGTGGGCGGCGATAAGCTGGGCTCGGCGGCCACGGCCGCCACGCCGTCGTGGGACAGCACCCCGGCGACCTGGTCGGCGGACGTGGGAATGCCCATGAGCGTGCCGGTCGGCAGGCCCAGCGTGTGTCCGCCCGCGCGGACCAGCGGCCGCATCGACGTCGGGTGCACCAGCCGATCGCCAAGGCCCAGCTCCCGCGCCAACGCGACGGCTTCCGGCCTGCGGACCAGGAACGCCTCCGCTCCCACGTCGATGGTCGTGCCGTCCGTGCCTGCCAGCGTTTCCGTGCGGAGCTTGCCGCCGAGCCGGTCAGCGGCGTCGAAGACCGTCAGGGCGACGTCGTCGCCAAGCGCCTGCCGCAACCGGTACGCGGCGGTGAGCCCGGAGATCCCGCCGCCGACGACGGCCACCCTCATCGGTCTCTCACGGCTCCAGCCCGTGCACCAGCGCCACGATCCGGGTCAGCACCTCAGGATCGGTCTCCGGCAGCACACCGTGGCCCAGGTTGAACACGTGGCCAGCAGCGGAGCGACCCTCGGCGATGATGCGGCGCACCTCGCGCTCGACGCCGTCCCACGACGCCAGCAGCACGGCCGGGTCGAGGTTGCCCTGCACGATCGGGCGGTACTTGCCAGCCGGGCACGCGGCGGCGAGCCTGCTCACCGCGACGTCCAACGGCACCCGCCAGTCCACACCGACGACGTCCGCGCCCGCCTCGCGCATCGACGGCAGCAGCTCCGACGTGCCGACGCCGAAGTGGATGCGCGGCACCCGCGCATCGGCGATGCCCTCGAACACCTTCGCCGAGTGCGGCATGACGTACTCGCGGTAGTCCCGTTCGGACAGCGCGCCCGCCCAGGAGTCGAACAGCTGCACCGCGTCCACCCCGGCGGCGAGCTGCGCGCGCAGGAACGTCAGCGCGACGTCGGACAGCCGGTCCATCAGCTCGTGCCACCCGCCCGGCTCGGAGTACATCAACGCCTTGGTGCGTTCGTGGTGCTTGCTCGGCCCGCCCTCGATCAGATACGAGGCCAGCGTGAACGGCGCCCCGGCGAAACCAATCAACGGCGTCTGCCCCAGCTGGGAAACCAGCAGCGTCACCCCGGCCGCGACCGCGTCCACCTGGTCGGCGTGCAGCGGCGGCAGCGCGCGGACGTCGGCGGCGGAGCGGATCGGCGAGGCGACCACCGGCCCGGTGCCCGCGACGATGTCGATCTCCACCCCGGCCGCCTTGAGCGGCACGACGATGTCGCTGAACAGGATCGCGGCGTCGACACCGTGCCTGCGCACCGGCTGCATCGTGATCTCGGCAAGCAGCTCCGGCTCGAAGCAGGCGTCCAACATCGGGGTGTCTTTGCGCAGCTCGCGATACTCTGGCAACGAGCGCCCGGCCTGGCGCATGAACCAGACCGGGATGTGGCTCGGGCGTTCTCCCCGGGCAGCGGCGAGGAACGGCGACTCCGCGAGTACGCGCCGAGCGCCTGCGAGGGCTGGTTCAGTCAGTGAGGGCATCACTCTTATGGTCCCACACGACGTTTCACCGCTTCTTCCGCAGTCCTGCGATTCGCGTCACGATCTCGCAGGCCAAACCGCCGAGTCCGCGGCGCTGCTGCCACCCAGACCCGCCCGCTTGGCCGCTCATCGGCGTGGCTCCGGCCCACCCAGGGTGGTTCCGTCCTACAGTCTGCGTCGTGTCTGCGATGACCCAAGCGCCTTCTGAGTTTCAGGCAGCAGTGGCGGCACTGCGGTCGGTGGAACCCCGGCCGGAGATCGAGCTGGAGCCGGTCCGGCCGCCACAGCGGCTCGCGCCGTGGTCCTACGCGCTGAGCTGCGATGTCACCGGACCCGCCGAGGTGCTGGCGTCGGGCAGACTCGTGCTGCTGCACGACCCGGACGGCCAGGAGGCATGGCGCGGCGTCCTCCGCCTCGTCGCCTACGTCACCGCCGAGCTCGACGCGGAGCTGGCGTCGGACCCGTTTCTGCCCTCGGTAGGCTGGTCCTGGCTCACCGAGGCGCTCGAGTCGACCGAGGCCAGCTACACCGCGCTCGGCGGTACCGTGACGGAGACGTCGTCGGCCCGCTTCGGTGACATCGCGGGACCGTCGCAGACCGAAGACCTCGAGCTGCGCGCGTCCTGGACGCCCCTGTCGA
Organism: Actinophytocola sp.; assembly: GCA_009377475.1. GTDB lineage: Bacteria > Actinomycetota > Actinomycetes > Mycobacteriales > Pseudonocardiaceae > Haloechinothrix_A. The sequence goes on from WHTY01000010.1 coordinate 21,215, forward strand.
GCGACCTGAAGCCGCACGGCGATGCGTTCTGTCAGCTCATGGCCAGTGTGGTGGGCCTGCCACCGGTTGGGGTTAGCCTCTTCGGGCAACGGAACGGTTCCTGAACGACCCAGGCGAGCCCCGGCACACGCCCCGGCGAGTGACATTCACCCGAACGTGGGCGGATCGCCCTGCCATCAGACGCAACGTGGCGCGGCACCTGTGCGTCCCCCTAATAGCAAACCTGGACTCGTGGTTTCGCGTGAAGATCGGTTCCTCCCTACCGTCCGCGCGTACGTCCGAACAGACGGCCACGATGCCCCGTCCAGGTCCGCTCTCGCAGGCGCGCCCACGCCTGCGAGAGCGGTATGCACATGCGCTCGCACGCCCACGTCACGACGGTTAACTCGATTACATCGGCCCGCGCCCACCGAGCGTTACAAGTTTGGGACTCAATACCCCATTTGTGGGACATCGATGGCAGACAGTGATGAATTCGTTCGAATACTTACCCAATCGATCCCCCCACTGACCCTCTCGGGCGGCTAGAGTGCTCTCCACGACACCACTTTCGGTCCATAGCTGGCGCGGCTACATGGCCGAGAGTGCCTGTGCCGGTCGGGGGGCACGACCGACTCCAGGGAGGTAGTGACGTGGCTACCGTCGGCTTTACACAGGCCGTTCGATCCACGCCCGCTGGCAACTTGCCAGCAAGCATGGTTCCGCATCCGCGGGAAGAGCTGTTCTCGGTGCTCGTGGTCGATGACCACCCGTTGCTGAGGGAGGCAATTTCCGCACGACTCGCACAAATGGGTGCGGGTACCGTTCACGAGGCCGCCACGGTGGCCGAGGCGAGGCTACGAGCGTCGGCCACCGGGCCGTGCGATCTCGCGATCCTCGACCTCGGGCTGCCTGATGGCAGCGGCATCGAGTTGGTTACGGAGCTCCGTAGCCACGGGTGGCCTCGGGTTGTGGTGCTCGCATCGTCCGACGACCCGTACGCGGTACGGGCCGCGTTCCAGGCAGGCGCCCAGGCGTACCTGCTGAAATCGGCATCACCAGTCGCGGTGACCGACGGCGTCCGCAGGGTGCTCGAAGGCGGGGTGTACGCCGATCCCGGCGTCGCCCCGATTCTCGCGACCGGGACGAGGGTGCCCGGCACCGACAACACCCCGCGCGAGCTGTCCTCGCGCGAGGTGCAGGTGCTGCAGCTCGTCGCGGACGGTCAGTCCAACAAGGAAATCGGTGAGGAGCTCAACCTCTCCGCGCTCACGGTGAAGTCTCACCTGTCGCGGATCGGCCGCAAGCTCGGCACCGGTGACCGGGCGCAGATGGTCGCCCTCGCCATGCGCGCGGGCGTCATTCGCTGATCAGCACCCTACGGGACGGACGACGCGAGAAGTCCGTCCCGTAGGGTTGCAGTCCGTGACGGACTTCTCGGACGAGCTCGACGGCATGGGCGGTGACGACCACGCGGATCAGGTGACGGTGGCCCCGTTGCACGAGCCGAGGGACGGCATCCCCGACGTCATCGCCGACGACGCGGCGCTGGCACGCGCCTGCGACCAGCTCGCAGAAGGCACCGGCGCGGTCGCCGTGGACACCGAACGGGCGTCCGGGTACCGCTACTGGCCACGGGCCTATCTCATCCAGGTGCGCCGCGAGGGTGCTGGCACGCACCTGATCGACCCCATCGCACTTGACGAGTCCAATGGTGGCCTCACCCCGCTCATCGACATCCTCAACGACGTTCCGTGGGTGCTGCACGCCGCGTCCCAGGACCTGCCCTGCCTCGCCGAGCTCGACCTTTACCCGCCCGCGCTGTTCGACACCGAGCTCGCCGCGCGGCTCGCCGGGTACCAGCGCGTCGCGCTGGGCACGATGGTCGAGCAGTTGCTCGGCTATCGGCTGGAGAAGGGCCACAGCGCGGCCGACTGGTCCACCCGCCCGCTGCCCGCCGCCTGGCTGAACTACGCCGCACTCGACGTCGAACTGCTGCTGCCGTTGCGCGACCGGCTCGCCGAAGAACTGGTGCGGCAGGACAAGCTCGACTGGGCGGAGCAGGAGTTCGAGGCCGTCCGCACCGCCCCCGCGCCGGAGCCCAAGGCGGAGCCGTGGCGCCGCACCTCCGGCATCCACAAGATCCGCACGCCCCGGGCGCTGGCTACCGTGCGGGCGCTGTGGCAGGCGCGGGACCAGCTCGCCCGCAAGCGCGACCGCGCGCCGGGCAGGGTGCTGCCGGACTCCGCGATCGTCGCCGCCGCCAGCGCCGACCCGCGCACCGTGGAGCAGTTGCGCGCGCTGCCGGTGTTCGGCGGCAAGATGCAGCGACGGCTCTCGTCGATGTGGCTGCGGCACATCCAGACCGCGCGTGCGTTGCCGAAGGCCGAGCTGCCCAGCGCGGCGCAGAACAACGGCGGTCCCCCGCCGCCGAACCGCTGGTCCGACCGCGACCCGGACGCCGCGGCCCGGCTGTCGGCCGCCCGCGCCGCGCTCACCGAGCTGGCCGAGAAGCTGCACCTGCCGGTCGAGAACCTGCTGCTGCCGGACCTCGTCCGCAGGCTGTGCTGGGAGCCGCCCGACGACGTCTCCCCCGAGGCCATCGCGACGGAGCTGACCGCGCGCGGCGCCCGCGCCTGGCAGGTGGAGCAGACGGCGGGGTTGCTCAGCACGGCGCTGTCTGCCACGAGTGGGTGACGTTTCTGGTGTCGTGAAGGGCATCTTATGGGCGTCTCGTGCCCATAAGATGCCCTTCACGACACCTCACGTGCTGGGGAGCGTCACCGTCACCGCCAGCCCGCCGCCGACGACCGGCTCGGCGGCGACGGCGCCATCGTGGGCGTCAACGGCGGCGCGCACGATCGACAGTCCCAGACCCGCGCCAGAGCGCCCGGTGCGGCCAGCGCCGCCCCGGTGGAACGGCTCGAACAGCTCCGTCACGGTCGCCGGGTCGATCAGCGGCCCCGAGGACCGCACGGTCAACGTCGAGTGCGTGGCGAACGCCTCGGTGCGCACGGTGATCCAGCCGCCGTTGAGGTTGTGACGGACGGCGTTCTCCAGCAGGTTGCCCGCCACGCGCTCCAGCAGCGCGGGATCGCCAACAGCGGGCGCGGGATTCACGTCGAGCTCAACCCGCAGGCCCCGCTGCCCTGCCTCGTCCTCGACCGCCTGCCACGCGCTGCCGACCACCGTGCCGAGGTCCACCTGCTCCCGCACCGCGAGCCCGGTGGCGTCGGTGCGGGCGAGCAGCAGCAGCGCGCCGACCAGCTGCTCGGCACGGCGGGTCGCGGTGCGGACCACCTCGGCCATCCGCCGCAGCTCGGCCTCGTCGGCGTGGTCGTCGGAGAGGGTGACGTCCAGCTCGGTGCGGATCACGGTCAGCGGCGTGCGCAGCTCGTGGCTGGCGTTGGCGACGAACCGACGTTGCGCGTCGAACGCCCCGGCGAGCCGGTCCAGCATGTCGTCGATGGTCTCGGCGAGTGCCGCCAACTCGTCGCGGGGTCGCAGCTCCCCGATCCGCTCATCGAGGGACTCTGCGGACAGCCGTCGCGCCGTGCCCGCGATCTCCGCGAGCGGGCGCAGCACCCGCGAGGTCACCGTCCACGCCAGGATCCCGGCGGCGAGCACGACGAACCCGAACGCGAGCCCACCGGCAAGCAGCACCTGCTCGCGCGCCTGCGCGCGCAGGTGGTCGGCCAGCGCGGACGCCTCGACCTGGGTGCCGTCGACCTCCACCAGCGTGCCGGGCGGCATCTGCGGCACCGCCGCGACAGAGTCCCGCACCAACAGCCACGCCAGCACAAGCAGCGCGGCGCTGACCCCTGCGGTGAGGCCCACGGCGAGCAGCGTGATGCGCCCGCGGAGCCCGCGGACGGGAGCCAACCCCCGCCAGCCGGTCACGCGTTCGCGGCCGTCCCGGCGCCGGGCACGCGGTAGCCGGAGCCGACGACGGTCTCGATGATGCCGGGCTCGCCGAGCTTCTTGCGCAACGTCATCACCGTGACGCGCACCGTCGTGGTGAACGGGTCGGCGTTCTCGTCCCAGACTCGCTCAAGCAGCTCCTCACTGCTCACGACCGCGCCGCCAGCGCCGAGCAGCACCTCGAGCACGCCGAACTCCTTGCGGGTGAGCTCGATCGGACCGCTGTCGCGGCGCACGGTGCGGGTGGCGGGGTCGAGCCGGACGTCGCCCGCCGTCAGCAGCGGCGGTTTCGCCGGGGTGGAGCGCCTTCCCAGCGCGCGCACCCGCGCGACCAGCTCGGGGAAGGCGAACGGTTTGGCGAGGTAGTCGTCCGCGCCGAGCGACAGGCCGTCGACCCGATCCTCGACCGTGCCGCTCGCGGTGAGCATCAGCACGCGCGAGAGTGCGACGGAGGCCACGATCTCGCGGCACAACTCGTCACCCGACATGCCGGGCAGGTCCCGGTCGAGCACGATCACGTCGTACCGGGTGATCATCGCCTTCTCGTGCCCGTCGTCACCGTTGAGCGCGACGTCGACGGCCATGCCCTCGCGCCGCAGCCCCCGCGCGACCGCGTCCGCCAGTGCCTCCTCGTCCTCTACCACCAGTACTCGCACGTCGTTACCGTGCCACAGGTCACGAGGAGACGTCAGTTCGGGCCCTCCGGAGCGGTTTCATCCACGGCGGCGCGATTGTCCAGTTCAGCCTCCGCGACGACGCCGTCCAGCCGGTCGGCCACCCACTCGGTCACCCGCCGCGCGACGTCCTGCGCTGTCAGGCCAAGGCCGGCCAGCACCTCGCCCCGCGAGGCGTGCGAGTGGAACCGCTGTGGCACGCCCAGGTCGCGCAGCGGCACGTCGACGTCGGCGTCGCGGAGCGCCTGCGCGAACGCCGCCCCGAAGCCGCCGTGCCTGCCGCTGTCCTCGACGGAGACGACCAGCCGGTGCCGCCGCGCCAGCGCGACCAGCTCCGACGGCACCGGCAGCACCCAGCGCGGGTCCACCACGGTGACGCCGATGCCCTGGTCGGCGAGCTTGTCGGCGGCGTCGAGACCAAGCTGGCCGAACGCGCCGACCGCGACCAGCAGCACGTCGGCGGAGTCGGTGTCTGCGTCGGCCTTCTCGCGCAGCACGTCGACGACGCCCTCCCGGCGCACCGCCTCGATCGGCGCGCCGACGCTGCCCCGGGAGAACCGCAGCGCCGTCGGGCCGTCGGAGACCGCGACCGCCTCGCGCAGCTCCTCCCGCAACGTCGGCTCGTCGCGCGGCGCGGCCACCCGCATCCCCGGCACCATGCCCAGCAGCGACAGGTCCCACATGCCGTGGTGGCTCGCGCCGTCCGGCCCGGTGATGCCCGCACGGTCCAGCACGAACGTCACCGCCTGCTTGTGCATGGCGACGTCCATCAGCAGCTGGTCGAACGCCCGGTTCAGGAACGTCGAGTAGATCGCCACGACCGGGTGCATCCCGCCCATGGCGAGCCCTGCCGCCGACGTGACGGCGTGCTGCTCGGCGATGCCGACGTCGAACACCCGCTCCGGGTGCGTCTCCGCGAGCTTGTGTAACCCGGTGGAGTGCAGCATCGCGGCGGTGATGCCGACGATGTCCGAGCGGTTCTCCGCGACGCGGGCCAGCTCGTCGCCGAACACCGACGTCCAGCTCGTGCCCTTGTTCGCGGGCGGCTTGCCGGTGGCCGGGTCAACGGCGGCCGTCTGGTGCATCTGGTCGATCTCGTCGTTGACGGCGGGCTCGTAGCCGTGCCCCTTCTGGGTGACCGCGTGGACGATCACCGGGTGCCGGAACGCCTTCGCGCGGGTCAGCGCGGCCTCCAGCGCGTGCATGTCGTGCCCGTCGACCGGGCCGAGGTACTTCAGTCCGAGGTCGGAGAACAGCGCCTGCGGGCTCAACGCGTCCTTCAGGCCCGCCTTGGCGGCGTGCGCGGCGGCGTACATCGGCTTGCCGACCACCGGCGTGTGCTGCAGGAACTCCTTGCCGCGCTGCAGGAACCGCTCGTAGCCGGGCTGCAGCCGCAGCGACGCGAGGCGTTCGGCGATGCCGCCGATGGTGGGCAGATAGGAGCGGCCGTTGTCGTTGACGACGATCACGACGGGGCGTTCCGACGCCGCGATGTTGTTCAGCGCCTCCCAGCACATGCCGCCGGTCAGCGCGCCGTCGCCCACGACGGCGACGACGGTGCGACCCTCTGCGCCGGACAGCTCGAACGCCTTCGCCATGCCGTCGGCGTAGGACAGCGCGGTGGAGGCGTGGCTGTTCTCGACGTGGTCGTGCTCGCTCTCGTCGCGCGCCGGGTAGCCGGAGACGCCGCCGCGCTGCCGCAGTAGGTCGAAGCCCGCCAGCCTGCCGGTCAGCATCTTGTGCACGTAGCACTGGTGGCCGACGTCCCAGATCAGCGCGTCCTTGGGCGACTCGAACACCCGATGCAACGCCAGCGTCAGCTCAACGACGCCGAGATTCGGGCCGAGGTGCCCGCCGGCTGCGCTGACCTTGTCGACGAGGACGTCCCTGATCTCAGCCGCGAGCTGAGCCAGTTCGTCCTCACTGAGCCGAGTGAGATCCCGGGGTTCCTGCACCGTTTCGAGCACCGTCACGTTCCACCTCGTTTTCAGCCCGCGTTCTGCCCACGTTCTGGGAACGGTTGTACCAGTCTAGGAGCGTCACCCAACCCGAACGTGACACCCGGCCGTTGTGAGGCCCGTTACGCGGTGCTATCTGGCCGCAGCAAGGCCACACATTCGACGTGATGAGTCTGCGGAAATGCATCGAACGCACGCAATTCGGACAGTTGATAGCCCTGGTTGGCGAGTATCGCCACATCTCGGGCGAGTGCCGCCGGATCGCACGCGACATAGACGATGCGCTCCGGTTCGCGGGCCGCGATGGCGGTGATGACGTCCTTGCCCGCGCCCTTGCGCGGTGGGTCGAGCACGACCACTTGCGGCAGTCCAGGGAGGCGGTCCAGCTGCCGCGCGACGCCGCCCTGCCGCCACTCGATCTGCGGCAGGTCCGCGAGCGCTCGCTGACCGTCGGCCACCGCCTGCCGGGACGACTCGACGGCGACCACGTGGCCGTCCGCGCCCACCTGTTCGGCCAGCACGGCGGCGAACAAGCCGACCCCGGCGTAGAGGTCCCACGCCAGCGCGCCCTGGTCCGTCCGCGCCCAGTCGGCGACGACGTCCGCGAAGGTGTCCGCGGCGGCGGGGTGCACCTGCCAGAAGCCGTGCGCGTCGAACCGCCAGTCGCGACCGGCCGCGCGCTCGCGCGCCTGTCCGCCCGCGCGCTGCCGGTGCTTCGTCCTGCCCCGCACGGTCTCACCGGACCGCACGTGCACCCGCCCGGCACCGTCGCGGGTGACCTCGATGTCCGCGCCAGGTCGCCAGCGGCGCGCCAGGACGTCGTCCAGCGCGCCGGGTGTCGCGATGGCGCAGCCGTGGCCTTCCAGCGGGATCACCTGGTGACTGCGGTGCGCCCGCAGTCCCGCGCGGCCGTCCGCACCCGCGACCAGCCGGGTGCGGGTGCGCCAGCCCAGCGACCCGCCTGGCAGTTCCTCGACGTCGACGTCCCACTCGATCCCGGCAAGCCGCCGGAGTTGTTCGGCCACGACGGCGGCCTTCAGCTCGCGCTGGGTGTCAGGTGAGACGTGCTGCCAGTCGCAGCCGCCGCAACCGCCAGGACCGGACAGCGGGCACGGCGGCGTCACCCTGCCCGGCGCGGCCTCGTGGATCTCGACGGCGTCAGCGCGGCAGAACGACCCGCCGTTGTCCTCGGTGACCACCGCCCGCACCCGCTCCCCCGGCAGGCAGTGCCGGACGAACACCACCCTGCCGTCGTGCCGGGCGACGCAGTGACCGCCGTGCGCGACGGCGTCGATGGTGAGGTCGAGCTGCTGTCCCCGCCAGTTCGCGGCGGCGTCGGCGATATCGGTGCCCGGTACGGACTGTCGGTCGGTAGACATCAGACGTCAACAGTAGCCTGGGCGGCAGACCAGACGGTGTGTTGGGAGGTAACGGCGTGCGCGTGATCATCATGGGGTGCGGCAGGGTCGGCGCCTCGCTCGCGGGCGCGCTGGAGGGCCGCGGGCACGAGGTGGCCGTCATCGACAAGAACCTGGAGTCGTTCCGGCGGCTCGGCAGCGACTTCCACGGCGACCAGGTGATCGGCACCGGGTTCGACCGGGACGTGCTGATCGAGGCCGGGATCGAGCGGGCGAGCGCGTTCGCGGCGGTGTCCAGCGGCGACAACTCCAACATCATCTCGGCGCGGGTGGCGCGGGAGACGTTCGGCGTGCCCCGTGTGGTCGCCCGCATCTACGACTCGAAACGCGCCGCCGTATACGAGCGGCTAGGCATCCCCACGGTCGCGACGGTGCCATGGACGACCGACCGGTTCCTGCGCGCGCTCGTCCCGGATGGCGACGCCGAGGCGTGGCGCGACGCGACCGGCACGATGGCGCTGCTGCGGCTGTCGCTGCACCAGGAGTGGAAGGCGCGCACCGTCGCGGAGTTCCAGGACGCGACCGGCGCGCGCGTGGCGTTCGTCAGCCGGTCCGGTGCCACCGCCGTGCCCGCAGAGAACGACTCGCTGCGGCTGGCGGACGAGGTCTACGTCGCGATCCCGTCCACGGCGACCAACGACGTCACCGCGCTGGCCGCCAACGCGCCGAGGAGGACATGATGCGGGTCGCCATCGCGGGCGCGGGCGCCGTCGGACGGTCCATCGCCGCCGAGCTGACCGAAGCCAGCTACGACGTGATCCTCATCGAGCGGTACTCGGGCTCGTTCGAGCCGGAGAGCGTGGAACGGGCGGACTGGATCCTCGGCGACGCCTGCGAGGTGTCAACGCTGGAGGAGTCAGGGGTGGACGACTGCGACGTCGTCATCGCAGCGACCGGCGACGACAAGGTCAATCTCGTGGTGTCGCTGCTGGCCAAGGAGGAGTTCGGGGTGCAGCGCGTGGTGGCGCGCGTGAACGCCCCCGCGAACGAGTGGCTGTTCACCGAGCAGTGGGGCGTTGACGCGGCGGTGTCCACTCCCCGGATGCTGGCGGCGATGGTGGAAGAGGCGACCGGGCTTGGCGAGCTGGTGCGGCTGATGACGTTCCGGCAGGGCCAGGCGGCGCTGGTGGAGACGACGCTGCCGGAGCACGCGGCGGTGACGGGCAAGTCGGTACGCGACTTGGCGCTGCCGGACGGCGCGACGCTGGTGGCGATCCTGCGCGGACCGACCGCCATCGCACCCCAGCCGGACGACCGGCTCGCGGCGGGCGACGAGCTGCTGTTCGTTGCCCGCGCTGAGACCGAGCCACAACTCAGGGAAGCACTCGCCTAACGCCGTGTCCGACACTCCCGACGCCGTGTCCGACGCTCACGTCAGCGACCGGAGGCTGGCGCGGTGTGACTCGCGCAGCACAAGGTGAAACTCGCGCGAAACAAGGTGCGACTCGCGCGAAATAGGGTGCGACTCGCGGTTAGGAGTACTTCTCCCGCAGCCGCTGTTCGATGTCGACCTCGGTCTGTTCCTGTTCGGTGGCGAGCGCCTTGAGTCGGCGGTCGGAGCGGCGGATCGCCCAGATCACCACGATCAACGCCAGGCCGAACAGCGGCAGCCCCATGGCGATCTTGGTGAACGCCAGCCAGCCGGTCAGGTTCTCGGCGTAAAGCCAGCGCTGCACGATGAACCGCGCGAGGAACACCACCGAACACGCTAGCGTGGCGATGTCGTAGGCCCGCAGCGACGGCTTGTCCTTGCGCCATGCCATGCCCGTGCCGTTGAGCAGGTTCCAGGCGACGCCGACCAGCGGCCAGCGCACCAGTACCGAGGCCACGAACACGCCGCCGTAGACGAGACTCACCCAGATGCCCCACAGGAAGAACCCGCGCGCCTCTCCGGTGCGGTAGGCGATGAACGCGGCGATGCCAACGCCGAAGAAGCCGGACACCGCTGGCTGCACGGTCTCCTTGCGCACGACGCGCACGACCGTGATGATCGCCGCGCTGGCAAGCGCGCTCCAGATACCGATGGTGAGGTTCCCGAGCGAGTTCGCGATCACGAACACGATCACCGGAATGGCTGAGTACACCATTCCGGTGACGCCACCCATTTGCTCCAGGAGCGACTTCTCGTTGAGCTTCCGGCGCGCGTCCGCCGCGGCGTCCTCGGGGATGGCCCCGGTGCCCTCGGGGTGCGCACCGGTGTCGCTGGGTGTCTCAGCGGGTTCGGAGTCAGCCTGTGCGTGCTCTACTCGGTCGGCCACGCGGATCTCACGTTTCTGTCGCGGTGGGGGCTGTCTGTGCTGGTACCCCTGCCAGCGTAGCGTCCAGCGGCGCGGGCGCGGATGTGGTCAACGATGATAAGGCGCATGGACATCCTCGCCAGCCAGCGCACCGCGATCCTGCTACCAGGCACCGGGTCGGACGAGGTGTTCGTCGCGGCAGCGTTCGAGGGGCCGCTGGCCGAGCACGGGATCCGGCTCATCGCGCCACCGCCGGAGCCGGGCGCGGACCTGGTGCACGCCGCGAGCAGGGCGTTGGACGTCACGGCAGCTGAGGCGGATGAACCGGTGCTGGTCGGCGGTATCTCGCTCGGCGCGCACGTCGCGGCGTCGTGGGCGTTGCGCAACCAGCGTCGCTGCGCCGGGCTGCTGGCGGCGCTGCCCGCGTGGAACGGCGCGGCGGACGCGGCACCGGCTGCGCTCGCGGCGCGGTCGTCGGCGAGCCTCGTGCGCGGTCACGGGCTGGACGGGGCGCTGGACATCGCCACCACGGGCGTCGCGCCGTGGCTGGCCGCCGAGCTCGCCCGGGCGTGGCGTCGCACCGGCGCTGGCCTCGCGGACGGCCTCGACGCGGCGGCGTCGCACCCCGCGCCCGAGCTGACGGCGCTGGGCACCCTCGACGTCCCAACGGGGATCGCGGCGTGCCTCGATGACGACGTCCACCCTGCCGACGTCGCGTACGCCTGGGCGGACGCGCTGCCGATGGCCGCCGTGCGGGAAACATCGTTGGCCGCGATGGGCGCGGACCCGGAATGCCTGGGCCGCGCGGCGGTGACGGCGTACCTGGCCGTCGCCACGTAGCCGGTTACTCGCCCTGGCGTGCCGCGATGTGATCGGCGATGGCGGGCGGCAACGTGATCGGCAACGGGTTGCGGACCGGCATCGGGCCGTCGCCCCGGTTCACCACCGTGCCCCTGACCAGCGCGCGCAGCATCTCCGGCGCCCCCTCGGCGACGTTCTGCGGACCGGCGATGACGCCGCGCAGCATCCACCTCGGCCCGTCGACGCCAACGAAGAACAACGCCGTCTCGCCCATGCGGACCGACAGCTCCATGCCCCACACGCCGCGCAGCCGCCGAACCGTCGCGCCGTCGGAGCGCAACTGCTCGGCCAGTTCGCCCGCCACGTCCGGCCACAGGCGTCCGGTGCGGGGCGCGGCGTACGCGCTGATCGTGGCCTGGCCGTGCGCGGTGACAACATGGACGGCGCGCACGTTGTGCGTCTCCTGCTCCATCTCGACCTGCACCTGTGCGCCCTCGGGCACCGGCACCTGCACCGAGCCGAGGTCCATCCGCGCGACGCTGTCGTCAGGGGCGTCGCCGATGTCGTAGGGGCCGTCGGTCTCGGCGAACGTCGCGCCGCGCGGCTCGTCGTTGTAACCGTCGTAACCGTTGTAGCCGTTGTCGCCAGCGGAGCCGTAGTGGTCGTACCCGGACGCCGCGCCCTCGACGTAGTTGGCATCGCCCGGTTCCGGCAGCGCGTGGCGCCCCCGCGTGACGGGCTCGCTGCGGCGCTTCCGACCGAAAATTCCCACTGTGCCTACTTCTCCATCGCTCGCGCACGCGTCGCGCCGCGCACGTCGTCCGGGGCCGTCACCTGGTCTATCACGAGTGTGCCTCTCACAGGATGGCGTGGCCGCCGGTGGATCCGTAACCACCCGCGCCGCGCTCGGAATCCGGCAGCTCGTCGACCTCGACGAACTCGGCCTGCGCCACCCGCTGCACGATCAGTTGCGCGATCCGGTCGCCCCGCAGGATCTTGATCGACTCCCTCGGGTCGTGATTGATCAGACAGACCTTGATCTCACCGCGATAACCTGCGTCAATCGTGCCCGGAGCGTTGACGATCGACAAGCCAGACCTGGCGGCCAGCCCGGAGCGCGGGTGCACGAACGCGGCGTACCCCACCGGCAGCGCGATCGCCACCCCGGTGCCGACGACCACCCGCTCCCCCGGCGCGATCACCGCGTCGGTGGTGGTGACGAGGTCGGCTCCGGCATCTCCTGGCTTCGCGTAGCGCGGCAACGGCACGTCGGGGTCGAGCCGCGACATGGGGACCTGAACGTCTGGCACGGCAGCCGAGACTACTCTGAGGCCCTGTGGGAGCTACTTCGGAGTCTGGTGAACGGTCCGGTCCGCCAACGGACACCGCCCCCGCCGTGACGTATCACGAGCGGCTGTATGTCGCCTGGTGGGGCTGGCTGCTGCCGTTCGCCGCCGCCGTGCTGATCGCGTTCGAGGTCGGGCTGGCCTACGAATCCGTGCCTGACTGGCTGCCGTACGTCGTCACGCTACCGCTCGCGCTGGCCGTGCTGCTCCTGCTCGGCAAGACGTCCGTGCGCATCACGACAGCGTACGACGAGGACGGCGAGACGGAGCTGCACGTCGGGAACGCGCATCTGCCGGTCCGCTACATCGGCGAGATCGAGGTGATCGCGCAACCGGACAAACGCGTCGCGCTCGGGCCCGGTCTCGACCCGGCCGCGTTCGTCGTCCACCGGGGCTGGGTCGGGCCGCTGGTCCGCGTCGAGGTCGCCGACGAGCAGGACCCGACGCCGTACTGGCTGTTCAGCACGCGCAAACCGGAGCGGGTGGCCGCGCTCCTTGCCGCCGCGACGCCGTCGAGTGACACCGGCGGCGGAGACAACTCGGCGGGGTGAGGAGACACCAGTCCCATCACCCCGCCGGATGTGCGTATGTCCGCGTCAGGCGCAGTCGCGGCACACCATCTTGCCGCCGCTTTCGTCGGCGAGCCTGCTGCGGTGGTGCACCAAGAAGCACACCGAACAGGTGAACTCGTCTGCCTGCTTCGGCACGACCTTGACCGTGAGGTCTTCCCCTGAAAGGCCGGACAGGTCAGCACCTGGCAGCTCGAAGTTCTCGGCCGACGCGTCCTCGTCGACGTCGACAACACCGGACTGCGTCTCATTCCGCCGCGCCTTCAGCTCCTCCAACGAGTCTTCGGCCAGCTCGTCGGCTTCACTGCGGCGCGGAGCGTCATAGTCAGTCGCCATGGTCCCTCACCCCTGCGCTCAGCATCGTTCATCGGTTTCCTGGATACCCGGTCGGCGACCGGGTATGCCGTTTTCGCTGGACAACGATCCAGCACCCGGATTTGTGCCCGAATCGCAAGGGAAATCGTGGGCGGCGGCGCAGAACGCCTCATACCTGGTGGAATCCCTCCACGCTCCGGAGCCCGCAGAGGGTAGCCCATAGCAGGTAGCCGCACGCAACAACTCAGGCGCCAGTGATACGCAAGTCACGTCGAGTTTACTTCTTTCGGGTCACGGTCCGCGAAATTCCCGCCCCACCCTCGTCGTGTCAGCTTGCCCTTGTTGCCCCTATCGTGATCCGATTTGAGCTGGTTAACCGCCGGTAGGTCGCCTCCCGGCGGTTCTATGTTGAGTCCGGCTCATGGCACCCTCGCTGCCTGAGCCGGTGGCCCTGGGACGTAAGACTTACGCTTGATTGGCGATATACGGGGCGTAAGTGGCTGGTCGGCTGGAGCGGAAGGACAGGCAAGTGTCATCGGGGATCGGGTTCTCAGGGCGAAAGTCGCGCCCATACCGCAAGCACCGTCCCCTGCCCGCCGTCGTCTTGCTCATCCTGCTCGGCGTCGCGTCGCTCTACGTCTGGTTCGCCGTGTTCGACGACGCGGACGACATCGACGAGGCCATCCGTTGCCACCCGCACGCGTCGGAGCCAGCAGGCGCGGACTACGTCTCGGTCGGCCACGACGCGCTGAACGACGTCACCCCGCTCCCGCCGAGCAAGGTCGCCGTGCAGGTGCTCAACGCGGGCGAGCTGCGCGGTGAGGCCGCGATCACCACCGCCGAGCTGCGGCAGCTCGGCTTCACCCAGGTGGCGGAACCGGCGAACGATCCCGCTTACCAGGACAAGACCGCGAACTGCGAGGGCCAGATCCGGTTCGGCGACAACGGCGCCGCCGCCGCGCGCACGCTGAGCCTGATCGACACCTGCCTCGAGCTGGTCAACGACGGCCGCAAGGACGCGACGGTCGATCTCGCCATCGGCACCCAGTTCACCGACGTGATGCCGCGCAGCGAGGCCGTCGAGGTGTTTGACCAGCTCAGCACGTGGGCGAAGCGCAGCGCCGACCGGGGCAGCAGCGAGCTGGCCAGCAATGACGGGCCGAACATCGACCCAGAACTGCTGGCGGCGGCCCGGCCGGAAGCCTGCTGACCAGGCCAGCACCCTGTCGCGCGGCTTACACCTCGGCGACCCCGCAGTCGATCAGCGCCGCCCGCAGTGGGTCGGCGACCGTCGGCGCCGAAGCCAGGATGGCGTCCGCGCCCAGCTCGCTGTCGGTGCCGGGCAGCGACACGCGCGCGCCCGCCTCGGCCGCGATGAGCGCGCCCGCCGCCCAGTCCCAGCGGGACAGGCCATGCTCGCAGTAGGCGTCCACCCAGCCCGCCGCGACCGCGCACAGGTCGAGAGCGGAGGAGCCGCCGCGCCGGATGTCGCGCACCCTGCCCAGCATCGCAGCGACCAGCCGCGCCTGCCGCTGCCTGCGCTCGGAGCGGTAAGCGAAGCCGGTCGCGAGGAGCGTGAGGTCGAGATTGTCCGGGCTGCCGCAGCGCAGCGGGACGCCGTCGAGCCACGCGCCCGCGCCCGTGGTCCCGGTCCAGCGCCTGCCGCTGACCGGCTCCACGACCGCGCCGGCGACCGAGACGCCATCGATCTGCGCGGCCACCGAGACCGCGAACGCCGGGTAGCCGTAGAGGAAGTTCACGGTGCCGTCGATCGGGTCGACCACCCAGGTCACGCCGCCTGACCCACCGCCGGTCGCGCCGTTGCCCTCCTCCTCGCCGAGCACGGCGTCGCCGGGCCGCAGCTCAGCGAGCCGCGCGCGGATCAGCCGCTCGGACTCGGTGTCGGCGGCGGTCACGACGTCGGTCGCGCTGCTCTTGGTCCCCACGTTCATCGCGCCGCCGCCTCGCAGGTCGGCGTGGCGCTCGCGCACCAGCGCGGCCGCGTCGGCGGCGACGGTCTCGGCGATCTCGGTCAAGGTCCGTTCGTCTGTCACGACGCCATCCGACCACAGCCGCCGGAGGCCCTGCGGGCAGGGGCAGGGGCAGGGGCGAGCCCGAGGTGCCCTTCGGTACCGAATATGTACCCAAGGCCACCTTCGGCTCGCGGTGACGCGGCGAACGACCCCCTGGGACGCGGGACTAGCGAAGCCCGACGCGGGACTCGCGGCACCGGGACGCGGGACTCGCGAAGCCAACGCGGCCGGATTTCGGAATTGATACAGACACGACGCCGTACCCGGGCGGGAACCCTCTAGAGTCACACCATCGGCCCATGCATGACAGGAAGGGACTACCGTCCAGATGACCTCCCTCGGCTTCGGTATCGACATCGGCGGCAGCGGCATCAAAGGCGCGCTCGTCGACCTCGCCACCGGCACCCTCGCCGGCGACCGCATGCGCATCCCGACTCCCCAGCCAGCGACGCCGGACGCCGTCGCCGATGTGGTCGCCGAGCTGGTCGAGACATTCGACTGGGCGGGTCCGGTCGGGGTGGCGCTGCCCAGCGTGGTGAAGCAGGGCGTCACGCAGACCGCGGCGAACGTCGACAAGGCATGGATCGGCACCGACGCGGATGAGCTGTTCGCCAAGCGGCTCGGCCGTGACGTCGATGACATCGGCGTGCTCAACGACGCCGACGCCGCCGGGATCGCGGAGGTTTATTTCGGCGACGAGCGCGCCGGCAAGGGCGTTGTGGCGTTCCTGACGTTCGGCACCGGGATCGGCAGCGCGCTGTTCGTCGACGGCACGCTCGTGCCCAACACCGAGTTCGGCCACATCGAGGTCGACGGCGTCGACGGCGAGACCCGCGCGGCGGCGTCGGCACGCGACAACGAGAATCTCGGCTATCCGGAATGGGCCGAACGAGTATCCCGTTATCTGACCGTGTTCGAAAATTTGCTGTGGCCGGATCTGATCGTCGTCGGCGGCGGCGTCAGCAAGAAATCCGAGAAGTGGGTGCCGCTACTGACCGTGCGCACCCCGATCGCGGTGGCCTCGTTGAAGAACCACGCGGGGATCGTCGGGGCTGCGGTGGCCGCCAACCAGGGCCTGGCACGCTGACGGAGAGTAGAATCCTGCCTGGCGACGAGGCGCGTGTTCCAGTCCATTCGGGTGAGGTCGACAGGGTAGGATCGGTGGTGGCGATGATCGCTCCGGAACCGAATCCGGCTTCCTCGTTACAATGGAACACGGCCCCCGCTTCGGGCGCACGAAACCGCAGGCAGGAGCCTTAACCCCGAAACTTAAGGCAGCTGAGGTCGTTAATCCTCGGCGTAGCAGATTCACGAGCTGCGAAAGGGCATACGTGGCAGCCGCAAACACTGCAACCCGGCACGGGTCCAAGGCAGGGAAGACAGAGCGCGCCGACGACACGACCGACGCGGCGTCGGTCGCCGAGGAGGAGTCAGCTCCGGCAACGGCCAAGGGTCGCAAGGGCGGCGCGAAGGCGGCAGGCAAGAAGAAAGCCGGCAAAAAAACCGGCACTGTCGCCGACGCCGCCGAGGCCATCGAGGCAGCCGCCGATGAGAAGGACTCCCCCGACCTCGCTGATCTGGAGGCGGTCGAAGTCGACGTCGTCGACGCGACCGTGACCGAAGAACTTGAGGAGGCCGCCGAGCAGAAGCCGGCGGGCAAGACCAAGGTCGACGGCGACTTCGTCTGGGACGAGGAGGAGTCGGAGGCGTTGCGGCAGGCCCGCAAGGACGCCGAGCTGACCGCTTCGGCGGACTCGGTCCGGGCCTACCTCAAGCAGATCGGCAAGGTCGCGCTACTCAACGCCGCCGAGGAGGTCGACCTCGCCAAGCGGATCGAGGCCGGTCTTTACGCCTCGGAGCGGCTGCGGGCCGCCGAGGAGGACGGCGAGAAGCTCGCCACCCAGATGCGGCGTGACCTGCGCTGGATCGTGCGTGACGGCGAGCGCGCCAAGAACCACCTGCTTGAGGCCAACCTCCGGCTGGTCGTCTCGCTCGCCAAGCGCTACACCGGGCGCGGCATGGCCTTCCTTGACCTGATCCAGGAAGGCAACCTCGGCCTGATCCGCGCGGTGGAGAAGTTCGACTACACCAAGGGCTACAAGTTCTCGACGTACGCGACGTGGTGGATCCGGCAGGCGATCACCCGCGCGATGGCCGACCAGGCGCGCACCATCCGTATACCGGTGCACATGGTCGAGGTCATCAACAAGCTCGGCCGTATCCAGCGTGAGCTGCTGCAGGACCTCGGTCGCGAGCCCACCCCAGAGGAGCTCGCGAAGGAGATGGACATCTCCCCGGAGAAGGTCCTCGAGATCCAGCAGTACGCCCGCGAGCCGATCTCGCTCGACCAGACCATCGGCGACGAGGGCGACTCGCAGCTCGGCGACTTCATCGAGGACTCCGAGGCGGTCGTCGCGGTCGACGCGGTGTCGTTCACGCTGCTGCAGGACCAGCTCCAGTCGGTGTTGCAGACGCTCTCCGAGCGCGAGGCCGGTGTGGTCCGGCTGCGGTTCGGCCTCACCGACGGCCAGCCGCGCACGCTGGACGAGATCGGCCAGGTCTACGGCGTCACGCGGGAACGGATTCGGCAGATCGAGTCGAAGACGATGTCCAAACTGCGCCATCCGTCCCGTTCGCAGGTGCTCCGGGACTACCTCGACTGAGTCTGGTTCGCCCAGCTTCGTCATGCCGTCCGGTTGGCCCGATTGGCGTACTGAATCCTCTTGGATGCGGTACCTGTGGGTCATCACGGACGGCATTTACTAACCCACCCGCACTAATACTTGACCCCGTGTTGTTCCTCTCGCTACACAGGAGGGCACACTAAGTCGCACCGGGGATGGGTGAAGGGTGAAGCAGTCACGCCAGCGTGGCACGTCGTCTGACTACGTCAGGTACGAGACGGTTCTCGACCACCCCCGAAGCGAGCTGTGGGAGCTGCTCAGCAGGCCGGAGCTGTACCCACGCTTCTTCCGGGGACTGAGCGTCTGCACCAAGATCCCGCCGGCCAATCCCGACAAGACCACCGAATACACCGTCCGCGTGACCCGGCCGGGGCACGGCGCGACCGACCTGCGGCTGCGCACGGTGACGCGGCGCAAGCACGAGAAGTTCGTGCTCGCACCGGTCCCGGAGAGCGGCAAGTGGATCTCACTGACGCTCAGCGACGCGCGCCCAGGCCGGACCAAGGTCGCGTTCGTGATGTCCACGCCGATCGGGCTGCCCGCCGAGTTCACGCCCCGCAAGTCAGCGCTGCGCGACTGGGCGCAGCAGGGGCTCGATCGCGTGTCGCGGTACCTCGGACGCGCTCCCGACCAGCCGGTGACCCACCCGGACGCCGGGGCCGCCCGAGTCACGATCGCGCGCACCCTTGTGACATCCGGCATCCTCAAGCCAATGCGGCCCGACGTCGGCGTGCGGCAGCTCACCCTGCTGAACCGGTGGGGTTTCAACCTGGTCGGCGGCTACGCGCAGGCCGCCGCACGCGACCCGCGCGTACCCGCGCTGCTCGACGAGCACGAGCCGCGCACGTTCGCCGAGATGTGGCAGCGCGCGCAGCGGCTGGCGTCCGGTCTCGTCGAGCGCGGCATCGGCCCGCGCACCACCGTGGCGGTGATGGCGCGCAACCACGGCGCGATGGTCGAGTGCATGACGGCGTGCGGTATCATCGGCGCGACGCTGATCCTGCTCAACACCGGGCTGTCCAGCAGGCAGATCGAGGACATCGCCGAAACGCACGAGCTGCACACGCTGTTCGTCGACGACGAGTTCTCCCCGCTGGTGCAGTACCTGCCGGAGCAGGTGGACCAGATCAGCACGACGCCGGGCGGCACGGTCACGCGGCACGAGACGATGCACGAGATCATCGCAAGCGCGCCGGAACGCACCCTCAGCCCGCCGCGACAGCAGGGCAGGCTGGTGGTGCTCACCTCGGGCACCGGGGGCACGCCGAAGGGCGCCAAACGCCCCGCGGCGAAGGGCTGGAGCACGATCGCGGCGATCCTGTCGCGGCTGCCGCTGCGCACGGGCGAGCGGATGCTGATCGCCGCGCCCATCTTCCACAGTTGGGGCCTGGCGACGTTGCAGCTCAGCACCTCGCTGCGGGCGACGGTCATCCTGCAGGACCGGTTCGACGCCGAGGCGTGCCTGCGCGCGATCTCGGAGCACCGCGCCACGACGTTGGTCGCGGTGCCGATCATGCTGCAACGCATCCTCAACCTGCCGCCCGAGGTCAGGGACGCCTACGACACGTCGAGCTTGCGCGTCGCCGCGAGCAGCGGCTCGGTGCTGCCCGGACCGCTCGTCACCGGGTTCATGGACGTCTTCGGCGACATCCTCTACAACTTCTACGGCTCAACCGAGGTGTCGCAGGCGACCGTGGCGACCCCCGCCGACCTGCGGGCGGCGCCCACCACGGCGGGACATCCCGCGCTCGGCACGCAGGTCGCGATCCTCGACCAGGACGGGCTGCCGGTGCCGCGGGGTTCGGTCGGCCGGATCTTCGTCGGCAACGAGATGCTGTTCGACGGCTACACCGACGGCAACTCCGCCGAGATCAAGGACACCTACATGGACACCGGCGACCTCGGCTACCTCGACGCCGACGGCAGGCTGTTCGTCTCCGGCCGCGACGACGAGATGATCATCTCCGGCGGGGAGAACGTGTTCCCGCGCCCGGTCGAGGAGGCCCTGGCAGCGCTGCCGCAGGTCAGCGAGGTGGCCGTTGTCGGGGTGCCGGACGACGAGTACGGTCAGCGCCTCGCCGCGTTCATCGTGCCGAGGACGGGCGCCCGGCTCGACCCCGCGATGGTGCGTTCCTACATCCACCACCGGCTGAGCCGGTTCTCCGTGCCTCGCGACGTGACGTTCCTGACCCGGCTGCCGCGCAACACCACCGGCAAGATCCTCAAGCGGCTGCTGGTGGATCGCAGCGGCAGGCCGCCGGAACTGACCGCCTGAACGGTGCGTAGCGGCGCTTGGCGTCCCCGGAACCACCCCCTTTGTCGCCCGCGAGGCTTACGGCGGCTCCTGGGGCGACTCAGCAGTCCGCTGGCCGTCCTCGCGGGACCGCAGCGCCACACCGATGACGACGGCGAGGATGCCCAGCGCCTCCATGCCGGTCGGCACCTGCGCGAGCACGAGGAGCCCGATCACGGTCGCCGTCACCGGCAGCAGCGCCAGCAGGAGCGCGAACGAGGCGCGACCCACCTTGCGAAGCACGAACTGGTCCAGGGTGTAGGGCACCACCGTGGAGAGCACGCCGACACCGACGCCGAGCACCAACAGGTCCGGCGAGCCCCACACTCCCCCGGTGCCGAGCGCGAGCGGCGAGAGCACCACGGTGGCGACCGCGAAGCCGACGGCGAGGCTGTCGAAGCCCGACACGCCGGTGTCGGCGAGCGCGACCCGGTTGCCGAGCACGATGTAGCCCGCCCAGGCCGCCGCTGCCGCGAGCGCGAACGCCACGCCGAGGGGTTCGCCCGCGAGCTGGACGTCGGCGATGAGCACCACGCCGAGCGCCACCATCAGCAGCGCGGCGATGTCACGCCGGGTCCGGGAGCCGAACGCGGCGACCACCACCGGCCCGACGAACTCAAGGGCGACCGCCGTGCCGAGCGGCAGCCGCGCGATCGCCTCGTAGAAGACCACGTTCATGCCCGCCGTCACGGTGCCGAACGCGCCCGCGAGCAGCAGCGCCTTGCCGCGCCACGCCGCGCGCGGTGGTCTGCGCCACGCCAGCAGCACCAGCGCGGCGCCGAGGCACCGCAGCCAGGCAACGCCGGATGGGGTGGCGTCGTCGAAAAGCCATACCGCCATCGCCGCGCCGACGTACATCGACGTTCCGCTGATGGCGAACAACACCGGGGCCGGCGCCTGCGCCAGCCGGGGAGCAACACGCGATCCAATCACCATGCCATCGTGCCTGACGTGCGCAAACGAGTTTCATGGCGGTCGGCTGTACCGATCGTGATCTACGGCTGCGACATCCGGACGAATTCGGCGTGACTGACATCCCAGCTTGGCGGGAACACTTGCAGTGGCGGAATCGTCTGCAACAGTAGAAGCAACGCATGACGGCGTTGAATCGAGTGGCATCGGGCTCACGATGCTGGGACGGAGGGAGACTCCAATGAGCGCAACGCTCACCCGCCCCGAGTTGACCAAGGCGGACCGCTGCGACCGCTGCAGCGCGGCGGCACAGGTCCGTGCGATCCTGCCCACCGGTGGTGAACTGCTCTTCTGCGGTCACCACGCCCGCCAGCACGAGAACAGGCTCAAGGAGCTTGAGGCCGAGATCCAACGCGACGAGACCGAGTGAGACGTAGCTCGACCCCGTAGACGCTCTCGGGCGGGAATCCAGCCGGGTTCCCGCCCGAGGTGTATCTAGGGCAGGAGCCGCCGACGCCACGTGAGAAGTTGATCTGAAGACAGTTGGGTCGTCATAGCGACCACAACGTCTTCAGATCAACTACGCCACGCAGGAGCCTGACGACACGCGGTGCCTCACACCGTGTCCAGCACGCCCTCGAACGCCGACTCCGCCGCGCCGAGCAGCTTCACGTCGGCGCCGAGGGCGGACGTCACCACCCGCACCCCACCGACGGCGCGGCTGACCATACTGCGGTCCCGCACCTGCTCACCGACGGCGTCCAGCACGGGCCTTGGCAGCGCCGCGAACAGGTCGCCGAGCACGACCAGCTCGGGCCCCAGGACGTTGACGATGCTGACCAGGCCGATCGTCAGCCATTCCGCGAACTCCGCCAGTTGCTCGCCAGCGGTGCCCGCCTCGCCAAGCAGCCGAAGCTCCGCCACGATCGCCCCGCGCGGGCTGTCCTCGGGCAGGTCGAGCGCTCGCGCCAGCGCCGCCTCCCCGATCTCGGTCTCCCAGCACCCGACGTTGCCGCAGTAGCACCGCCTGCCACCGGGCCGGACGATCATGTGCCCGATCTCCCCGACGTACCCGCCACCGCCGCGCAGCGACGCCCCCTGGGCGATCACCCCGCCGCCGACACCGACGTCGGCGGAGACGAACACCATGTCGTCGGAGCCGCGCGCCACCCCACGCAGGTGCTCGGCGAGCGCGCCGAACTCCGCGTCGTTGCCGACCGTGACGGGGATGCCGAGACCCGCGCTCATCAGCTCGCCGAGCGCGACGTCGTGCCAGCGCAGGTTGGGCGCCTCGTGGACGAAGCCGTCGGTGCGCCGAGCGACGCCTGGCACCGAGATGCCCGCCGCCACCGGCTGCACCCCCAAGTCGGCGGCGAGCAGTTGCGTTGACTCGATCACGTGCGTGATGACCTCGGCGGGCTCGCGCATGCGGCCGTGCAGGTTCCAGCGGTTCCTGCCGAGGATCTGCCCGCCGAGGCCGACGAGCGCGATCGCGACGTGCTCGACCTGAACGTCGACGGCGAGCACCACGGCGGCCTGCGGCTGCGGCAGCACCAGCAGCGAGGGACGGCCCGCCGCACCCCTGCCGGAGCGCGGCACCCGCTCCTCGACAACGCCCAGCTCGGCGAGCCCGTCGACCAGGGTCTTGATCGTGCTGCGGTTGAGTCCCAGTTCCGTCGCAAGCACCGCCCGCGTGCATGGTCCGGTGACGTGCAGCAGTCGCAGCAGGCTGGAGCGGTTATACCGGCGCACCTCGTCGGGTCGGGCAACGGACGTGCTGGTCACGAGAGCATCGTCTCACTCCGTGTGCCACCACCCGTCACAGCACCAGCGGCAGGACCGGCGGCGCCGGCGGTGCCGGCGGTGGTGTCCCCCAGCACACCGTGGCCGGTACCGGTTCCCCCGTGCGGCATCAACGCGCCGCCGTCGCCGCGCGCCGCCGGGACAGCGCGTCGACCGTCGCTGCCAGCAGCAACACCAGGCCCGTCACGATGGCCACCACGGCGGCGGGCTGCTGCAGCAGGCCAAGCCCGTTGGCGATGGTCGCCAGCACGGTGCCACCGATGACGGCGTCGATCACCTTGCCCCTGCCGCCGAACAGCGACGCCCCGCCGATCACCGCGGCGCCAACGGCGAACAGCAGCGTGTTGAGGCCACCGGCCTGCGGGTCGACAGAGCCGACCTTCGATGAGTAGACGATCGCGCCGAGCGCGGCCATCGACGAGCACACCACGAACGCGCTCGCCTTCACCTTGGTGACGTCGATGCCCGCCCTGCGCGCGGCCTCCTTGTTGCCGCCGACGGCGTAGATGTGGCGGCCGTAGCGGGTGCGGTTGAGCACGTAGGTGCCGATGACGAGCAGGCCGAGCACGATCGGCACGACGTACGGCACGCCGGAGATCTCGATGCTCTCGTTGGGCGAGCGGTTGACCGTCAGCAGCGCCGTCGCCACCGCGCCGAGCACGGCGACGATGCCGACCTTGAACAGCACCAGCGGCGTCGGCTGGGTGACGAGACCCCGCTTGAGCCTGCGAAAATGCTCACCAAGCGAGACCGCGGCGAACCCGCCGGCCGCGACGACGAACAGCGCCCAACTGCCCAGGGTGGATAGGTTGCCATTGGCGACCTTGTTCAGCACGTCGGACGTGCTGATGCCGATCACGCCGCCCTCGCCGATGAACTGGAGGATCACGCCCTGCCATGTCAGGAACAGCGCCAACGTCACCACGAACGACGGCATGCCGATCCTGGCGACGAGGAAGCCGGTGATGCAGCCGATCGCGGTGCCGACCGAGAGCGCAAGCAGCATCTCCAGCCACGGGTTCGCCGCCATGCCCGACAGCGAGATCGCCAACGCGACAAGCGACATCGCCACGCCTGGCCAGATCCGCAGCGTCGCGGCGAGCACGGCGGCGAGCACCAACACGCCGTTGAACACGATGAACACGGTGGTGCCCATGCCGCCGAGCAGGTTGCCGTTCTCGGCGTAGTGCATCGCGAGCACCGCACCCGCTGCGCCGGATGCGGTGCCCGCCGACAGGTCGATCTCACCCACGAGCAGCACGAACACGATGCCCATGGCGATCATGGTCTGGCCAGCGCCCTGGGCGAGCAGGTTCGCGACGTTGTTCAGCGAGAAGAAGACGTCGGACAGCGACGAGAACAACACGAACAGCGCGACGAGGCCGAGCGCGGCTGGCAGCGAGCCGAGCTGCCCGCCGCGCAGCCGGGCGACGTAGTCGCGGATCGCCTCGGTCGTCGACATCGCGGTGGTGTCGATGCCGAAGTCGGTGATCGCCGCGCCGGACGGCGCGGGAGAGGTCTGCGTCATGGTGGATTCTTCCTTGCTCACAGGCTTACTCACACGGTGGCGGTATCGGGGCGGGCGAGGCCCAGCTCGCCGGAGCGGCCCGCGGTGATCAGTTCGACGATCTGGCCGTGGGTGACGTCCCTGGTGGTCACCTCGGCGGCCATCCGGCCCAGGTACAGCACGGCGACCCGGTCGGAGACCTCGAAGACGTCGGCCATGTTGTGGCTGATCAGGACGACGCCGAGACCCTGCTCGGCGAGCCTGCGCACCAGGTCGAGCACCTGGCGGGTCTGCGCGACACCGAGCGCCGCGGTCGGCTCGTCCAGCAGCACCACCTTGCTGTCCCACAACACCGACTTGGCGATAGCCACGGTCTGGCGCTGCCCGCCGGACAGCGACGACACCGGCGTGCGCACCGACTTCACCGTGCGCACCGACAACGAGGCCAGCGTCTCCCGTGCGGCCCGTTCCATGCTCGCCTCGTCGAGCAGCCAGCCGCTGCCCCGTTCGCGGCCGAGGAACATGTTCTGCACGATGTCGAGGTTGTCGGCCAGCGCGAGGTCCTGGTAGACGACCTCGATGCCGAGCTCGGCCGCGTCCTTCGGGCCGCGGATGTGGACCTGCTCGCCCTGGAACCGCACCTCGCCCGAGTCGGCGGCGTGGATCCCGGCGATGCACTTGACCAGCGTGGACTTGCCGGCGCCGTTGTCGCCGACCAGCGCGGTGACCTCACCGGCGCGCACCTTCAGGTCGACGTCGTGCAGCACGTGCACCGGTCCGAAGCTCTTGTTGAGTCCGTGCAGTTCGAGGAGGGGCTCACTCATGGTTGTCTCCGTGATGCTGGGGGCTGGCCGCGCCGCCAGCCCCCAGCGAGTAGGGGTCGGTCAGGAGATGCCGAGCTTCTCGCAGACGTCGGCGAGGTCGCGGACGCAGAGATCGCTGGCTGGCACGTACCCGGCGTCGACCACCGTCTTGACGTTCTCCTTGGTGATCACCTCCGGCTCGAGCAGCACCGACTTGACGTCGCGGTCACCCTCCGGGTCGTTCACGGCGTCCGAGGCCATCTCGTCGGCGGCGGCGGTGTCGCCCTCGGCCAGCACGGCAGCCAGCTTCGCGGTGGCCTCCGCCTCCTTCTCGATCGGCTTGAACACCGTCATGTACTGGTCGCCGCGCAGGATCGACTTCAGCCCGTCCGGGGTGGCGTCCTGGCCGGTGACCGGCACCGTGCCCGCGAGGCCGTTCTTCTTCAGCACAGTGATGATGGCGCCCGCGAGGCCGTCGTTGGCGGCGACGACGCCGTCGACATTGCCGCCGTTGCTGGTCAGGATCTGCTCGAAGACCGTGCCGCCCTTCTGGTTGTCCCAGTCCTGGATGGGCTGGCTCTGCACCAGCTCGAGCTGGCCGGAGTCGTACAGCGGCTGCAGCACGTTGCGCTGGCCCTCGTGGAACAGCGTGGCGTTGTTGTCGGTCGGCGCGCCCTCGATCTCGATGACCTCGGCGCCCTTCTCGTCCTCGAGCGCGTCGGCGAGGGCTTCGCCCTGCAGCTCACCGACGCGGACGTTGTCGAACGAGACGTAGTAGTCCGAGCCGCCGCCCAGGTTGAGCCGGTCGTAGTCGATGGTGGGAATGCCGGCGGCTTCCGCCTTGGACACCACCGCACTGCCGACCTCGCTGTTGATCGCCGCGAGCACAAGGACGTCGACGCCCTTGGCGATCATGCCGTCGGCGAGCGTGGTGAACTTCTGCACCTCGCCCTGAGCGTTCTGCACGTCGGCCTCGAAGCCTTCCGCGCGGAGCGCCTTCTCCAGCAGAGGTTTGTCGAAGCCTTCCCACCGCGACGACGTCGCGGTCTCCGGCAGGATGACGCCCACGGTGCCATTGGTGGCCTCGTTCGAGCCGGTGTCGCCACCGTCGCCTTGGTCTGCGGGGGCGGTGTTCGCGCCGCACGCGCTGAGCGCGAACAGGCCAACCGTCGCGGCGGCTGCGAGGAGTCTCTTGGTCCGCATCACTGAGAACCTTTCGGTCTATGCTGGCGGCTTACCGGCTGGTGCCGGGCCCGCCAAGTAAATGTTGTGAGCGACAACATATTCCGGCGCACAGCGATCCGGAAGGGCTTCTGTATCGATTTAGTCCCCGGGGTCAGGACACGATTCGGCAACGACGCCGCTCAGGTGCCGCATGGTGGCGCTCACCAGGAGCGCACTGTCGCAATGCGTTCCTCCAGTTGCTCCACCGTCGCCATCGCGGTCGGCGGGCCGCCACACACCCGGCGGAGTTCGTTGTGGATGGCGCCATGGGGTTTGTTGGTGCGGTGGTGATACATGCCGACGAGCGCGTTCAGCTCCTTGCGCAACGCGGCGCGGCGCTCCCGCATGCTGGCGGGCGCGGCCTGCCGCTGCTGCGGCTCCGGCTCTGGATCCTTCGGCTTCCTGCGCGTGTCGTCGGAGAGCTGTTCCTCCTGCCGCTTGCGCAGCAGCGCCCGCACCTGGTCCGGCTCAAGCAGTCCGGGCAGCCCCAGGTACTCCTGCTCTTCCTCCGATCCGGCGAACACGGCGGTGCCGAACGAGTTGCCGTCGTAGATCACCTGGTCCAGCTCGGCGGAGGCGTGCAGCGACTGGAAGCCGCGGTCGTCGTCGGTCTGCTCGTCCTGGGCCTGGTTGGCGGCAGCGAGCAGTTCGTCGTCCCAGCCGTCCTTCTCTCGGTCCGGCTTGCCGAGGACGTGGTCGCGCTCCGCTTCCAGCTGGCTGGCCAGCTCCAACAGGGTCGGCACGCTGGGCAGGAACACGCTCGCGGTCTCCCCCGGCCGCCGTGCTCGCACGAACCGGCCGATGGCCTGCGCGAAGAACAGCGGCGTCGAGGCGCTGGTGGCGTAGACGCCCACCGCGAGCCGGGGCACGTCCACGCCTTCGGAGACCATCCGCACCGCGATCATCCAGTGGTCGTCCGACTCGGCGAACTCCCCGATGCGCTTGGTCGCCTGCGGGTCGTCGGAGAGCACCACGACCGGCTCGGTGCCGGTGACGTCCCGCAGGATCTTCGCGTACGCCCGGGCCGAGTCCTGGTCACTGGCGATGACCAGCCCGCCGGCGTCCGGCACCCCGCCGGAGCGGAGCTGGGTGAGTCGCACGTGCGCGGCGTGCAGCACCGACGGCACCCACTCGCCGCTCGGGTCCAGCGCGGTGCGCCAGGCCCGCGCCGTCTGTTCCACCGTCAACGGCTCCCCCAACCGGGCGGTGAACTCCTCCCCCGCGTTCGTCCGCCAATGCGCCTCACCCGAGTAGGCGAGGAACACGACTGGGCGAACGACGCCGTCCGCCAGGGCGGCGGAGTAGCCGTACGAGTGGTCGGCCTTGCTGCGCTGGACGCCGTTGCCGTCCTCTTCGTAGGTGACGAACGGGATCGGCGAGTCGTCGCTGCGGAACGGCGTCCCGGTCAGCGCCAGTCGTCGCGTGGCCGGGGTGAACGCCTCGCGGATCGCGTCGCCCCAGGACTTCGCGTCGCCGCCGTGGTGGATCTCGTCGAGGATCACCAGCGTCTTGCGGTTCTCTGTACGCACCCGATGCAACGTCGGATGCGCCGCGACCTGCGCGTACGTGAGAGCCACGCCCCGGAAGTCCGGCGAGACGGCGCCGTCGGCGTTGCGGAAGTTCGACTCGATCGCGATCCCAGCGCTGGCCGCCGCACTCGCCCACTGGTGCTTGAGGTGCTCGGTCGGCGTGACGATCGTGACGGCGTCGATGGTGCGATCCGACAGCAGCTCGGCGGCGATGCGCAGGCCGAACACCGTCTTACCAGCGCCGGGCGTCGCGACCGCGAGGAAGTCCTTCGGGTTGCGGGTGAGGTACTTCGTCAACGCCCGCCGCTGCCACGCACGCAGCGGCTTCGCTGTCGCGTCCTGCTCCGGCTCTGGCGCAACGAACGTCTCCGGCAACTCCGGGCTCCTCTCCGCTGTGTCGGCACGGCGGGCCACCGCACGGTCAGGACAGACGAACGCCCCCACACGAGAGCCGTGCCGCAGACGTCGCGGCACGTGGTGAGGGCGCTTGTTGAGGGTACCTGGCGGGTGGGTGTGACCGAGCACAGAGACACACCCTGCGAGCGACAAGCCAAAATCAGGGAAATGGACCATGCTGGGAAGTGACATGACTGCTCACGAGAACGCGGCGGACGCGCATGGCGAGCGCGCCCGGCGGGGACCGCTGCGCCTGATCGGGCGCACCCTGAGCAAAGCCTGGCGCGGCAACATCTTCTCCGAGGCCGCCGCGGCCGCGTTCTGGCAGGCGCTCTCCCTCGCGCCGCTGATGCTCGGGATACTCGGGCTGCTCGGCTATGTCAGCGACTGGTTCGGCCGCCGCGTCGCGGCGCGGGCCAGCGAGCAGATCATCAGCTTCAGCGACAAGGCGTTCAGCGACGAGGTCGTCGAGAGCATCGTCAAGCCGACCGTGGAGAGCATGCTCACCGAGGGCAAGGGCGCCATCGCCTCGGTGGGGTTCCTGATCGCGCTGTGGGCGGGGTCCTCGGCGATGTCGTCATTCGTGGACGCCATCACGGTGGCGCACGACCAGCACGGCATCCGCAACGAGGTGTGGCAGCGGATCTTCGCGCTGCTGCTGTACATGGGCAGCCTCGTGCTGCTCATCATCGGGCTGCCGCTGATCGCCATCGGCCCGGATCTGTTGCCCCAGTTCTTCCCGGAGTCCTGGCGCGGCGTGATCGGATTCTGGGTGCGGATGCTGTACTACCCCACCCTCGGCGTGCTGCTCGTCGTCGCACTCTCGACGTTGTACAAGGTGGCGCTGCCGCGCAAGCTGCCCTGGCACCGGGGCGTGCCCGGCGCGATCCTCGCGATGGCGATCTTCCTGCTGACCAGTGCCGGACTGCGGTTCTACCTGGGGGGCCTCTCGGCGACCGGGTACACCTACGGCGCGCTCGCCACGCCGGTGGCGTTCCTGCTGTTTTTGTTCTTCATCGGGCTCGCCGTCGTCGGCGGGGCGTATTTCAACAGCGCCATCGAGGAGCTGTGGCCCGCCAGGCCGACGCGCAGGCAGCAACGCAAGTGGCGGCGGCTGGAGCTGGAGCACGCGAACCGGGCGCTGCATCCGGAGGAGGATGTGCACGGTGGCTCCGGTGACGGCTCCGGTGGCGCTGGCGACAGGCAGCCGCCAGCGCGGGGCGACGGTCAGCGGGGTGGCACGCCGGAGCCCGCCCGCAGGCCGCAGTCAGACGACGCGCCGTCGTCCGGGCCCGCGCGCGTGGAGGCATCGCCGGACGCGCGATCGGCGTCGTCCTCCGGTGAGGCTACCGACGCCGACCGCGCTGACCAGCGGGCTCAGCTGTCGTCGCCGCCGGGTGGCAAGCCCTTGTAGATCTTCTCGCACTTCGGGCACACCGGCGAGCCAGGCTTGGCCGACTTCGTCACCGGGAACGTCTCACCGCAGAGCGCCACCACGAAGTTTCCCATGACCGCGCTTTCCGCGATCCTGTTCTTCTTCACGTAGTGGAACATCTCCGGCGTGTCGTCGTCGGTGAGGTCCGTGCCTTCCGGCCGCGTGTCAACATCGGGAAGAACCTGAGTACTCACGCCTCTATTTTGCCCCAACCCCGGCCGTGTCCCCCACCCACGCCGCCGTGTCCCCCGTTCCGGACGCTGTGTTCCTCGCTGTCGACGTCGTGTCCTGCACTCTCGCCGTCGTGTCCGACGTTCCCGACGCCGTGTTCGGCATTCCCGCCCGGTGGCGAGCGCATCGGCGCGTTTCGGCACGATGCCAGACATGGCTCTCTCGATCGCGCCGGACGTGGCGGACGCACTGGACGCCGGACGTCCGGTCGTCGCGCTGGAATCGACGTTGCTCGCCCACGGCCTGCCGAGCGACCGGAATCGCGCGCTCGCACAACGTCTCGGCGAGGCGATTCGGGCGGAAGGTACCGTTCCTGCCACTATCGCCGTCCTCGACGGCACGCCCAGGGCCGGACTCTCCGCCGATGAACTCGATCGTGTCTGCGCCGAAGGCCCGACGCTGAGCAAGCTCAGCGCACGCGACCTCGGTCCCGCGATCGCCCTGGGCCGTTCCGGCGCCACGACCGTGGCAGCGACCAGCGTCCTGGCTCATCGTGCGGGCATCGGCGTGTTCGCCACCGGCGGGCTCGGCGGCGTCCACCTGCCAGCGCTCGGCGACGCCACGACGTGGGACGTCTCGGCGGACCTCGGCGTGCTCGCGGCGACGCCGATACTTGTGGTGTGTTCCGGGGTGAAGTCGGTGCTCGACATCGCGGCGACGCTGGAGGTGCTGGAGACACGGTCGGTACCGGTGCTCGGCTACCGGACCGACGACTTCCCCGCGTTCTACCTGCGCTCGTCCGGGCACCCGGTGCCGTGGCGGGTCGATGATCCCCACGGTGTCGCGGCGACCGTGCGCTCCCACCGCGAGCACGCGACGTCCGGAGTGGTGCTGGCCAACCCGGTACCACCTGAGCACGAGATGGACCGTGCGCTACACGACCGGTTGCTCGCGGAGGGGCTGGAGCGGCTACGTGACACGGGCGCGTCCGGCTCAGAGGTCACGCCGGTGCTACTGGAGCATTTCCACACGGCCAGCGGCGGAGCGAGCGTCGCCACCAACGAAGCGCTCGTGCTGGCCAACGCCACGCTCGCCGCCGAGGTGGCGGTCACGCTCTCGGAGTAGTCACCGTGTCAAGGGAATAACCCGCCTGGCCGTATGGTCACAGTGGCCGGACGCCCGGCGCGAGGGAGGACACGCAGTGCGAGCGACAACGATTCACGGTCCGAAGGATGTGCGGGTCGAGACGGTCGACGACGCGGCCATCGAACAACCCCACGACGTCGTCGTGCGGGTGACCCACGCGTGTATCTGCGGCAGCGACCTGTGGCCGTATCGAGGCTTCACCGAGCGCGCACCCGGCCAGCGCATCGGGCACGAGTTCCTGGGTGTGGTGGCCGACGTCGGGTCGGCGGTGACCACCGTCCGATCCGGTGATCACGTCATCGCACCGTTCACTTGGTCGGATGGGCAGTGTCGCCATTGCCGCAACGGTCTGCACACGTCGTGCCCGCACGGCGGCTTCTGGGGCAGCCCGGGGTCGGACGGCGGACAGGGTGAGGCCGTCCGGGTGCCCTACGCCAACGCCACGCTCGTGCCGGTGCCCGCCGACGCGGTGCGCGCGAACGCGCCCGGGCTGCTCGCGTTGTCCGACGTCATGAGCACCGGACACCACGCGGCGGTGTCGGCTGGCGTGCTCGAGGGCGGCACCGTCGCCGTTGTGGGTGACGGAGCGGTCGGTCTATGCGCCGTGCTCGCGGCGCATAGGCTCGGCGCGGAACGCATCATCGCGCTCGGCAGGCACCCTGATCGGACGACCATCGCGACGCGGTTCGGCGCGACCGACGTGGTGCCGGAACGCGGTGACGAAGCCGTCGAGCGAGTCCGCGAGCTGACTGGCGGCCACCTCGCGGACGCGGTGATCGAGGCCGTCGGCACCGAGCAGTCGATGCGGACCGCGATCGACATCGCCGACGACGGCGCGACCGTGGGGTGGGTCGGTGTCCCACACGGCAATCCGGCGGGCGCGGATCTCGGGCAAATGTTCGCGCGCAACATCGGACTGCGCGGCGGCGTCGCCCCGGCGCGCGCCTACATCCCGGAGTTGCTAGACGACGTCCTGACTGGCCGGATCGACCCGTCACCCGTGTTCGACCTGACGATTTCGCTGGCGGACACGCCGAGTGGTTACGCGGCCATGGACGAACGTCGCAGCATCAAGACGTTGATCGAAGTCTGACGTCGGGAACGAGGAACACGACGTCGGGAACAGGGAACACGGCGCTCTGAACGGGGGACACGAGTTAGGGTGGGAGGAGGCCCAGCAGCGCCGACGGGCCCATGGGGCGAGCCCCTTCGGCTTCGATGCGGGCGCGGAGCTCGCGGTCGGCGGTGGCGACCAGCACGTGATCGTCGGGTGCGACCGCCAACGCCTCGCGGGTGACCTCCACGATGGCCGAGTCGCCGTCGCGCTCGGCGGCGACCACCCCGACACCCGCGGGCCCGTCCAGACCGGCGACGCTACGCGCCGCGCCCTCCACGACGAGCACGATGCGCGGCAGCCAGCGCCACCGGTCGCTGCCCGGGATGCCGTCGTGCCCGCCGGAAATGCCGTCCGCCGCCAGCACGGCGAGCCGGTCGCGCAGCCGTTCGGCGGCGCCCGCGCGGTCGCGCCACCAGCCGTCCGGCACGGAGCCCATCACGTTGGCGGCGTCCACCACCAGCACCAGCCGCCTGCCGACGTGCTCGCGCAGCGCGGGCCACGCGCGCGCGAAGTCGCGGTGCAGCGGGTACTCCGCCACCTCGTGCGGCGGCACCCACCGCATGCCGGTGCTCTCCGCGTTCGCCACCCGCGCGTCCACCGCGCCGTTCACCGAGGCGAGGACCGTGGTGTAGCGCCAGGTGCCGTGGTCGACGACGGACGTCGCCGTCAGCCGCACCGCGTGCGCGGGGACGTCGGCCTCTTCCTCGGCCTCACGGATCGCGGCCTGTTCGGCGGTCTCGACGCTGCGCAACGCCCCGCCGGGCAGCGCCCAGGTACGGCCGTGATGCACCCACCACGCCCTGCGCTGCAACAACACGCCGCGCTCCGGGTCGGACAGCAGCAGCCCCGCCGCACCGTTCGTGCCCCAGTGCACGCTGCCGCACGCGCATCGCACGAAGCCGTCACCGTCACCAAGTAGCACGACGCTAGCCTCGCACATCGTCGGCCGCTGCCGCCGCCAGTGCCGCCGCGCCGACGAGGCCCGCATCGCCGCCGAGCTGGGCCGTCCGGATCCGCGCGAGCGGCCGGTGTCCCGCACCGGTCAGCGCCGAGGCGTAGTGCTCGCGCGCGTCGTCCAGGAACAATGGTGCGGACTCCGACACCCCGCCCGCGATGACGATCAGCTCCGGGTCGTAGACGTCGGCCACCAGCGCGAGACCTTCGCCGAGCCACGTCGCGAGCTGCGCCATGGCCTGCTTGGCGACGACGTCGCCCTCCCGCGCGGCAGCGGCGACCCGGCGTCCGGTCAACGCGCGGTAGTCGTCGGCGAACTCGCGCGCCAGCACCGTCGACGCGACGTCGTCGCGCGCCAGCAGTTCCAACGCCGTGGTCGCCAGCGCGGTGCCGCTGCAGTAGCGCTCCCAACAGCCACGCTTGCCGCACGAGCACGCCCGGCCGTCCGGCACGAGCCGCAGGTGCCCCAGCTCCGGCCCGACCCCGTGGGCGCCGTGGAACACGACGCCGTCCTGCAGCAGCGCACCGCCGATCCCGGTGCCGATCGCCACGAGCACCACCACGCCCGCGCCCCTGGCCGCGCCGAAGGTGTACTCCGCGACGGCGGCGGCGTTGGCGTCGTGCTCCAACGTCACCGGCAGCCCGATCCGCGCGGCGATACGGTCCGCGACCGGCGCGTCGCGCCAGGGCAGGTGCGGGGCGTAGCGCACGGTGTTGCGGTCAGGGGCGACGAACCCGGCGACGGCGAGGCCGACGGCGGTCACCGTGTGCCGCTCACGCAGCTCGGCGACGGCATGCGCGATCGCCGTCTCCAACGCGTCCGCGTCGTCCGGAGTGGGCGCGATGACGGTGTCGATCACCGTGCCGTGCTCGTCGACGACACCCGCGCGCAAGCTGGTACCGCCGACGTCGATGCCGACGGCGTTCAGGACGTCTCCCCTCGGTCGGCGGCCTCGGACGACGCCTTGCGCACGGTGATGCGCTGCGCGCGGGAACCACCGGACGGGCGCGGCGGCGCGGCGTCCTGCGAGGCGCTCGGCCGCGCGCTGGCCTGCGATGTCCACGCCGGACCGGTGTCGGTCCGCTCGGCGGGCGGCGCGCCGGGCATGTGGATGCCCTCGCCCGGGTACCACCGGTCCGCCAGCACCGCCCGCAACACGCCGACGAGCTGGGCGAGCTGTTCGATCGCCCGCGCGGAGAACTCCGGCTGGTTGCCGCGCGCCATGCTCACCACGGCGCACAGCGGGCACCAGCCGCAGTCGTACTGCCCGTGCTCAGCGGTCCCCTCGTCCGACTCAGAAGCGCCGAACAGCCCGCCGGTGTGGCCCGCCGCGACCAGCCCGTCCAGCCAGGGCGCGGCGTGCTCCACGATCATCTCGATGAGCAGCATGATCTCGGTGCCGAGGTCGGCGACGGCGTCGTTGGCCGAGGCTCGCTCGGTTCGCTCAGTCATGCCTGGCCTCCTGGGTCCGCGAGCAGCACCACCAGGCCGTCGGCGTCGGTCTCCGCGCCGGTCACCTCGCACGGCCGGAGCAGCCTCGGCAGCGCGACCAGCCTGCGGAACCCGTCAATGGTGATGGCGAGGTCGTCGTCGATGCGCGCCAGGTCGACGTCGGCGTCCGGCGCGAGCGGCAGCGCGATCCGCAGCCGGTAGCCCTCGTCGGACTCGGTGATGCGCAGCATCGGGGCGACGTCGTCGGCTTCGCCCGCCAGCGGGTCCCCGCCACCGTAGAGTTCCTTCGCGATCTCGGCAAGCGCGTCGAGTCCGACCGGTTCGGCGGCGCGGTGCTCGACAAGCCGCACGCCGGAGAGGCCCACCGCGCCAGCCTCTTCGAGGACGGCTTCCTGCTGGGCACGACGTTCCCGCAGCCAGGACGCCGCTCCCCCGCGCCACAGCCCGGCCGCGGGCATCAGGCGGTTGGCCACGATGCCGTCGACGCGGATGCCGCGCAGCGCGAGCGCCGTCAGTGTGCGGCGGGTCTCGGCGACGACCATGCGTTCCGGGGTGAGCACGAGCCGCACCGTGGTGACCTCGCGGTCGGTGAGCATCGCGCGCAACGACTCCAGGTGCGTGCCCAGCTCCATCACCGACGCCGCCGCCCCGCTGAGCGCCCGCGCCTTCGGGGACACCGGCTGCCAGCCGTACACCCGGCGCAGGTACCCGGCGACGGCCTCGGGCAGCGCGAACAGCCGCAGCGTCTCGGCGGTGGGTCCGCAGTCAACGACGACGGCGTGCCAGTGTTTCGTCGCGGCGAGGCGGCGTACCTCGCTCAGCGCGAGCAGTTCGTCGACGCCGGGCAGCACGGTCAGCTCCGCGGCGTCCAGCGCGTCCACCCCAATGCCGGACAGCGCGTTGCCGAGTTGGCCACGCAGTCGTTGCCACGCGGTGTCGGCCAGCGAACGGCTGTCGATCTGCACCGCGTCCAGCCGTCTGTCCACTTCGGTCGGTTCGGGACCGAGCGGGGTGCCGTAGGAGTCGGCGAGCGAGTGCGCAGGGTCGGTGGAGACGACGAGCGTCCGCCTCCCCTGCGCGGCCAGCGTTGCCCCGGTCGCAGCGGCGAGCGTGGTCTTGCCGACCCCTCCCTTTCCGGTGAACAGCACCAGCCGCACGCTAGCGATCACTCTCCGCGCGCCGCTTGAGCTCCTTCAACGCGATGTCCATGATCATCTTTTCCGCCTTGCGCCTGAGCTGGCCGATCATCGGCAACGCGAGTTCCACCGACAGGGTGTAGGTCACCTCGGTCTGCCCGCCGTCGAGCGGCGTCAGCTCGTAGCGGCCCCGCTGCGCCTTCTGCATCTGACCCTTGACCAGGTGCCAGCTGACGCTGAGGCCGTCCGGCGCCCAGTCGTACTCGAGGGTGTAGACGTCCTTGACCGGGCCGGCGTCGAGCGTGAACGTGACGCGGAACGCCTGGCCGTCGGCGTCGCGCTCCAGGATCTCGGTGGACCGCACCGCCTTCGCCCACTCAGGATAAGACTCCAGATCGGCGATGACGGCCATGATCTGGTCTGGTGGTGCGTCGACGACGATCGACTGAGTGGACTCGTCGGCCATGCCCAAGAGGGTAGCCGCATCGCCCGACAGTGCCGGAACGACGGGTCCCTTGTGTCGCTACCGTGTCACCACCGGAGCACGAACGGGCGTTCATGCACTTTGAAGTGACCGACATTGCAGCATTCCGTCCTGCCGAGCCGCATCCGGTCCGCCAGCGGCTGGTGCACGTGGCCGAACAGCGACCAGCGCGGTTGCTCCCGGTCGATGGCTTCTCGCAGGCTCGGCGCGCCCACCTCGGAGCGCTTGGTGACGACGTCGTAGGTCAGCTCGGGAACGTCCGGCGGGATGTGGCTGCACAGGACGTCGATCTGGCCGAGCCCCGCGACCGCCTCGGCGAACTCGTCGTGCGGGCGCAGGTACGGCGTCCAGGCCGACGACGTGCGGCGGGGCACGTTGTCCGGGCGCAGCGAGCCGCCGACGAAGCCGAACCGCAGCCCGCCGATCTTGGCGACGTCGCCGTCGAGGACGTGGATGCCGCCCTCGGCGAACTCCGGCCACAGCGACGGGGCGTCGACGTTGCCCGGGGTGGCGTAGGTGGGCGCGGTCATGGCGCCGAACAGCTCGGCGTACTGCTCCCGGATCGCCTCATCGACCAGCGCGGCCGGGTCGTCCAGACTCCCCCACAGTTCCCGCGAGTAGGCGATGGTGGCCTCGCGGTCACCCGAACGGCGCAGGTCAGCGAACGCCTTGACCTTGTCCGCGCCGAACAGCCTGCCGAGGATGCCCTTCTCATGCTGGTGGTAGTCCACGAAGTCGATCAGGTCGCCGAGCACGACGAGCGCGTCCGCGCCGTCGCCCGCCCTGGCGAGGGCGTCGGCGTTGCCATGGACATCGGACACGACGTGTACGCGCACTGCTGTTCCCCTGATCGGCTGCTCGGTCTAGCTCTGCGGTGGTACCCCTGGCGCGCGGCCGTCCTCCAGGGTGTCCTTCAGCCCGAGCGCGATCGCCTTGGCCGCCCTCGCCCGCGCGTCGTACTCGCGGGCGAGCTGGCGCGGCGGCAGGTCGAGCGGCTGACCAGCGATGTCGGCGGGCGTGGCACGCAGGAAGTAGTGCAGCAGCGTGCCGTCCAGCATCGCCTCGCACCACACCTCCATGGTGCCGACGAGCGACCCGCGCACCGTCCAGCGCATGCCTTCGTCGCCACGGTCGCGGTAGACCTTGAGCACAAGGTCAGGCCAGTAGCGCGACCACGAACGGGGGTCGGCGAAGGCGGCGGCGACCGTCGACGGCGGCACGGCGAGGAACGTCTCGTCCACGAGATCGATGGCCGGAGCTGCGGGAGCGCTCACCGGGTCTGATAATGCGGTCACGGCCTGAAGAATCTCATGTCGCCCCATCGCGGCATCCGGCGTGGTCCCGCGAAACGGATCCCCGCTAGAGTTACCCACAGGTAACAGCGTCGTCAAGAGAGGTAGTCATCGTGCGCGAGTACACCGCTGCGTCCGCCCCCGACATCTCGGCCGAGGAGAACCTCACCGACGTCATCTGGGCGCATGCCGAGCGACACGGCGACGTCGTCAGCTTCCGCCGTCAGGTGGACGGCGGCTGGCGGGACGTCACGGCGCGTGACTACGCGGCCGAGGTGCTCCGCGTGGCGAAGGGCCTCATCGCGGCGGGTATCGGCACCGGCGACCGGGTCGGCCTCATCGCCAAGACGCGCTACGAGTGGACGCTGCTGGACTTCGCCATCTGGACGGCGGGCGGCGTGACGGTGCCGGTGTACGAGACGTCGGCGGCGGACCAGATCGGCTGGATCCTGTCGAACTCCGGCGCGAAAGCCGTGATCGTGGAGACCGACGAGCACCGCGCCCGCGTCGACGAGGTGGCGGGCAAGCTCGACGACCTGGCCAACGTCTGGCAGATCGAGGGTTCTGGCTCCGCGACGCCTGCCGTGGAGGCGTTGACCGACCTCGGCGCGGACGTCGCCGATGACGCCGTCCACGAGCGCCGCCGGTCGGTCGGCGCGGACGACATGGCGACCGTCGTCTACACCTCCGGTACCACCGGCCGCCCGAAGGGTGTTGCGCTGACCCACCGCAACCTGCTAGCCGAGATCCGGGCGTGCGCGGCGGCGTTGCCAAGGCTGCTGGCGGCGGGCAACTCGATGCTGGTGTTCCTGCCGCTGGCGCACATCCTCGCGCGCGCGATCACGCTGATGGCGGTGTACTCGCGGGTCACCGTGGGTCACACGCCGGACCCGAAGACGTTGCTTGACGACCTGGCGCAGTTCCAGCCCAGCGCCGTCGTGGCGGTGCCGAGGGTGTTCGAGAAGGTGTACAACAGCGCGAAGCTGAAGGCGCACTCCGAGGGCAAGGGCAAGATCTTCGACGCGGCAGAGCGGACCGCGATCGCCTACAGCGAGCGGCTGGACACGTTCCCGCTGCCAGCGACGCTGAAAATCAAGCACGCGATCTTCGACAAGCTGGTCTACAGCAAGCTGCGCGCCGCGCTCGGTGGCCGCTGCCTCGGCGCGGTGTCCGGTGGCGCGCCGCTGGGGAGCAGGCTGGCGCACTTCTTCCGGGGCATCGGCGTGACGGTGCACGAGGGCTACGGGCTCACCGAGACGTCGGCGGCTGCCGCGGTCAACACCGAGGACGCCGTCAAGATCGGCACCGTCGGCAAGCCGGTCGCGGGCACGTCGGCGCGGATCGCGGAGGACGGCGAGATCCTGCTGAAGGGTGACGTCGTGTTCGGCGACTACTGGCAGAACTCCGAGGCCACCGCCGATGCGCTGGCGGACGGCTGGTTCCACACCGGCGACCTCGGGTCGATCGACGACGACGGTTTCCTGTCGATCACCGGCAGGAAGAAGGAGATCATCGTCACCGCTGGCGGCAAGAACGTCGCGCCGTCCGGGCTGGAGGACACGCTGAAGTCGAAGCCGCTGATCAGCCAGGCGATGGTGGTCGGCGACAAGCGGCCGTTCATCGCGGCGCTGGTGACCGTCGACGAGGAGTTCTTCCCCACGTGGAAGCAGCAGCACGGCAAGCCCGCCGACGCGACGGTGGCCGACCTGGCCGACGACCCCGACCTGCGGGCCGACGTGCAGGCTGCTGTTGACGAGGCGAACACGACCGTGTCGCAGGCCGAGGCGATCCGGAAGTTCACGGTGTTGCCGGCGGACTTCACCGAGGCGGCGGGCGAGATCACGCCGAGTCTGAAGCTGAAGCGCAACGTCGTCGGCGAGCACCAGGCCGACACCATCGAGCGGCTGTACCAGTCCTGAACCCGGCCAGCGGGGCGACGGCGCGGCTATACTCCGGTGAGCCGCGCTTCTCTCGCGGCGACGTCCCCAGCTGGCTAGGTGAGCGCTGGCCATGAGCACCTTCGAGCACGTCCGCACGGCCGTGATCACGCTGCTGCGCGCGGAGAGTGTGGCGTTCGACCCGCCGCCGCGCACGCTGGCGCGGTCGGTGTTCACGCGGCGTATCGAGCGGGTGGAGATGCGCGCCACCGGGGTGCCGATCGAGGACACCGACGTCGTCCTCGCGCGTCTCGACCTGGTCGCGGAGGACGTGCGGGTGCGGTTCTCGCTGCGCGGGCCCGCGCTCGACGTCGGCGAGACGACGTTCG
Organism: Actinophytocola sp.; assembly: GCA_009377475.1. Lineage (GTDB taxonomy): Bacteria > Actinomycetota > Actinomycetes > Mycobacteriales > Pseudonocardiaceae > Haloechinothrix_A. Next base: position 61,071 of record WHTY01000010.1, read on the forward strand.
CCGCGACGTTGACGCAGGACCAGCTCGGCGCGTTGGTTCCCCTGCCGCCTGGCGTGGATCGGCTCTCGGTGACACGGCGCGGGTTCACGTTCCACACCGTCGCGGGAATCCCGATCTACACGTCGGTGAGCCTCACCGACAGCAAGATCGTCGTCGCGCCGTCCGCCCCGGCGAAGGTGCCGCTGCTCGACCTCATCGGCATCGACATCGACATGCCGCAGCTGCCGGTGCGCAGCGGCCTTGAGCAGCTCACCCGCTTCGGGCTGAGCTTCGATCTGCCCGAGCTACCCGCCAACGCCGCCATCGAACGGCTGCAGTTGCACGACGGGCACGTCGTGGTGTCCGGGACGGCGGAGCTGAGCAGCGGGGGTTAGACCGCTGCCCGTGCCTTGCGGTGCGCCCAGTCCGCCACCACGGTGTTCAGGATCGGCATCGGCAACGGCCCGCCGCCGAGCACGACGTCGTGGAACTCGCGGATGTCGAACGCCGCGCCGAGCGCCAGTTCCGCCTGGCTGCGCATCCGCTGCAACTCCAGCCTGCCCACCACGTACGACAACGCCTGCGCGGGTACCCCGGTGTAACGGTCCACTTCTGACTCGATCTCCATGGCGGGCATCGGCGTGCGCTCGGTGAGGAACGCCACCGCGCGCTGCCTGCTCCAGCCGTAGGCGTGCAGCCCGGTGTCGACGACCAGCCGCGCGGCGCGCATCGACTCCTGGCTCAGCATGCCGAGCCGCGCGACATCGTCGGAGTAGAGCCCCATCTCGTCGGCCAACCGCTCCGCGTACAGCCCCCAGCCCTCGGCGTAGGCGTTGATCTCAGCGATGCGGCGCAACAACGGCAATTTCTCCAGCCCCAACGCCGTCGTAATCTGGAAATGATGCCCCGGCACCGCCTCATGGAACGCGATCGCCTCAGACAAGTGCCGACACCGCTCGGTCGCGTCGAGCGTGTTCGCGAAATACGTGCCGGGCCGCGAGCCATCCAACGACGGCGGCGTGTAGTACGCCAACGAGCCACCCTCGGCCTCGGCGGCGGGCACCGGCGCCACGACGACCCGCTCCGACGGCACCCGGCCGAACCACCGCGCCGCGACGCCCTCCGCACGGGCGATGGCCCGCCGCGCGGAGGTGAGCAGCTCCTCGCCGCTGGACCACCGCAACGCCGGGTCGTGCCGCAGCCGGTGGAAGATCTCCGGCTGCGACCGCACGCCGAAGACTCGGGCGCCCACCGTCGCGAACTCGCCGGACAACTTCTCCAGCAACTCCAGCCCGGTCTGGTGCAGCTCCTCCGGGCCGTGCTCCGTGGTCGTGTGCACCGCCGCGAGCGCCCGGTACCGCTGCTCGCCGTCCGGCTGCCACCACAGCCCGGATTGGCCGTCCTCCCGCGCCTTGGGCAGCAGCTCATACGCCAGGAAGTCCCGGTAGTGCCCGTACGCGGGCCGCACGGCGGTGTCGATCAGCAGGTCCCGGCGGGCGGCGAACCGCGCGTCCCGCCGCCTCGGCCGGATCCCGCGCAGCGGATCGTCGTGCTGCGCGCGCAGATACCGGTCGATGAACGCCACCCCGGATCGCACCAGGAACGCGGGCGGCGCGAGACCCCGCGCCACGCCGTCGCGTTGCCGCTCGGACACCGTCGTCAGGTACGCGGGCAACGCGTCCAGGCGCGCCAGGAAACCCTCCGCCATCTCGTCGTCAGACAACGAGATCAGCGGCAGCGCCAGCAACGGCCACAGCGCGGGCGCGGACAGTCCGTCGCTGACCGAGAACTCCTCCAGCCGAACGTCGATCTCGGCGGCCAGCGCGAACGCCTGCTGCACGACCAGTTCCCGGGTGACCCGGTCCGACTCGTCCAGCGTGGCCGGGTCGACGTCGGTAGCGGCGCGCGCCAGCGCGAACATGTGGTCGCGGGTGTGCCGCCTGCGGTCCTCGCTGTAGTCGGTCAGCCGGTGGTGCGGCCCAGGCAGGCCGAGCAGCGACGCCTCGAAGGGATACGCCTCGAAGCGGGCGGCGACCAGTTCGTCGGCGAGCTCGGTGATCTCACTCATGCGCTACGCCGCGCCTCACCGTCCGCCCACTCGGTGATCAACGTCTCAAGCACCGCGAGCGGCACCGCGCCACTGCCAAGCACGACGTCGTGGAATCCCTTGACGTCGAAGGCGTTCCCGAGCCGTCGCTCGGCGTCGGCGCGCAACCGCTTGATCTCCAGCCTGCCGACCATATAGGACAGTGCCTGGCCGGGATACGCGATGTAGCGGTCCACTTCGGACTCGATCTCGACCGGCGCCATCGGCGTGTTGTCCCGCAGGTAGTCGATGGCCTGCTGGCGGCTCCAGCCCTTCGCGTGCAGCCCGGTGTCCACAACGAGCCGTCCCGCGCGCATCGAGTCCATGCTGAGCATCCCCAGCAGCGGCACGTCGCCGGAGTACAGCCCCATCTCGCCCGCCAGGCGCTCGGTGTAGAGCCCCCAGCCTTCGATGTAGGCGGTGAAGTGGCTGACCCGGCGCAGCAGCGGCACGTCGGTCAGACCCTGCGCGAGGCTGATCTGGAAGTGGTGTCCGGGGATCGCCTCGTGGAACGCGATGACCTCGGCAGTCTGCCGGAACCGTTCGGTGGCCTCGTAGGTGTTGGCGAAGTACGTGCCCGGCCGGGAGCCGTCCGTCGACGGCATCAGGTAGTACGCGGCGGGCGCACCCGGTGCGGCGGCCTCCGGCACCGGCTCGACGGTCCACGGCTGCTCCGGGATGGTGCCGAACCAGCGCGGCGCTTCAGCGGCGGCCCGCTCGATGGTCGTCCGTGCCGTGTCGAGCAGTTCCTCCGCGCTGGACCAGCGCAGCTCGGAGTCGGTGCGCAGCCGCTCGAAGATCTCCTGCTGGGACCGGGTGCCGAACACCCGCTCGCCGATCTCGGCGTACTCCTCGGCGAGCTCCGCAATGAGGTCCAGTCCGGTCTGGTGCAACTCGTCCGGGGTGCGGTCGGTGGTGGTGTGCACCCGCGCGAGGGTGGCGTAGCTGGCGTCGCCGTCGGGCAGCCAGCAGAGGCCCGGCTTGTCGGCGGGACGGCTGTGCGGGAGGACGTCGTTGGCCAGGCCGTCGCGGTAAGCGGCGAAAGCGGGCCGCACCTCCTCGCGCAGGATGCGCTCCCGATCGACGTCGAACCGCTCAAGCTCATCGGGCGCTTGCGGACGCAGCAACGGATCGGACTCCGGCGCGGCGAGATGCCGGTCGAGGTGCTCGATCGCGGCGTTGACAAGGTGGGCGACGCCGACCCTGCCGGACGCCACCCCCGCGCGGTGCCGCTGCAGCGCGGCCTCCAGGTACGCCGGGATCGCGCGCAACCGGTCCAGGTACGCGTCCGCCGACGCCGCGTCGGACACCGCGAGCATCGGCAACGACGTCAACAGCCCCGACGCCGGCGCGACGAACAGGTCGGTGATCGTGAACTCCGCCAGGTTCAGCGCGGCCTCGTCCAAGTGGCTCTTGGCCAGCGCGACGACGACATCGCGGGTGACGGCGTCCTGGGTGCTCAGCCCCTCCGGGTCGATCGCCTGCGCCCGCGCGAGGACGTCCTCGGTGGCGGCGGCCGTGCGCCGTTCGTCGTCCTCGCTGACGTCGCCGAGGCCCTCCCGCGTGTTGTCGATGCCGAGCAGGGCTGGCATCAGCGGGTTCGCCGCGAACTGCACGTCGAGAAGCTGATCAGCCACCTGCGCGACGTCTTGTCGCGCTCCGTTCATCGTCGTACCCGTATCGTGCATGGCGGTCAGCCTATCCAACACCGTGCCGATACAACGCGGTAGCGTTTGCCGTGTGTCCGTTACGGATCCGAACGACGCCCGCCTACTCGCCGCGCTGGCCGAACAGGGCAAGGCTGCCGTGCATGAGCTGGCCGCGCGGCTGGGCATGGACCCCCGGGACGTCGCCTACCGGCTGGTGACGCTGTCCGGCAGCGGGCTGCCGCTGCTGGTCGGGGTGGAGTGCGACGCGCAGGCGTTGCGGGCGGCACTCGCCGGTGGACACGCCCAGCCTGGCCCGCCGTCCGGTGGGCATCCGGCGCACGGCACGCCGAGCGGGCCGGTGCCGCACCAGCAGCACGGGTGGTATCCGCAGGGTCCTGCCGCGTCCGGTCCGTATGCCGTGCCACCGTCTGGCGCGTATCCCGCTCCGCCCGCCGGGCCGAACCCAGCACACGGGACACCATCCGGCCCCTACGCTCCACCCGGCACGCCATCGGGCGCGTATCCCGTGTCTGGCGCACCGTCAGGTCCGTACCCCTCGCCCGGTGCCGCGTCGGGCCCGTACGCCATGCAGGGCGCGTCCGCGGCACCATCTCCGTCCGCGTCCGGCCCGCACGCTTCGGCGCCGCACTCCCCCACGCCTGCCGATCCGGTGCTCAGCACCTGGGGGCCACCGCAGACGGCGTCCTGGGCTCGGGGCGACCAGCCACCCGCCGCGCCAGCCACCACCGTCACTGCGCAACACACCGGCCGAATCGGCGACGCGCTGCAAACCCAGGGCCTCGACGGCGACCAACTACGGCTACAACTGCTCGAGGTGCAAGACCCCGCCGACTACCTGTTCAGTGCGGCGGGCTACCAGCTCAACGAGGGCGAACGCGCCATCGTCGTCCACACCGAGATCACCAACACCGGCCAGACCCCGTTCGCCTCGCTGCCGGACAACTACCTCGAACTGCTCACCGAGGACGACACACCCATCGGCAAGGCCGCAGTGTCGCTGACATCCAGGCCGCCGCATCGGATCGGCGTCCAGCCGGGCGAGACGCTCGGCGGGCACACGGTCTACGTCCTGCCGGAAGCCACCATAGTGCGGACGGTGCGCTGGAGCCCCCGCCCCGAACCCGACGAACGCACCGTGACGTGGACGCTCGACGACTAAGGCCGAATTACTTAACGGCTCGCTCGCGCCCAGGGCCTTTTGCGACGGAGCCAGACGAGCGCCGCGACCAACCACAGCAGCCCGGCGAGGGTCAACAGCAGACCCCCGCCAGCTGCCGCGAAAGGCTTCACATCCACCAGGCCCGCGTGGCCTGTGCGGTTCGGTAGTCCGGCGTTCGTGAAGGCCGTCGTCGGAGGCGCCCACACCCGACGCCGAAGGACTTTGTACCTATCGGGGCACTTGGCCCGTAGTCGAGGCTCACAGGTCGAGTTGCGCGAGCCTGCGCGTGATGCGTTGATCAGTGGAGACCACGGGCGCCTGCGAGCGTACCCACGCATCGCCGCCGAAATAGGTCTGGAAGATCGTCTCAGCGGTACGGGTGGCCAATGCCTGGCTGGTCAGCGTGGGGTTCGGGCCGCCGAGACTGTTCGGCAAAGCCGAGTTGTCCGCTACGAACAGCCGTTTGACCGCACGCGACTCGGCGTTCGCGTCGAGCACCGAGTTCGCCTCGTCCGTGCCCATCCGCATGGTCGAGTGCACGTGCAGGAGCATCGGCGCCAGGTCCATCCGGTAGACCTTCTCGGCACCCGCCCCGTGTAGCAGCTCAACCGCCCGGTATGCGAGGAACTCCCGGTTGCGCACGCTGCGCTCGGACCGGCCGCGCTGGTCCATCCGCACCTTCGGCACCGGGCCGTTCTCGTCCGCGGACATCGCCGACAGCGTGACCCGGTTGTCCGGCAGGACGTCGTCATCGGTGAGCGTGACGACGTTGAGGATTCGGTCGAGCCCGTGCAGTAGCACGTCCTTGAGCTCCTCCGCGCCGAGCCTACCGGTCGGCCCGTCCCAGATGCCGCGGAACCCGCGGCCGTTGGTGTACTGGCCACGGACCCCGCTTTCGCTGAACGCCATCGCATACGCCTGCACCGCGGGCCCGATGCCGACGTTCTGCAGTCCGCCATAGCCAGGGAAGTCACACCGCGCCGACGAGTGCGGGCCCTTGGAGTTGCCGATGTAGTCGTCGAACACCCCGAAGATCAGGTCGAGGTGGTGGTCGGTGAACCCACGGCCGACCCAGTCGTTCGGGTTGGGCAGTTCGCTGTTGAGCCACAGCCGCGGGCTCTCCACGGCACCCCCGGCGAGGATCACGACGCGGGCGTCCTCGCGGTGCTTGTCGCCCGTCGCGTTGTCCCGCCAGGTCACGCCGGTGGCGGACAGCTGCCCGTCGACCTGACCGGTGTGGATCTTCGTCACCATCGCGTCGGTGATCAGGGTGACGGCCTTGCCGCCTGCCGACCAGACATCCGCGGTCAGCGCCATCGGCACGTAGCTGTTGTCCGTCGAGCGCCGGGCCGTCTGGTTGCGGGGGACGTCGATCGGCTGCATGCAGCCCTGAATGCAGTGACCGCACATGGTGCAGCCGGTGGCCAGCGGGTAGACGAGCTTGGCCGGGTCGGTGGTCCGACCGGCGTTGCCACCGGGCGGTAGGATGGCGTTCTCCTGCGGCCGGTAGGACGCCTCGGTTGTAGTCTTGGTCTTCTGCACCGGAAGGCCGAGTGTCTCGCAGCCGGCGAAGTAGACGGTCTCCTTGGTGCCCATCGGCGCGGTATGCACGGGCAGCGTCGCTTCCACCCACTCGTAGTACGGCACCAGGCTGCGATAACCGAATGGAAAGCGGTGCCCGACGTCGTAATTGTCCCGATCGGGTCCGTTGTAGTCGTTGAACACACCGGGATAGGCGCGCGGGCAGTTGCCGAAGTAGTGCTTGGTCGTACCGCCGACTCCGGCGACCTGCCACAGCAAGGAGTTCTGCGGCAATTCGCGATACCACGCCGGTTTCGACCGGTCTTCCGGTCCGGCGCGAAGATATCCGGTGAGCAGGTGGTTCGCGTCGCTTTCCAGCAGGCTCCATTCCTTGCGCGGGTCCGCGTGCCGCGGCCCGCCATCGAGCAGCAGAACGTCCAGTCCTTGCGCGGCCAGTTCCTTCGCGGCGACCGGGCCGCAGCCGCCAGCGCCGATTACGATGACGTCGCGCATCAGGCGGCCACCGCCTTGCGACCCTGGTAGTAGCCCTGCATGTCGTCCCAGCCGTCGAGCACGCCGGGGTCGTAGTCGCTGTTACGCCAGCCGACCGGTTCGCTGCCGACCGACCTTGTCCCGGGGTCGAACGTCGCCCACTCGCAGTAGGCGCCGAAGGTGGTGAAGCTGATCAGCGAGCCGCCGAGGTACTTGCCAACCCCGGACACCGACCCGCGCATCGGCTCGGGCACCTCGCCGTCTACCACGGCGACGAGATCCGAGTCCGCACCCTCCAGCAGGCTGAACGCGTTCGCCTTCTCGGCATAACTCAGCCGGCAGAACGGGGCGACGAACCGTCCGCTCTTCGTCGCCGGATTCACCTGCAGGGCAAGGAAGTTCAGCAGTAACGTGACCACCAGCGACAGCGGCATCTCCTCGTCGTTGACCAGCAGCGCGTCGACCGCCTCGCCCAGCGAGTCTACATCGGACAGGTCGATGCCGGGCAGCGCGAGCGGGACGTCGGCGAGGCCGCGCGCAAGCGCCGCGGCGATCGGCCGCACCACCTCATCCGGGAACGGCACGAAGTTGTCGAGCGCGTGCAGCATGAAGTCGGCGGTGCGGGCCTCCAGCGCGCCCGCCTCCTCGCGCGGCGTGCCCTGCTGCGTCGAGTACGCATCCGGCCCGGGCACAGTGAACACGGCGAGGCCGTTGTAGGTGTCCCTGGACACCTCCTTCAGAGCCTTCCGGATGAGATCGAGTGTCGAATTCGGCAGTGTCGTGCCACCGACCGAGACGGCGTTAGCGGCAGTCGGCACCAGCACCGCCGCGCTGGCCAGAACGCCGAACCACCCCAGTCGAGTGAGAAATGTTCGACGATCTGATTCCATTGGACTCATGCATCACTCCATTGCGATTACGCCTGTTGCAGGGGTCAATTCCGTGAACCATCACAGGTAGCGAGAAACGATCGAGCCAGCACAGCCGGTTCACGTGTCGCGTGAGTTTTCTGTGCCCGAATGGGTGACGTCAACCATCGTGACAAGACCGAGACCGAACCCATCGGCGGCGGCACCAAAATCTTGTAAGTCAGCGATAAGGCGGGTGAGCACATTTGTTACTGAACCTCAAAACAACGGTCCGCCCGCGAGCAAGGTTCCGGTCACCTACGGAAGAACTTCTCGACGGCGTCGCCGGGACGACCGGCCCCGCAGCCCGCGTCGTCGGTGAGCTTCGCGACCTCGGACTCCTGGGCCACAGATCATCACCCGGTGGCCATCGAGAACGCCGCGCCAGGGTTGCGCAGCAGCTGGAGGTAGACAAACCCGCCAAGGACGCGGACGGGTTCCTGGCCTTCGAGCACCGCGACCGCGAGGATCTTCGTCGAAAGATGACATGTGATGAGGCCCTCCGCTTAGACGCACGTTGATATGGCGTCAGAGAAATTCCGGGAACTAGAGGAGGTCCAGATGACTATGGTTTCGAGTACGCCGACCCCGCGTTCGTCGTTGAACACAACACGCTTGCGGGCTACGTTCAGCACCCAACGCACCTCGACCTACGCCCCGGCTGCTACACCGACGGCACCCAGATGAGCATCGCCATCGCGGAGGCGCTGGTGTCCGGTGAGCCGTGGACACCACAGCGGGTGGCTCACCGATTCGTCGAAACATTTCATCGCGCCCGACGTGTCGGGTACTCCGGTCGATTCTATGAACTGCTGCTCCACGTCGAGGACGGCCACGACCTGCTCACCAGGATCAACCCAGCCAGCGACAAGAGCGGCGCAGCCATGCGCGCCGGACCCATCGGTTTACTGTCCGAGGTCTCCGACGTGCTGCACTACGCCGACGTCCAGGCACGGATCACGCACGACACGCCGGACGGTATCGAGGCCGCACAGGCCGCGGCCCTCGCCGTGCACTACTGCCACTACGACGTTGGCCCGATGGCTCGCATCGGCAATTGGATCGACGAGCGCTTGCGCGCGGCAGGCGGCGCTGGCGACTGGGCGCGACCATGGCACGGTCGCGTCGGCCCGCAAGGTCGGATGAGCGTCCGAGCCGCGCTCACCGCCCTCACCGTGGGCGCCAGCCTGAGCGACGTCCTCCACACCAGCGTCGCCTACACCGGCGATGTCGACACCGTCGCGACGATCGCGCTGGCTGCGGCATCCCGGTCCACACGCATCACCGACGACCTACCGAAGTCGCTGCTGGACGGCTTGGAGAATGGACCATACGGCTACACGTTCCTACGGAACCTGGACATCAGGCTGCAAGCGACGTGCGGAACTTCACGATCACGCGGGTAAGGCACCAGCCGCGCCGCGCCGGGCGTCACCGCTCCGACCGGAGCCGCTCCAACGCGGCGGACAGATCCTCCGGGTACTCCGAGACGAACTCGACCCAGCGGCCGTCGTCCGGATGGGCGAAGCCGAGCGAGTGGGCGTGCAGCCACTGCCGCGTCAGCTCCAGCCTGCGCGCCAGTACGGGATCGGCACCGTAGGTGAGGTCCCCGACGCAGGGGTGGCGCAGCGCCGCGAAATGCACCCGGATCTGATGGGTGCGGCCGGTCTCCAGCTTGACCCGCACCAGCGACGCCGCTCGGAACGCCTCGAACAGCTCGTAGTGCGTGACGCTCTCCCGGCCGCCGGCGACGACGGCGAATTTGTAGTCGTGCTTCGGGTGGCGGTCGATCGGCGCGTCGATGGTGCCCTTGCTCGGGTCGGGGTGCCCCTGCACCAGCGCGTGGTAGCCCTTGTCGACGGTGCGTTCCTTGAACGCGCGCTTCAACACGCTGTAGGCGTACTCGCTCTTGGCGACCACCATGACGCCGGTCGTGCCCGCGTCAAGGCGGTGCACGACGCCCTTCCGCTCGGCGGCGCCGGACGTCGAGATCCGGATGCCCGCGGCGGCGAGCCCCCCGATGACCGTTGTTCCCGCCCAGCCGGGGCTGGGGTGCACCGCGACCCCGATCGGCTTGTCCACGACGACGATGTGGTCGTCCTCGTGCAGCACCCGCAGGCCATCGACGGGCACGGCGGCCACCGGCTCCGCGCGCTCCGGCTCCGGCAGCGTCACCTCGAGCAGCCCGCCCGCGCTGAGCCGGTCCGACTTGCCCGCTGGCGCGCCGTCGAGCAGGACGTCACCCGCCGTCGCCAGCTCGGCGACCGCGGTACGGGACAACCCAAGGAGTTTCGCCAGACCCGCGTCGACGCGCATGCCGTCGAGGCCGTCGGGCACCGGCAGCATCCGCGCGCTCATGCCATCTCCCGCTCTGTGACCTTCGCCGGTAGGCGCAGCAGCTCCCAACCGCTCATTCCTCCGCCACCGGCTGCGTGCGTCGCCTGCTCACGGTGCCGTCGAACTCCTTGCCGAGAAACGTCAGCACGACGATCAGGATGCCGCCGCAGACGATGACGGAGTCTGCGACGTTGAACACCGGCCAGACCTCGCCGTTGGGCGCGAACACCGAGACGAAGTCGACCACGTGGCCCTGCAGCACGCCGGGCGCGCGGAAGATCCGGTCGATGAGGTTGCCGAGCGCGCCGGCCAGGATGAGCGCGAGGCCGATCGCCCAGCCCGTCGAGCGCAGCTTCGGCGCAAGCCAGATGATCGCGCCGACGACGACGATCGCGATCAGCGCGAGCAGCCAGGTCATTCCGGTCGCCATCGAGAACGCCGCGCCGGGGTTGCGCAGCAGTTGGAGGTACAGGGCGCCGCCGAGGACGCGGACGGGTTCTTGCCCTTCGAGCACCGCGACCGCGAGGATCTTCGTCGCGAGGTCGAGCCCGAGGACGATCAGCGCGATCAGGGCGACGAGACCGCCCCTGCGCCGGGGTAGCTGCTCGGAGTTCACCCCGCCATTGTCCACCACCCGGCCGTGCCCGGCAGCGCCCGGCCACCTGACGCGCCCGCGCACGGCCCCGGCGCGCGCTCAGCCGCCGGTCTCGCCCCGCCAGCGGGCGAGCCTGCCCGCCCGGTCGACCGCCCTGATGCGGCGCTCGGCGGCGTCCCGGACCCGCGCCGTCGCCACCACCAAGAGCTGGTCCCGTTCCTGCAGCCGGGTGGAGTCCTGCGGCGTGAACCCCTTCCCGGACCGCACGATCAGGCTCACCGACGCGCCCCTCGGCAGCCGCAGCTCCGGCAGGTAGACGCCGTGCAGCCGCGACCCCGGCTGGATCCTGACCTGCAACAGCTCCGCGCCGAGCTCGTCCAACGGCGCGGCGTCCACTTGCAGCTCCGCCGGTTCGGCCCGCTCGGCAAGCCCGAGCAGCCGCACCAGCGGCGTCATCGTGACGCCCTGCACCAGCGTGAACACGATGACCAGCACGAACACCGTGTCGACCAGCCGGTCGGCGCCGTCGATGCCCTGCGCGAGCGGGATCGACGCCAGCACGATCGGCACCGCGCCCCGCAGTCCCGCCCACGACACGAACACCTGCTCCCGCCACGGCACCCGGAACGGCAGCAGCGCGAACAGCACCGACAGCGGACGCGCCAGCAGGAGCAGCACCGCTCCGGTGATCAGGCCGGGCACGATCGAGTCCAGCAGCCGCTCCGGCGAGGCGAAGATGCCGAGCAGCACGAACAGCCCGATCTGCGCGAGCCAACCCAGCCCTTCGGCGAACGACACGGTGTCCGAGCGGTGCGGCAGCCTGGCGTTGCCCAGAATGAGCGCGGACACGTACGCCGCGAGCAGGCCGGACGCCTCCACGAGCTGGCCGCACGCGAACGCCAGCACGCACACCGCAACGGTCGCGAGCGGGTACAGGCCGGTCGCGGGCAGCGCCGCCCGCCGCAACGTCCACGCGCCCACCCACCCGAGGCCGACGCCGACGAGCCCGCCAGCCACGAGCTGGTACAGCAGCGTGAGCGGGAACAGCCAGCTGACCGGCTCCGCCGAGGCGAGCAGCACCACCAGGATGTAGGCCGGGGCGTCGTTGAGACCGGACTCCAGCTCAAGCGTGCCGCCGAGCCGTCTGCTGATGCCCGCGCCCCGGAGCACGCTGAACACGGCGGCGGCGTCGGTCGAGGACAGCACCGCGCCCCACAGCAGCGCGATCCGCCAGTCCAACCCGAGCAGCAGGTGCATGGCTGCCCCGATGACGGCGACGCTGACGCCCACCGACAACGTCGACAGCGCGAGGCCAGGACCCAGCGACGGCCGCACGTCGCTCCACCGGGTCGTGAGCCCACCTTCGGTGAGGATCATCACCAGCGCGGCGATGCCGAGCGCCTGCGTCAGCTCCGGATCGTCGAACCGCAGGCCGAGGCCCGCCTCGCCCAGCAGCACCCCGATGCCGAGGTAGAGCACCAGCGACGGGAAGCCCAGCGTGATGGACACCCGCACCGCGAGGACGGCCGCGAGCAGCACGGCCGCGCTCAGGCCGAGGATGATCGGGAGCTGCTCCACCACACCTCCCAGTCACGCCTGCCGCTTCAGCCCACATTCTCGCTGATGACGTCATCAGCGGCCCGTTCTTGTGATCAGCGGCGCGTCCCGGTGCTACGCGTCGGCGGGCGGCACGCCGAACGGCCAGCTCATCGCCGCTCCCCAGGTCCGCCACGCCGGGCACGGCGGTGGCGGTCGCCGGTCGAGGAACCGATTGACCTCCCGATACAGCGCATCCGACGTGGGCAGGTACGGATGGGCCTCGCGGACCGGGCAGGCGTTGCGCTCGACCGGCAGCCGCCAGCCGTGCGGCATGAGCGGCAGGTCGGTCGCGGAGGTCACACTGATCGCGCGCACATTCGGCGGCAGCGGGGTGGCGAAGATCCGCTCGATGGCCACGGCGTCGGCGAGGGTTTCGCGCACTGCGGGCGCGTCCGGGTCGAACCGGAAGTCGACCAGGTCGGTCAGTGGCAGCAACTCTCGCAGCAGCAGGCTCGCGACACGTCCCTGACCGCGCTCACCCGCGTCGAGGTAGCCATGTGTGCTCTCGCTGAACGGCCCGATCAGGATCAGCGCGTCGACCTCGGGGGCGAGGCCGCGCGACACCGCCTGCCACGCGACCCAGGCGGCGTGGGAGTGCCCGGCCACCGTCAGCGGCCGAGGCAGGTCCCGCACCTGGTCGGCGAAGGCCGCCACCTGCTCCGCCATCGGCCTGCCGGTGTGCTGCCAGGAGTACGGCGCTCCGGTGCGGATCGGGCACCGCGCGTCGCCCCGTGGCTGTCCGTCGCCCTTGCCCGCGTAGGAGTAGTAGTAGATCTGGTCGCAGGTCAGGCCGAACCGCTCAGGCGGCATGTGGAACACCGCGCCGTATCCGGACGACGAACTGATGCCCGACATGATCAGCAGCGAGCCCTCCCTCGGGGCGGGGACCGGCGCGGGCGTCACTGGCCTCGTGACGACGAACACGCTGGCCGCCACGACGAACGCTGCCACGGCCACGGCCAGCCGCACGTAGGCCCCTGGCCGTGGCGGTCGGGCGAGCAGGCGGACAGTCACCCCGGTCAGCAGCGCCGACACCGGCACCAGCGGCACGGCCAGCCCCGACCAGGTGTGTGCGGCAACGCCCACCGCGATCACCGCCGCCGCGTAGGCCAGCACGACGCCGATGCGCAGGCCACCGCGCCATGTCGCCCGCAGCGCGGAACGCAGCCGGGTCGTGCCCTGCCACGGCACGGCGGCACCGAGCACCACGACGGCGGCGACCACCGCCACCGTCGGCCAGAACGCCCTGGAGTACAGCAGGGCGTACGCCATGTGGTTCACCTGCGCGGCGAGCAGCAGCGGCAGGAAGGCGACCGCGTAGCACAGCGCGGCGAACCGCAACCGCCGTGTGGTGATGCCACCGAGCATCGCGGCGAGCACGGCGACCCGCACGGCGAAGACCAACGCCAGCACCGCGACGAAGCCAGGCACCGACGTCGCACGGGTGAGCAACACCCGCAGGTCGGTGTAGAGGTCGAGCGGCGGCAGCGCAACCAGGTGCGGCAGTCCCGGCCAGACCGGCAGCGCGCCCGCCGCGCCGAGCGCGGTGATGACGACCGTCAGTGCGGCCAGCGGCCACAGCCGGACCGCGTGCCCGGTGCGCGCGCCTGCCGCTGGCCGAGCCGCGCCGCCGGGATTCACCGCGTGGCCCAGCTAGACCTTCGCCACCCGCACGCGCGCCGTGACGCCGTCCCCGACGGTGCCGGCGAACGCCTCGGCGCCCGCGGTGTCCTTGACGGCGCCGTAGGAGACCTCGCGCGCCAGCGCCTCGCTCGCCAGGAACTCCTGATGCGCCTGGGCGGCGGCGACGACGTCCTCCGGGGCGTCCACGGTGAGCGCGATCCGGTCGGAGACGTCCAGCCCCGCCTCACGGCGGGCCTGCTGCACCACGCGCAGCAGGTCGCGGGCGATGCCCTCGGCGGCCAGCTCCGGCGTGACGTCGGTGTCCAGCACCACCAGGCCCAACCCGCCGGGCAGCGCCTCGGCCGCGCCCGGATCCTTCGACACCAGCTTGCGGTCGTACTCGCCCTCGCGCAGCTCGACGCCCGCCGCGACGACCCCGCCGTCCGGCGTGCTGGACCACTCCCCCGCCTTGACGGCCTTGATCACCCGCTGCACGTCCTTGCCGAGCCGCGGCCCTGCCGCGCGGGCATTGACGACGACCTCGAAGCCACCGTGCTCGACGACGTCCGTTGTCAGCTCGACGGACTTGACGTTGACCTCGTCGCGGATGATGTCGGCGAAGCCACGCAGCCGGTCGGCGTCCTCGGCGGCGACGAGCAGCCGCGACAGCGGCAGCCGCACCCGCAGCGTGTTGGCCTTGCGCAGCGCCAGCGCGCAGGAGGCGACCTGCCGCACCCTGTCCATCGCGGATACCAGCGCGGAGTCGCTGGGCAACTCGTCGAGCAGCGGCCAGTCCGCCAGGTGCACCGAGCGCTCACCGGTCAGCCCGCGCCAGACCGCCTCCGCCGTCAGCGGCAGCAGCGGCGCGACGACCCGGCAGGTCACTTCGAGCACGGTGTGCAGCGTGTCGATCGCGTCGGCATCGCCCGCCCAGAACCGGTCGCGGGAGCGCCGCACGTACCAGTTCGTGAGCAGCTCTAGAAATTCACGGACGAGCGCGCAACCTCTCGCGATGTCGTAGCCGTCCATCGCGGACTCGACGTCGGTGACCAGCTCGTTCGTCTTGGCGAGGATGTAGCGGTCCAGCACGTGCTGCGAGTCCGTGCGCACGCGACCCTCGACGCCCTCGGCGTTGGCGTACAGCGCGAGGAAGTAGTACGAGTTCCACAGCGGCAGCACGGCCTGGCGCACCGCGTCCCGGATGCCCCGCTCGGTGACGATCAGGTCGCCGCCGCGCAGGATCGGGCTGGCCATCAGGAACCAGCGCATCGCGTCCGCGCCGTCGCGTGCGAACACCTCGTTGACGTCCGGGTAGTTCTTCAGCGACTTGGACATCTTCTGCCCGTCGTCGCCCAGCACGATGCCGTGCACGACGCAGTTGCGGAACGCCGGGCGGTCGAACAGCGCGGTGGCCAGCACGTGCAGCGTGTAGAACCAGCCGCGCGTCTGCCCGTTGTACTCGACGATGAAGTCGCCCGGGTAGTGGTGCTCGAACCAGTCGGCGTTCTCGAACGGGTAGTGCACCTGCGCGAACGGCATCGACCCGGACTCGAACCAGCAGTCCAGCACCTCCGGCACCCGGCGCATCGTCGACTTGCCTGTCGGGTCGTCCGGGTTGGGCCGGGTCAGCTCGTCGATGTGGGGCCGGTGCAGGTCGGTGGGCCGGACGCCGAAGTCGCGCTCCAGCTCGTCCAGCGAGCCGTAGACGTCGACGCGCGGGTACTCCGGGTCGTCCGAGACCCACACCGGGATCGGCGAACCCCAGTACCGGTTGCGGGAGATGCCCCAGTCGCGGGCATTCTCCAGCCACCGGCCGAACTGGCCGTCGCGGATGTAGCTCGGCACCCAGTTGATCTGCTGGTTCAGCTCGACCATCCGGTCGCGGAACTTCGTCACGGCGACGAACCAGGACGACACCGCGCGCTGGATCAGCGGGTTGTCGCAGCGCCAGCAGTGCGGGTACGGGTGGTCGTAGGTCTCGTGGCGCAGCACGACGCCCCCGGCCTTGAGGTCCGCGATGATCGCCTTGTTGGCGGCGAACACCTGCTGCCCCTCGTACGGCGGCACCTGGGAGTCGAACTCGCCCCGCGCGTTGACCGGGGTGACCGGTTCGATGCCCGCCCCGTCGGTGACGACCTTGTCCTCCTCACCGTAGGCGGGTGCGATGTGGACGATGCCGGTGCCGTCGTCGGTGGTGACGTAGTCGGCGAGCAGGACCTGGTGCGCGTTTGGCTGCTGCCCGGCGAAGAAGTCGAACGGCGGCGTGTAGCGGGTGCCGAACAGGTCGGCGCCGACGAACCGGGCCAGCACCTCCGGCTCCTCCCCCAGCTCACGCGCGTACGCGGCCACGCGCGCCTCGGCAAGCAGGTAGCGCTCGCCGTCCGAGCCGCGCACCGCGACGTAGGCCACCTCGGGGTGCACGGCTGCGGCGAGATTCGACGGGAGCGTCCACGGCGTCGTCGTCCAGACCAGCGCGCGGACGCCGTCCAGGTCGGGGTTGTCCGAGCTCACCCGCAGTCCGACGGTGACGGCGGGGTCCTGCCGCTGCCGGTAGACGTCGTCCATTTTGGTCTCGGTGTTGGACAGCGGCGTCTCGCAGCGCCAGCAGTACCAGAGCACGCGGAAGCCCTCGTACACCAAGCCCTTGTCCCAGAGCGACTTGAACGCCCACATGACGCTTTCCATGTAGTCGACGTCGAGCGTCTTGTAGTCGTTGGCGAAGTCGACCCAGCGGGCCTGGCGGGTGACGTACTCCTCCCAGTCGCCGGTGTAGCGCAGCACCGAGGCGCGGCAGGCGTCATTGAACTCGGCGACGCCCATCGCCTCGATCTCGTTCTTGTGCGAGATGCCGAGCTGCTTCTCGGCCTCGACCTCGGCGGGCAGGCCGTGGCAGTCCCAGCCGAAGCGGCGCTCCACCCGGCGTCCGCGCATGGTCTTGTAGCGCGGCACGACGTCCTTGACGTAGCCGGTGAGCAGGTGACCGTAGTGCGGGAGGCCGTTGGCGAACGGGGGGCCGTCGTAGAAGACGAACTCGTTGCCGCCGTGCTCGCCCGGCTCGCGCGCCTCGACGCTGGCCTCGAAGGTGTTGTCCTTCGACCAGTACGCCAGCACGTCCTGTTCGAGCTCGGGGAAGGACGGCTGCGCGGGAACGGCGCCATCGTCGCCGTGGCTGACCTTCGGGTACGGCATGGGTCGTGCTCCTCGCGGGTGTCGTGCTCGCATGTGATCGTCACTGATCGCCACGCGGGGACGACGCGCACACTCTTGGCCTGCGCTCCGCGGTACCACCCCGCTTGTCCGCGCACCTGGCGCGGACCTCTCGTCGTGCGGCGGTGACGGGCCGCTCCCGTCCGGGTCTAGTGAGGCAGCCGCGCTGCCCGTTCTTCCGGATGGCTCCCCGGTGATGGCCGGATCACTGCCGTGGTGACTCCAGGTTAACGCCGTAGGGCAACCGAGTTGTTCCGAGGGTGTGTTCCGGTGTGAGGTGGTGCCGTCTCGGCGCGGGGATGCCGTCTCGGCGCGGGCCGGGTCGGCGCGGGTCGGGCCGCCCGGCTGAGCGAGCCCAAGGTGGCCTTGGGCACCGAATATGTACCGAAGGCGCCCTTGGGCTCGCCCGTGCGCGGAGTTGATCTTCCTTGCTCCATGAGTGGCGAGATTTTGCCCGTTTTCGACCGGTTCGGTTCGTCACACAGGGAGCAAAGAAGATCAACTCTACGGCGAGGCTGGGCTGCGAAGTAGGCCTGCGCGCGAACTAGAGGTGACGGCGTTGGCCTGCGTGCGCGAGGACGGTGCTCGTGGCGACGCCAGCAACGTCGACTACTCGCGGCCGAACTTGCCCAGCGAACGCTTCTGTTTCTTCCTCGCGCGCGCCACCAGCGCCGCGTCGGGACCGCAGTGGACACACGGGGTGAAGCCGAGTTCGCGGGCCTCGGACACCGCGATCGGAATGGTGTCCTTGTCGACAAGCCAGCCGCACTCCGC
Organism: Actinophytocola sp.; assembly: GCA_009377475.1. Lineage (GTDB taxonomy): Bacteria > Actinomycetota > Actinomycetes > Mycobacteriales > Pseudonocardiaceae > Haloechinothrix_A. The sequence continues at coordinate 79,021 of WHTY01000010.1, forward strand.
CAGGTGGTAGCGGGGCTGCTCGTCGATGACCAGCACCTCGTGGTCGAGCTCGGACACCATCAGCAGGTCGGCGGCGTCGGTGTCCTCCTCGCCGGGCGGGGTGTGCGGGTCGTGCCGGGTGACGGCGGAACGCGCGGCGGGCTCTGCGAGCTCCGGCGTCCGCTCGGCGGTGTCGGCTTCCTCCGCAGCGCCGTCGGCACGGTTGGCGCCCTCGATCGTGTCAGCGGTGCCCGCCGTGGCGACGGTGCGCTCGGCGTCGTCCCCGACGGTCTCATCGGCCTGGGGCTCGTCCCCGGCGGCGGTCTCGTCGGCTTCATCGGACGTCTCTCCCGCCGCGTGGACCGCCGCGCGCTGCTGCGCGCGCCGACGCAACCAGTCCACGAGCAACGCCACCGCGGCGAGCGCCGATGCGCCGATGGACACCCACGCCCACAGCGACGACGCGGTGATCAGCGCGGTGACCAGCAGCGCGAGCGCCGCCAGCACCAAGATCAACACGAGAGAAAGCACGTCGAATTACATCACACAAGACAGCGCGGCCAGGCGCATGACACCCGGGTGTGGCACGGTCCGCCGCGAGTGGCCGGAAAAGGCGGTGACAAGGCTGATTCCGGTCTCCCGATATGAGAGACCGGAACCGGCGTGAGGGTCAGTGCGTCGCGTCAGCCCGCCTCCGCGCGCGGGCCGAACGAAAATCCTTGGTTGCCACCAGCGGGGCCGTTCTCGGATCCGCTGGACGCGGCCGCCGAGGCGGGCGCGGCGGAACCGCGGTCGTCGAGCTCGCGTAGTTGCGATTCGAGGAAACCACGCAAGCGCGTGCGGTACTCCCGCTCGATCGTGCGTAGCTCGTCGATCTTCTTGCTGAGCGCGTCCTTCTCAGCGTTGAGGCTGTTCATGGACTCGGTGTACTTGCGCTGCGCCTCGCGGTCCATCGACGTCGCCTTGTCACGCGACTGCCGCTCGATCGTCTCCGCGCGGGTCCGCGCGTCGTTGAGCATGGTCTCCGCTCTGGTGCGGGCCTCGTTGACCATCGCGTCGGCCTTCGAGCGCGCCTCGGAGAGCAGCTGCTCCGACTTGGCGCGGGCCTCGGAGAGCATGCCGTCGGACTCGGCCTTGGCCTCGCCGGTCAGCCGGTCGGCCATCTCCTGCGCGAGCCCGAGCACCTTGGCGGCCTGCACGTTCGGCTCACCCGACTCGCCGGAGGCCTGACCGGCAAGCGCTGCGGCGTGCGCCTGGGTCTGCTCCAGCGCCGTCTGCGGGTTCGGCACCGACGCCAGCCGCCGGGGCGGCTCCTCGTGGCGCGCGGGCGGGGCAGGCGGCGGCGGGCTCGGCGCGTGAGCGGCGGAGGACTGCGCGTCGCTGCGCGCGGCCTCCAGCTCAGCGTCAAGCTGCTCGACCTGCTGCCGCAGCTCGTTGTTCTCCTCGATCAGGCGGGCAAGCTCGGTCTCCACCAAGTCGAGGAAGGCGTCCACCTCGTCCTCGTTGTAGCCCCGTTTGCCTATCGGTGGCTTGCTGAACGCGACGTTG
>WHTY01000141.1 GCA_009377475.1 Actinophytocola sp.
ATCCACACAAGACCGACCGCAAGCACACACCGCCCGGCCCACGCCAGTGGCCCGGCACGCTCGCCGCCGCGCCGCTCGACCGGCCCTGGCGAACCGCCACATAACGCGGTTCGCGGTACTGCATCGATATGGATAGCCAATATTGTTTAACGAACAGGTCGAACTCGGCCGTGCCTTTGGCGGACTCGCGGCCGAGGATCGAGAGGTTGAGCGAGTCCGCCTCGGCGTTGAACCGCACGGCGTTGCGCACGATGCTCGGGTGCGCGCGGAGCTGGCTCGCGGTGGACGCCGATCCGGTGAACGACACGACGTCCTGTGGGGTGACGTGGTCGAGCAGGTCACCGGCGCTGCCGCACACCAGTTGCAGCGAGCCTTCCGGCAGGATGCCGGCCTCGACGATGAGCTCGATCAGGCGATGGGTGAGGTACGCCGTCTGGCTGGCGGGCTTGACCAGCGACGGCATCCCGGCGAGGAACGCGGGCGCGAACTTCTCCAGCGGTCCCCACACCGGGAAGTTGAAGGCGTTGATCTGCACCGCGACGCCGTGCATCGGGCTGAGGATGTGCTGGCCGACGAACGTGCCGCCCTTGCTCAGCGGCTCGACGACGCCCTCTGGGTAGACGGTGTCGTTCGGCAGCTCCCGCCTGCCTTTACTCGAATAGGTGAACAGCACGCCGATGCCGCCGTCGATGTCGAACTTCGAGTCGCCCAGCGTCGCGCCGGTCTTGGCGGAAAGCGCGTACAGCACGTCCCGGTGTTCCCGCAGGTGGGAGGCGAGCGCCTTGAGTAGCGCGCCGCGCTGGTGGAACGTCAGCTCGCGCAGCGCGGGGCCGCCGACGCGGCGGCCGTAGTCCAGCGCGGCGGCCATGTCGATGCCGGTGGTGGACACCCGCGCGATCTCATCGCCGGTCGCGGCGTCGTGCACGGGCGTGCCCGCGTCGCTTGGGGTGTGCCAGGTGCCGGATACGTAGCTGCACAGGGGACTCATGGGCGACCTTTCACGCTTGCTCGGGAGCAATTTACTTACCGAGTGTTCAGTAATTCATGCTAGCGCGATGACGGGGCGAGGGAAAGGGGTACTTCGCCAGGCTTCTTGCGCGCTTGGTGCCGGTTTTGACGCGGTGTGTCCGGTTGCGTGAACAAGGAACCTGGCGAAGTGCCCGTCGCCTCTGGCGGCGTCCGCACACGCTTGACAGCGGTGGTCAGGCTGCCGTTGACTGGCCTCGCGCAAGTCAATTACCAACCATTCGGTCAGGTAGTGAGGCGGTGGAGCGGTGGTGGACTCATCGGCGGACACGCGGAACGCGGCCGAACGGATGTTGGCCGCGGACAAGGCGTCGCGGGCGCTCGGCATCGAGCTGTCCGAGCTGTCCGAGGGGCGCGCGGTGATGACGATGACCGTGACCGACCAAATGGTCAACGGCCACGACATCGCCCACGGGGGTTACGTCTTCCTGCTCGCGGATACGGCGTTCGCATGCGCGTGCAACAGCCATGGCCCGGTCACCGTCGCGGCTGGCGCGGAGGTGTCGTTCGTGGCGTCCGCCCAGTTGGGTGACGTGCTGGTCGCCACCGCCGAGGAGCGGACGCGGTTCGGGCGGAACGGGATCTACGACGTCACCGTGCGGCGCGCTGGCACTGACGGCCAGGACGGCGCGCGCGGCACGGTGATCGCGGAGTTTCGCGGCAGGAGCCGCACCATCGAGCGGAACGGAGAGGCATGACGGACTGGGATGACGCGGAGCGGCTGAGCACGGACGAGCTGCGGGAACGCCAGCTCGAACGGCTGCGATGGACGTTGCGTCACGCCTACGACAACGTGCCAGCGTATCGGCGGAAGTTCGATGAGGCGGGTGTGCGGCCGGAGGACTGCGGCTCGCTGGACGACCTGGCGAAGTTCCCGTTCACCACGAAACAGGACCTGCGTGACAACTACCCGTTCGGCATGTTCGCCGTGCCAAGGGACCAGGTCAGTCGCATCCACGCGTCCAGTGGCACCACGGGCAAACCGACTGTCGTCGGCTACACCCAATCGGATGTGGATATGTGGGCGGACGTCGTGGCGCGGTCCATCCACGCGGCGGGCGGGCGCCCTGGCGACCTGGTGCACGTCGCGTACGGCTATGGGCTGTTCACCGGCGGGCTCGGCGCGCACTACGGCGCGGAGCGGCTGGGCTGCACCGTCGTCCCGGCGTCCGGCGGCATGACCGCGCGGCAGGTGCAGCTCATCACCGACTTCGAGCCCGCGATCATCATGGTGACGCCGTCCTACCTGCTTACGCTGCTGGACGAGTTCGAGCGGCAGGGCATCGACCCGCGCGGGACGTCGTTGCGCGTTGGCATCTTCGGCGCGGAACCGTGGACCGAGGAGATGCGCCGCGAGATCGAGGAGCGGATGAACATCGACGCGGTCGACATCTACGGGCTGTCCGAGGTGATCGGGCCCGGCGTCGCGCAGGAGTGCGTCGAGACGAAGGACGGCCTGCACATCTGGGAGGACCACTTCTATCCCGAGGTCATTGACCCGATCGAGGGACACCTGCTGCCCGAGGGCGAGCGCGGCGAGCTGGTGTTCACGTCGCTCACCAAGGAGGCGTTCCCGATCATTCGGTACCGCACCCGCGACCTGACGCGGCTGCTGCCGGGCACCGCGCGGCCCGCGTTCCGGCGGATGGAGAAGGTCACCGGCCGCAGCGACGACATGATCATCCTGCGCGGCGTGAACGTCTTCCCGACGCAGATCGAGGAGCTGTTGCTGCCGATCGACGGGCTGTCGCCGCACTTCCAACTTGTACTGTCCACAGCGGACCGTCTGGATCGGATGACCGTGCGGGTGGAGGCCGACCCCGATGCGTCGGCGGACCAGCGTCGTGCCGCCGCCAACGAGCTGGTCGCGCGGGTGAAGGACAGCGTCGGCGTGAGTGCCGCCGTCGACGTCACCGAGCCAGACACGTTGGAGCGGTCGTTGGGCAAAATGCGTCGCGTCATCGACGAGCGGACCACTAACGTCCGGCATCATGGCGGCTGACGACGTGCTGCACCCGCCGATCGAGCCCTATCGGCACGGGATGCTCAACGTCGGCGACGGCAACCTCGTGTACTGGGAGGAATGCGGCAACCCCGACGGGAAACCGGCATTGGTGGTACACGGCGGGCCTGGTTCCGGGTGTGGTCCTGGCCCACGGCGCGTGTTCGACCCGGCGCGGTACCGGATCGTGCTGTTCGACCAGCGCGGCTGCGGGCGCAGCACTCCGCACGCCAGCGACCCGGCGACCGACATGCGGCACAACACCACACACCACCTGCTGTCCGACATGGAGCGGCTACGCGAACACCTCGGCATCGACCGCTGGCTGCTGTACGGCGGGTCGTGGGGGTCCACATTGATCCTCGCCTACGCCGAGCGAAATACACATCGGACGTCCGAAATCGTCATCCCCGGCGTCACGATGTCGCGGCAGCGCGAGATCGACTGGCTGTACCGGGGCGTAGGTCGGTTCTTTCCAGAGCAGTGGGAGCGGTTCCGCGCGGGTGTTCCGGAGTCCGAACGCGACGGTGACCTGCTCGCCGCCTATGCCCGGCTGATGGAGCATCCCGACGCCGACGTGCGGGCGCGGGCGGCCGTCGACTGGTGCGCGTGGGAAGACGCCGTCATCTCCCTGGAGCCCAACGGTGTCCCGAACGTCTACAGCGACCGGCCGTCCGACGCACTGCTGGCATTTGTGCGGATCTGCGCGCACTACTTCTCGCACGGCATGTGGCTGGCCGACGACGAACTGCTCCGTAACGCCGACCGCCTCGCGGGCATCCCCGGCGTGCTGATCCACGGCCGTCTCGACCTCAGCGGGCCGCTGGAGACGCCGTGGCTGCTGGACCGGGCTTGGCCGGATGCGGAGCTGTTCGTCATCGACGACTCCGGACACACGGGCAGCGACGCGCTGCGGGAGCGGATCGTCGCCGCGCTGGACGACTTCGCGACGCGCTAGCGGCCCGGTCTCACCACTTCTCCAGGATGAGGTCGTGGTCGAAGGAGTGGTGAGCTGTCACGGCCACGGTAGAACTTCGAGTCAACTAGAGGTCAAGCCGTTCACTCCGTCGGCTCGTCTGGACCCGCGTTCGGATTGTCCGGGTCTTGCGTGTCGATGTCTTGCCGGAACACGGCTTCGTCGGTGTCGTCCTCGTCGCGCCGCTGTTCGGCGCGCTCGCCGAAGACGCGCTCCTCCAGCGCGTCCACCGCGTTTTCGGGACGAGTTTGGGGGTCCTCCGGCATTTCGCGGTCGCGGTCGTCGGCTGGCTCGATCACGGTGTCGGCACCTCCTTTGGGGTCCATGCTTCCCCCGTTGATCGCTCGGCGGCAACCGGAGAATCGGTGTCACCGCGGTGGGTTACCCCACCTCTGGCTTTCTAACCTGGGGCGTGGCGCGCCGCGCGGTCTGCTCGATCATGTCGGCGAATCGGGGCCACAGCGGCTCGGGCAGGTCGTGGCCCATGCCGTTGATGACGTGCAGCTCGGCCCCGGGGACGGCACGCACGGTCGCCAGCCCGCAGCCGAGGTTGATCAGCAGATCGTCCGCGCCGTGGATGACCGTCGTCGGCAGCCGCAGCCGTTTGAGCATCCGCGTGCGGTCCTGCGCGGCGACCGCCGCCGCGAGTTGGCGCGCGGTGCCCGCCCGGTTGAGGCCGCGCTCGAACGTGTGCTCGGCACGCTCGCGCAGTCGCTTCTCGTCGGTCGGGTAGCTGGGCGAGCCGATGACGCTCGCCATCCGCAGGTGATGCGCGACGTAGCCTTCGCGGTCGCGCGGCGGCGCGGTGAGCAGCATTGACATCGCTTTACGGTGTGGCCGCCACACCAGCCGGTTGCCGGTGTGCGACATGATCGACGTCAGCGAGCGCACCCGGTCCGGGTGCCGGATGGCGAGCAGTTGGCCGATCATGCCGCCCAGCGACGCGCCCACGACGTGCGCCGACGGGATGCCGAGCCGCGTCAGGAGCGCCGCCGCGTCGTCGGACATGTCGTCCAGCGCGTAGGCGGTCTTGCGGCCGAGGTATGCGGCGGGCAAGCTCACCGAGCCGCCGATCGACGACGTTCGACCGCAGTCGCGGTTGTCGAATCGGATGACATGGAAGCCGCGCTCGACGAGCAACTGGCAGAACTTCTCGTCCCACCAGATCATCGGCGCGGACAGCCCCATGATCAACAGCAGCGGCTCCCCGTCCGGTGGCCCGAACGTTTCGTAGCAGACGTCGATGCCGTTGACGCCTTCCGCGAACTGCTCGGGCATGCGCTCCCACCTTCCCTCGATCAGGACACCAGGGTAGGCCGGAGTCTCCGTCGCCGCGCTGATTCCGCGCTACGTTACGCCGCGTAGGACGGTTCGCGCGGCTATTCGTCGGCCGCGGACTCCTCGGTGTCGCCCTCCAGCAGCCCCTCGCGCAGCTTCGCGAGGGTGCGGCTGAGCAGCCGTGACACGTGCATCTGCGAGATGCCGACACGCTCGGCGATCTGCGTCTGCGTGAGGTTGTAGTAGAAGCGCAGCGCGATGATGTGCCGTTCCCGTTCCGGTAGCTCGCGGATGAGCGGCTCAAGGGCCTCGTGGTTCTCGACGCCTTCGATGCCGCTGTCGTTCTCCCCTATCGCTTCCCCGAGCGGCATGCCCTCGCCGTCGTTGCCGAGCGATTCGTCCAGCGACGACGCGTGGTACGCCTGGCCAGCTTCCAACCCCTCGTACACCTCGTCCTTGCTGATGCCGAGGTGCGAGGCGATCTCGGCGGGCGTGGGCGCCCTGCCCAGTTGCTGTGCGAGCCGCGTGCTGGCTCCGGACACCGACAGGTGCAGCTCCTTCAGCCTGCGCGGCACCCGCATCGCCCAGCTCGTGTCGCGGAAGTGCCTGCGCACCTCGCCCATGACGGTCGGCACCGCGTACGAAAGGAAGTCGCTGCCCTTGTCTGGTTTGAACCGGTCCACCGCGTTGATCAGGCCCACGGTGGCGACCTGAATCAGGTCCTCCTTGGGGGTACCTCTGCCCGCGAAGCGGTGAGCGATGTGCTCTGCCAACGGGAGGTAGCCCGTGACCAGTTCGTCCCGGATGGCCTCGCGCCGCGGATCGTCGACATCGAGGGCGGCAAGGTCCTCGAACAGCGGGACCAGATGGTCGTACTCGTGTGACGAGTGCCGCTGCTGCGATGTTGTTGCCGCCTGCCTCACCGGGCAACCACCGGCCTACGTTTGAGGAACTCGATGTGCACCTGATGCAACGAGTCGTCCAACTGATCCGCCCAGCTTGTGACGTCGTCGGTCAGCGTGGTGAGCACACGCCAGCCGAACGTCGACTCGTTGGGCGTCACGTCCTCTGCCGAGGTGACAGTCACGGTGAAGACGATGTCGTCGGTGCCGATAGTGAAGCGGCACGCCAACACCGAGCCGGCGACAGCATGGGTGATCAGTGAGGAGCAGGCCTCGTCGACGGCGAGTTCGAGGTCGGAGATGGCGTCGACGTCGAAGTCGGCACGCATTGCGATATTGACGGCAACGGCGCGAACGATCGGGAGGTGGACCAAATTCGCACCGAGGCGCATTTCGATGTCGTCTTTCGCGCCTATCTCACTCCTGGCGCGTTGTTGTGGATCTGGCACGTTTCACCACATTCTCTGACTACTTACGGTTCGCCGCGAGTATCGCTGTTCGCAACTACTGTGCCGTGTGCTGACCCGTCTCGCACGGCCCATAACTCGCACGACGATCACCGGGTACCCACGAGGGTGTTGGTTCAATCCTGCATCGGCCTGCCTTTCCTGAGGGGTCTGCCACGTCCGCATCGCGACCGCGGCAAGATCGGCTTAGCCTGCAACGGTGACCTGGTGGCATGCGGTGGTGATCTCGGCGGCAGGCGTCTGGGCCGGCATGATCAACACCGTGGTCGGGTCCGGCACGCTGGTCACCTTCCCCGTGCTGATCACCCTTGGCTACCCGCCGGTCACGGCCACGACGTCGAATGCCATCGGCCTCATCCCCGGCGCCATCAGCGGCTCCATCGGCTACCGCAGGGAACTGGCGGGCCAGGCGGGCAGGGTGACCCGGCTCGCCATCGGGTCCGTGATCGGCGCGATCGGTGGGTCCATCCTGCTGTTGGCGCTACCCCCCGACACCTTCGAGACCGTCGTGCCATGGCTGATCGGCCTCGCGCTGGTCCTGGTGGTGATCCAGCCCAAGATCAGCGGGTGGGTGTTGCGCCGCAGCAACAGTGCCGACCGGCACGGCGGCCCGATCCTGTTCGCCCTCGTGCTACTGATCGGCGTCTACGGCGGCTACTTCACCGCAGCGCAGGGCGTCATGCTGATGGCGGTGCTCGGCATGTTCCTGAACGAGCCGATACAACGGCTCAACGGCGTCAAGAACGTGCTCGCCGCGGTCGTCAACACGGTCGCTGGTCTTATATACGCTTTTCAAGCTCCAGTGAGCTGGCCGGTGATCGGCCTGCTCGCGGTCAGTTCCACGGTCGGCGGCCTGCTCGGGGCGAAGGTCGGCCGCAAACTCCCGCCGCGCGTGCTGCGCGCCGTCATCGTGCTCGTCGCCGTCGTCGCCATCGTCAAGCTGGTGCTCGACTGATGACCGGGGCGGCACCGGTGGCGTGCCGCCCCGAGCGCGGTCAGCGCTGGAACGACGTCGCGGCGGCCAGCAGAGTGTCGTTCTCCTCCGGCGTGCCGATGGTGACCCGCACGCCGTCACCGACGAAGGGCCGCACGACCAGCTTGCTCTCCAGTGCGTGTTCGGCAAAGTCGGCCGTGCGGTCGCCGAGCGGCAGCCACACGAAGTTCGCCTGTGCCTCCGGGACGTCGTAGCCCGCCGCGAGCAGGCCGTCGCGCACCCGATCCCGTTCCGCGACAAGTTCGACGCAGCGGGCGAGCAGTTCCTTCTCGGCGTCGAGCGAGGCCAGCGCCGCCGCCTGCGCGACGGAGTTGACGCTGAACGGCACGTACACCTTGCGCGTCGCCGCCACGATGGTCTCGTTCGCGATGAGGTAACCGACCCGCAGCCCGGCGAGACCGTACGCCTTGGAGAAGGTGCGCAGCACCGCCACGTTGTCCCTGCCGGGGAGCAGGCTGAGCCCGTCCGGCACGTTCTCGTCGGTGACGTACTCCCGGTAGGCCTCGTCGAGCACGACCAGGACGTCGTCCGGCACCGTGTCCAGGAACCGTTCGAGCGCCTCGCGGCGGACTGCCGTGCCGGTGGGGTTGTTGGGGTTGCACACGAACACGACCCGGGTCTTCGGGGTGGTCGCGGCGGCCATGGCATCGAGGTCGTGCGTGTAGGAGTCGTCGAGCGGCACGGTGACCTGGTGCGCGCCGACGACCTGGGTGATGATCGGGTACGCCTCGAACGAGCGCCAGGCGAACATCACCTCGTCCCCCGGCGCGCAGAACGCCTGGACGAGCTGCTGGCACAGCGACACCGAGCCGCAGCCGATCGCGACCTGGTCCTGGCTCACGCCGTACTTCGACGCCAGCCGTTCGACCAGCGCGAACGCGCCCATGTCGGGATAGCGGTTGACCGATTTCGCTGCGTCCGCGATGACGTCGAGCACGCTGGGAAGCGGGCTCTGCGGGACTTCGTTGCTGGCCAGCTTGATGGCGCCTGGGATGGTGCGCCCCGGCACGTAGGCCGGCAGCGAGTCGAGATCGGCGCGCGGCGAGACGGGCATAGGTTCAGCTCCTGGTCTGCTCTGGTGCTCGTGGCACCTCGGTTGGTTGCGTGGGTCCCACGTGAGGTACGGCGTTGAGATTAGCGGTTTTGTCGGCGTGCGTACCGAGCAAATCAAGCTCAACCGGCTCACGGGCGGAATTGACCCTGCAGAGTTTCCGCTCGCAGGGCCAATTCGCTTCGGGAGTACCCACTCGCGGCGTCGGGTCTGGCGCGTATCGGCGGGCATGGGCTAGGAAGGGTGCATGACACCGCAGTCCCATCCCCACGTCGATGCCCCGGAAGTGCTGTGGCGACCTGACGCGGATCATGTCGCGGACACCGCCATCGAGCGGTTTCGGCAGTGGCTCCGCGACACGAAGAACGTGCAGGTCAGCGACTATGACGAGCTCTGGGAGTTGTCGGTGGCCGACTTGGACGCTTTCTGGAGCGCGACGGCCGAGTTCTGCGGTGTGCGCTGGCACGACCGGCCGACGGCGGTCACCGAAGGCGAGCAGATGCCGGGGGTGCGTTGGTTCCCCGGCGGCACGCTGAACTACGCGGAGCACGCGCTGTCCGGCGGTGTCGCGGGGGCGGGGAAGCGTGACGACGACCTCGCCGTGATCTTCCACCGGGAAGACGGGCGGACGGCGCAGCTCACCTACGGCCAGTTGCGCGCACAGGTGGCTGCTGCGCGGGCCGCACTGTCGTCGTTGGGCGTCGGCATGGGCGACCGGGTTGTGGCGCTCGCGCCGAACTGCCCGCAGACGCTGGTCGCGTTCCTGGCGGCGGCGAGCCTCGGCGCAGTGTGGTCGTCGTGTTCGCCGGACTTCGGGGTGCGGGCCATCGCCGATCGGTTCACCCAGATCGAGCCGAAGGTACTGGTCGCGGTGGACGGCTGCATGTATGGCGGTCGGACGTTCGACATCACCGACACGGTGCGTGAGTTGCGCGCGGAGATGCCGTCGCTGCGCGGGACGTTGCTGATCGACTACGCGAGTACCGGGGAGGTGGCGGATACCCACGACTGGGATGCGCTGCTCGCCCAGCACGACGGCGCGCCGCTCGCGTTCGATCCGGTTCCGTTCGAGCACCCGTTGTGGGTGCTGTACTCGTCGGGCACGACCGGGCTGCCGAAGGGCATCGTGCATGGGCACGGCGGTATCACGCTGGAGCACCTGAAGTCGCTGTCGTTGCAGATGGACCTCGGGCCAGGTGAGCGGTTCTTCTGGTTCACCACGACCGGCTGGATGATGTGGAACCTGCTGATTTCCGGTCTGCTCGTCGGATCGGCGGTGGTGCTCTACGACGGCAGCCCGGGTTACCCGGACCTCAGCGCGTTGTGGCGGCTGGCCGAGCAACACCGCGTCACCTACTTCGGGGTGTCGGCGCCGTTCATTCAGCAGTGCCTCAAGCAGCGGTTGCAGCCTGCGGCGGAGCACGACCTGTCGGCGTTGCGTGCGGTGGGTTCGACGGGTGCGCCGCTAAGTGTCGAGGGCTTCCGGTGGATCATCGATGAGCTGGGCAGGGACGAGCGCGGACGTCCGGTGCAGATCTGCTCGGTGTCCGGTGGCACGGACGTGTGCACGGCGTTCGTGGGGGCGTCGCCGGACGTTCCGGTGTGGCTCGGGGAGCTGTCCTGCCGGGCGCTCGGCGCGGCGGTCGCGGCGTTCGACGAGGACGGCAATGAGGTTGTGGAGCAGGTCGGTGAGCTGGTGATCACCAAGCCGATGCCGTCGATGCCGGTGTTCTTTTGGAACGACCCCGATGGGTCGCGGCTGCGCTCGGCGTACTTCGAGGAGTACCCGGGTGTGTGGCGGCACGGCGACTGGATCCGCATCACGTCGCGCGGGTCGTCGGTGATCTACGGCCGCAGCGACTCGACGCTCAACCGTGGCGGCGTGCGGATGGGCACCGCCGAGTTTTACCGGGTGGTCGAGGGCCGCGACGAGATCGCGGACTCGCTGGTGATCGACACCACGCGTGTCGGTGAGGACGAGGGCAAGCTGCTGTGCTTCGTCGTGATGGCACCGGGTGCGTCGCTCGCCGACGTCGAGCCCGGACTGCGTAAGGAACTGCGCTCGGCCCTCTCCCCGCGACACGTGCCGGACGAGTTCATCGAGGTCAGCGAGGTCCCGCGCACGCTCAACGGCAAGAAGTGCGAGGTGCCGGTGAAGAAGATCCTCAGCGGCGTGCGGCCGGAGAAGGCCGTCTCCGCCGACGCGCTGGCGAACCCGAAGGCGCTGGAGCCGTTCATTGTCAGGGCTACCGGAGCTGGCGCCACCCGGTGACGGGGGTGGGGCGGACGGCCCTGTGTTGAACGCGCCGCTCGCCACACCCCGGTTGGGGGGCCGTAGCGTTGGTCATGAGCGGACATGTAATGTAGTTGCTCACTGGCCATCCGCCTGGGAGGCTTCGCCTAGTCTGGTCTATGGCGCCGCACTGCTAATGCGGTTGGGGGCAACACCCCCTCGCGGGTTCGAATCCCGCAGCCTCCGCTGGTTCGAGCCGATCAGCACCCGGTTGCTGGCCGGTTCGAGCGATCAGCTAGCCTGCTAGCTGAACAAACTGAAGACAAGCGCCCCTAGCTCAACGGATAGAGCATCTGACTACGGATCAGAAGGTTGGGGGTTCGAATCCCTCGGGGCGCGCCAAACTCCCAGGTCACAGGCCTGCAGTGATCGATAAAACCATAGGACCGCCCCGGTGCATTGCACATATGTTGCACACCGGGGCGGTCCTTTTTAAGCGGCCGGTCGCCGTTTCTCCAGCACCTCACACCGTCGAACGTCGAGGCTCTCGGCTACCTCATCGAGTCGGTCGGGGAACAGGTGTCCGTAGATGTTGAGCGTCATCGCTGCATCGGCATGGCCAAGCATCTGCTGGATCACCTTCACGTCGGCCCCGGCCGCGATGGCCAGCGATGCAGCAGTGTGGCGGAGCTTGTGCGGCGTGAGCCCATCGACCTTGATTCCGGCGGCTTCGACCGCGGGCAAGAACTCGCGCGTACGCCAGTTGTTCCGCCGGAGTTCCTTACCCTTGGCCGTTACGAACACTCGTGCGTCCGAACCA
>WHTY01000123.1 GCA_009377475.1 Actinophytocola sp.
CGCATCCTGCTGGGCATCACGACCGTGCTGCTCGCCCTCGCCGCCTTCATCTACACCAACCTCGGCGGCTTCCTCCTCGGCACGCTGCTCAGCATCATCGGCGGCTGCCTCAGCTTCGCCTGGACACCCGACCCAACACCATCGCGAACGTTGCCACGCCCGTCACCAGCACCGCGAGCTCGCGGATAGACACAGAGGCGGAAAGCAGCGAGTCGCGCAACTCGCCCGGTGCGGGCGTCGTCGCTACCGACAGTCCTGGCGACCACGGTTGAGGGCGAGCCAATCCTCTGCCTTGAAACTGGACATGATTCCGTGGCCGCGGAGGAGCATGCTCGCGCCTCGCCGGCGCAGCAGGCTTCCCTCGTACATACCGACCATCGGCTTTGGTTCCCACTGGCTGAGCAGCCCGGCGACCTCCTGGGCAATGTGGTCAGGGTTGTAGGTCCGGAAGGGCTCGAAATAGGACCGGTCCGACTCTTGGTCGGCATCGACCTCGAACGTTGCAGTTGGCGTCATGCCGGGCCCGACAAGCAGTTCGGTCGCGCCGCACAAGCGCAACGCCTCTCCCCCGGATCGAGCCGTACATGCCCGTACTCACTCGGACAATGCACAACACCCCGCTGACCGTGTTCATGCTGGTCAACGGGGCGTTTGTGCTGGGTGGCGGGTGAGGGATTCGAACCCCCGAAGGCTGAGCCGTCTGATTTACAGTCAGATCCCTTTGGCCGCTCGGGCAACCCGCCGGGACCGGTCGAACCGGCGAAGCACAGCGTACCGAATGCCGTTCGCGGCCGTGACACCGGGAGGGCGTCCGCTGACGGCGACGGCGTCACGCAGGCCCGACGCGCTAGAGTGCGGCCACAACCCCTCCACACAACTACCCCGAGGTGTGACAACACGTGGCTGATCCGTCATTTGACGTCGTGAGCAAGGTTGACCGCCAGGAGGTCGACAACGCGCTGAACCAGGCGGCCAAGGAGCTGGCGAACCGGTTCGACTTCCGGGGCACCGGGGCCACGGTCAGCTGGACGGGTGAGGAGTCGGTCCTCATCGAGGCCGAGACCGAGGAGCGCGCCCTCGCCGCCGCCGAGGTGTTCAAGGAGAAGGTGATCAAGCGCGGCATCTCGCTGAAGTCGCTCGACCTCGGCGAGCCTGCGGCGTCCGGCAAGGTGCACAAAATCACCGGCAAGATCGTGCAGGGGATCGCCCAGGACAAGGCCAAGAAGATCGCCAAGTTCATCCGCGACGAAGGCCCCAAGGGTGTCCAGGCGCAGATTCAGGGCGACCAGCTCAGGGTGTCCGGCAAGAAGAAGGACCACCTGCAGGACGTCATCGCGCTGCTGAAGAACGAGGACTTCGGCGTCGCGCTCCAGTTCGAAAACTACAGGTAGGCCGATGAAGGGCATCGTGCTCGCTGGGGGCACCGGCACGCGCCTGCATCCGATCACGCAGGCCGTGTCCAAGCAGTTGCTGCCGGTCTACGACAAACCGATGGTCTACTACCCGATCTCGGTGCTCATGCTGGCCGGCATCCGCGAGATCCTGCTCATCTCGACGCCGACCGACCTGCCACAGTTCCGCAAGCTGCTCGGCGACGGCCACCACCTCGGCATCGAGCTGACCTACGCCGAGCAACCGAGCCCCAACGGCCTTGCCGAAGCCTTCCTCATCGGCGCCGATTTCATCGGTGACGACGACGTCGCGCTCGTCCTCGGCGACAACATCTTCTATGGCCAGGGCTTCTCCAGCCGCCTCCGCGACGAGGTCGCCCGGCTCGACGGCTGCACGCTCTTCGGCTACCCGGTCACCGACCCGCAGCGCTACGGCGTCGGCGTTGCCGACGACGACGGCACGCTGATCTCGATCGAGGAGAAGCCCGCCAACCCGCAATCCAATCGGGCGATCACCGGGCTCTACCTCTACGACAATCAGGTGGCCGACATCGCGCGCGCCCTCACCCCGTCGGAGCGCGGCGAGTTGGAGATCACCGACATCAACCTCGCCTACCTGCGACAAGGTCGCGCGCGGCTCGTCGACCTCGGACGCGGATTCGCCTGGCTGGACACCGGCACGCACGACTCGCTCCTCGAAGCGAGCCAGTTCATGCAGGTGCTGGAACATCGCACGAGCGTGCGTATCGCCTGTCTGGAGGAAGTCGCCCTACGGATGGGCTACATCGACCCGGACCAGTGCTTCGCGCTCGGCCGCAAGCTGGCGAAGTCCGGGTACGGCGACTACGTCATGTCCGTGGCACGCTCGGCGGGCGCCACCGGCTGATCACAACTCCCGCCGCGCCAGCTCCTCAAGACGTCGAATGCGGTCGTCCATCGGCGGATGCGAGGCGAACATCTTCGCCAGCGACGCGCCGCTGCGGAACGGGTTGGCGATCATCAGGTGCGACTGCGACACGACCTTGGGCTCCGGCGCGAGCGGCATCGCCGCCGTGCCACGCTCCAGCTTCCGCAACGCCGACGCCAGCGCGAGCGGATCGCCGGTCAACTCGGCACCCGACTGGTCGGCCTGGTACTCACGCGAACGGCTGACCGCCATCTTTACTATCCCCGCCGCGATCGGCCCCACGAACACCAACAGCAGCCCGAGGAACGGGTTGCCTTCCCGATTGCCGCCGAACATCGCGATGTACGACAGGAACGTCACCACGCTGGCCAACGTGCCCGCGACCGACGAGATCAGGATGTCGCGGTTGTAGACGTGCGACAACTCGTGCCCGAGCACCGCCCGTAGCTCCCGCTCGTTGAGGATCTCCAGGATGCCCTGGGTGCAACACACGGCCGAGTTACGCGGGTTACGCCCGGTCGCGAAGGCGTTCGGCGCCTGCGTCGGGCTGACGTACAGCCGCGGCATTGGCTGCCGCGCCGACGTCGCCAGCTCCCGCACGATCCGGTACATCGCGGGCTGCTCTGCCTCGGACACCGGTCGCGCGCGCATCGACCGGAGCGCGAGCTTGTCGGAGTTGAAGTAGGCGTAGCCGTTCATACCGACCGCGATGAGCAGGCCGATGAACAGCGCGCCTTCGCCGAACAGGCTGCTGATGCCGATGATGAGGGCGCTCATCAAGCCGAGCAGCAACGCGGTCTTCAGACCGTTGCGATGCTTGTGCACGGGCCCTCCCATGTCAGCCGACGTGAACGTGACCTCAGCCGTTCAACGTCCCGCCGTCAAACCAAGTTCCGCACTTCGTATTCGACCATACGGAGTAGCGGTGGGCGGGGTGTCTGGTGTCACGAAGGGCTTCTTACTCCCGCCAGACGCAAGTAAGAAGCCCTTCGTTGCACCTCAACCGGCGCTGCGAACGTGCCTATGGCACCACCGGCAAGCTCGCGGTGACGTCTTCCAGCCGCAGGCCGCCGGGGGTGCGGCTGCCGTGCACGGCGAACATGTCCGACGTCGGGCTCACGGTGAGGAACAGCGACTCGCCCTCCCCGATCGTCGCCGCGACGGACGGCAGTTCGATGCTGCGCCGCGTGCCGAGGTTGATGCTCTCCTCGCGGTGCGGCATGACGTTGTTCTGGATCACCTGCGCGTCGGCGGGCGACGTCCCGACGCTGAGCGCGAAGAACGCCCTTGCGTCCAGCCCCAGCGCCGTGACCAGGGCGTGCACCTGCGGCGTACCCGCGATCGTCAGCGGACCATCGGCGATCTTCACCGCCTGCGGCACCCCCGCCGCCGTGGTCGTCGTGATGTCCGGCAGGTCGGACTCCGTCGTCGGCGCGACCGAGTCCACGCTGACGCACTCGCCGCCGGACGTCATCATGTGGTACCGCCCGTGCCCGGTGAGCGTGCGCGGCGCGCCCAGCAGGTTCTCCTGATAAAACCGCAGCTCAAGCTCCTCGTAGCTCCCGGCAAGCTGCTCGGAACAGGCGTCGCCGGACACCGCGCTGCCGAGCGGCAGGACGTTCGGCAGCGCGTGGCCGCCGTTGTAGCCGACGAGGATGCTGTTGCGGCGCGCGCGGTCGGTCAGCGCGCGGTCGAAGTTCTTGATCGCCTGGTCCAGCGGGAACAGGTTGTCGCTGATGCCCTGGTACAGCAGCACCGGGATGTTCAGCTTCCTGCCCGCATCGACGTGGAACGCCGGGCCGTTGTCGGCGAAGAACTCCTGCTGGCTGGCGGGCCAGTCGCCGGTCGCGAGTCCCTCCGCGAACCCGGCGTGCACGGTCGACGTGTGCGCGTCGAGGCCAGCGGCGTAGAGCGCGCTCACCCACGTGCTGCGCACGACCTCGTTCGGCGCGAGGCTTTCGCTGAGCGAGTACCAAGTGATCTGCGGCGCGAGCGCGTCGAAACGGGTGCGGCCGGTTTCCATCAACTCGGTGAACGCGCCGACGAACTGGTAGCCGCCGCCGTACGACCCGCCGAGCGCGCCGAGCACCGGGTCGTTCGGGCCGTTCCGCTTCACCCAGTCGAGCCCGGCGACGTAGTCGATGACGTTGATGACGTCTTGCCCCTCGAACGCCGGATCCTCGACGTGCGCCTTCCCCCCGCTGTCGCCGAAACCGCGCTGGTCGATGCTGACCACGCCGAAGCCCGCGTCGAGGTAGCGCTGGAACGACCCGGCCGTCGACGTCCTGCTGCCACCCCAGCCGTGGCTGTGCAGCAACACCGGGGCGCGGTTGTCCTTGCTCGCCCCGGCGGGCTGGAACACGCTCACGCAGATGTCGACCGGGCCGGGTTCGAGCGGGTCGGTCTCCGGCACGCTCGCGATGCAGACGTTGTCCGGTTCGACGGGTTGCGCGCTCGCGGGGATCGGAGCGGCGACCGCCACCCCTGCGGCCACGGCCATCGACGTCGCCACGCTGAGAAGGCTGCGCATCGAGTGTGTCTCCTTGTCGTCAATGCGTCATATGCCTTCCTCAACGACCAGGATGCGAATGCGATTCGCACCACACGACGTCGTGAACGAGGAACACGGCGCTGTGAACGGGGGACACGGCGCTTGCGCGAAGCAGCAGTGATGCCACATGGTGTAGCGCGCTGGACGTCGAATGCCCGACATCGAACACGGGGCGGTCACTGTGGAGCGGAAACAGCTGGAGTACTTCCTTGCCATCGCCAGCCATGGCAGCTTCTCCAGCGCGGCACACGCCTTGCGGATCGCGCAACCGAGCTTGTCGTACGCCATCAGGGGGCTGGAGCAGGAGGTCGGCGCGACGCTGTTCCGCCGGATGGGTAGGGGCGTGCGACTCACGCCCGCCGGGGAAGCGCTGGTCGACCCCGCCCGCCAGGTGCTGCGGGACTTCACCCGGGTGCTCACCGCCGCGCAGGAGGTCACCGGCCTGGTGTCGGGCAGGCTCGACATCGTCGCGGTCACGACGCTGGCCGTCGACCCGCTGACGGCGTACGTCGGGGCGTTCCGCAACCGCTATCCGGGTGTCGAGTTCAGCGTCATCGACCCGGAGAACGCCGCGGCCGTCGTGGACATCGTCCGTCGCGGGCTGTGCGAGGTCGGGCTCACCGAGCACGACGTGTCCGCCACCGGACTCGACACGTTCGACCTGCCGGAGCAAGAGGTCCTCGCCGTGCTCCCGCCAAGCACCCCGCCGACGACGGACGCCCTCCCGCTGAACGACCTCGCGGAGCTGAACCACGTCACGACACCGCGTGGCACGACCACCCGCAACGTCCTGGACAGCGTGCTCGCGATGACCGGCAAACCGCCCCGGATCGCCGTGGAGACCGCGCACCGGGCGGCGATCGTCCCGCTCGTCCTCGCCGGAGCGGGCGCAGCCCTGCTACCGCGACGCCTGGCGCGCGACGCCGCCGCGCAGGGCGCCATCGTCGTCCAGGTCGATCCGCCGGTGACGCGCCAGGGCGCGCTCGTGTGGTCGCCGCAGAACATCTCCCCCGCGGCGCAGGCGTTCGTCGACCTGGTCAAGGGGTGGCCGAACGACGCATGACCGCGCTCAGTCGTGCGTCAGGCGGAACCGCTCGCGCTCGTCCTCGCTCGCCGCGTCGCTGTAGAGGTCGTCGCCGAGGTCCAAGCGCACCCGGTGCAACGTCCCGGTGAAGGCGTTGTCCGCGACGGCGTAGTCGTCCGTCACCGGCGAGGCCCGGTCGAGCCCGACATCGAAGGTCTCGTCGAACGCGAAGTAGTACGGGATGGTCGCGTCAACCCGGCCGTCGGCGACCTGCGCGCCGTCGACGGACAGCGCCACGGTGCCGCCCTTGCCGACGCCCCCGCCGTCGTAGCTGAAGTCGAGCCGGATCGTGTGCTCCCCCGGCGACAGCCGGGGGAGCGCGATGATCCGGTGCACGACGAGGCCGAAATAGTTGTAGGCGTAGGCCGCGCGTCCCTCGTGGACGTACAGCGACCACCCGCCGAACCGCCCGCCCTGCGCCACGAGGACGCCCATGCCGCCGCCGGACGGGACGTCGACCGACGCCGTGATGGTGTGGGAGCGGTTCTTCACGTTCGGCGCGGTCTCCTCGGTCAGCCGCAGGCCGGGGCCGTGAAACGTGATGCTGCTGCGGTCGCCGAGCAGGTCCATCCTGCCCGCCTCGCGGGGGTTCTCCCGCTCGGTCATCCGGTCGTCCAGCGGGAAGACGTTGTGTTTGGCGGCCTCGATCAGGAACAACTGCTGCAGCTCGCGCAGCTTGCCGGGATACTCGGCGGCGATGTCGCGGGACTGGCTCCAGTCGACGTTCGTGTCGTACAGCTCCCATACGTCGTCGTCGAAGTGCCTGCGGCCGTCCTGCACCATCACCCACGGTGTCCCGTGTCGGGTGACCGCCATCCACCCGTCGTGGTAGATCCCCCGATTGCCGACCATCTCGAAGTACTGCACCCGGTGCCGATCGGCGGCAGCGGCGTCGTTGAAGCTGTAGAGCATGCTGGTGCCCTCGATGGGCTGCTGCGCGACGCCGT
The DNA here is from genome assembly GCA_009377475.1 of Actinophytocola sp. Lineage (GTDB taxonomy): Bacteria > Actinomycetota > Actinomycetes > Mycobacteriales > Pseudonocardiaceae > Haloechinothrix_A. Next base: position 6,881 of record WHTY01000123.1, read on the forward strand.
CGACCGTGGTCGGCGCGGGGATGCCAGCCGCAGCCATGATGGTGGGCATGACGTCGATGACGTGGTGAAACTGGTGCCGGATGCCGCCGCGCTCGGTGATTCCGTTCGGCCAGTGGACCACGAGTCCGTCGCGGGTGCCGCCGAAGTGGGATGCCACCTGCTTGGTCCACTGGTACGGCGTGTTCATCGCCAACGCCCAGCCGACCGGGTAGTGCGCGTGCGTCGTGTCGTCACCGAGCGCATCGGCGTGGGCGTTGATGAACTCCGCCGAATCGGGGATGCCGCTGGCGTAGCGGTGTTCGTTGAGGGTGCCGCCGATGCCGCCTTCCCCTGACGCGCCGTTGTCGCCGAGGATGTAGAAGATCAGGGTGTCGTCCAGCACGCCCATGTCTTCCAGCGAGTCGACGAGGCGGCCCACCTGGACGTCGGTGTGCTCGGCGAACCCGGCGTAGAGCTCCATCAGCGACGCGGCCGCCTTGCGCTCGGCGTCCAACAGCTCGTCCCAGTGCGGCACACCCTCCGCCCACGGCCCGAGCTCGGCGTCCGGCGGGACGACGCCGAGTTCCCGTTGCCGTTGCAGGGTGATCTCGCGCTGCCGGTCCCAGCCATGGTCGAACGCGCCCTTGTACTTGTCCCGGTACGGCTTCGGCACGTGGTACGGCGCGTGGGTCGCGCCGAACGGCACGTACGCGAAGAACGGCGCGTCCGGTTCGAGCGACTGCTGGTTGAGGATCCAGCCGACCGCCCGGTCGACCAGGTCTTCCGAGAGGTGGTAGCCGTCATCGGGGGTGCGCGACGGCTCGACCGGCGTGGTGCCGTCGAACAGCACCGGGTACCAGTGGTTCATCTCCGCGGCGAGGAACCCGTAGAACGAGTCGAAACCCTCGCCGGTCGGCCAGCGATCGAACGGCCCGACCGGGCTGACGTCGCGCGCCGGAGTCTGGTGCCACTTCCCGAACGCCCCTGTCCGGTAGCCGTTGCCGCCAAGCACCTGCCCCAGGGTCGTGGCGCTACGGGGGCGGATGCCGTCGTAGCCCGGGGCGGCGCTGGCCATCTCGGTCGTGACACCCATGCCGACCGAGTGGTGGTTGCGGCCGGTGAGCAGCGACTGCCGCGTCGGCGAGCAGATGGCGGTGACGTGGAACCGGGAGTAGCGCAGGCCGTTCGCGGCGAGCCGCTCCGCGGCGGGCATCTCGCACGGCCCGCCGAACGCGCTGGGCGCGCCGAACCCCATGTCGTCGATCATGATCACGACAACGTTCGGGGCACCCTTTGGCGGCCGCAACGGTGGCGCGGGCTGGTGGGGCGGGTCCTGCTCCCGCACGTCCATCGACGTGACCTGCTGGCGCGGACGTCCCGCGATGGGCAGGTGATGTCTGCCGCCGTGCGGCTCGCTCACGGCTGACCTCCTGGTGCTGTTTCGGCGCTTCGACTATTCGGAACCAGAGGCGGATTTCACGCCCTGCAGCCAGGTGTCGATCTGGTCCTGGTTCTTGCTGATCCAGTCACTCGCCACCGCTTCCGGCGTCTTATCTTTTTTGCTCACCTGGTAGATCCACTCGGATGCGGTCGACTTGTCCACCTTCATTTGCGAGAGGAATCGCGCGGCCTCCGGATTCTCATCGGCGAAACCGGCGCGCGCGGCGACTCGAATCTCGCCAGCACCGGGCCAGACGTTTTCCGGATCCTCGAGGTACACCAGATCCCACGTCACGTTCATCCAGTGCGGATCCCAGGCGAGAAACGCCACCGGCTCCTCGTTCTTCACCTTGCGCTGGACTTCCGACAGCATCGCGGGCGTGCTCGACTCGACCAGTTTCCAGTCGCCAAGGCCGTACGCGTCCTTGTCGATGGCGTCCTGGATGGTCTGGTTCCCCGGCGTGCCCGGCTCGATACCCAGGATCTCGCCGCCGAACGCCGCCCGATTCTCATCGAGGTCGGCGATCGAGCGAACCCCGTGTTTCTCCGCGACGAAACTCGGCACCGCCGGTTCATACGCCACGCCTTCGACAAGCGTGTCGAGCACCTCGACGTCGCCGTTGTCGATGTGCTTTTTGAAAACACTCTGCTGGCTCGGCCACCAGTTACCGAGATAGGCGTCGATCTGGCCCGTCGACATCCCGTTGGCCGCTACCGGAACAGACAGATCCTGGATCGTCACACGGTAGCCGTGCTCCTCGAGCACCGATTTGGCGATCTGGTTCTCGACCAACAGGTCTTCCCACGGCTGTTGCGCCAGGACGATTTCGGTGTCGCCCTCCGAGCCCTGACCGCCCCCGCACGCCGCGAGCGATAACGAGATGAGCGCCGCGGACAATACGGCTAGTATCGGGTGTCGTCGACGTCGCATGGATCGCATTCCCTTCGCCAAGAAAGTACCGCCTGCATCAATTCAGTAAGCGCGATGCGTCCGAACACCCCTTACATTTGTTTCCGGCCAGGTGCGCGCTCACCGTGACACGACGGCGGGAACTAATCAATACATAGCGAACCGCGACCGATACCGGTTCCTGATAGCTTGGATAGAAACCCTCTATAGCTGTGGCTCGCCAGGGTCGGCGAAGCGCGTGGCCGTCGTAGACTGGCTCGGGCGAAACGAGCCACGTCGCCGCGCGACACAGAGAGGAAACGCGCCACCTGTGACGAGGAAGCTGGAAACGGTCGACCGCGCGTTGCGGATGTTACAGGCATTCGAGCACCCCGGCCAGGAACTGACCGTGAGCGCGCTGGCGGCCCGGCTCGACCTGCACCGCAGCAACGTCTCGCGGTTCACTGCGACGCTCGCCGAGCGGGGGTTCCTGGAACGTGCGCCGGGCAGCGACGCCTACCGGCTCGGACCCGAGGTGGCCCGGCTCGGGATGCTCGCGATGGCCGCCCGCGACCTCGTCGTCGACGCGCGTGAGCCGATGCGACGCCTCGCCGAACGGACCGGCGAGACGGTGGTGCTTTCGGTGCTGGACAACGGCGAGTCGTTGAACCTGGCCCAGGTGGACGGCACGCACCTAGTCGGTGCGCGGCAGTGGACAGGACGCAGGTCGCCGCTCGACAGTTGTTCCGACGGGAAGGTGCTCCTCGCGTTTGGCGCCGCCGAGCCGCCGCCACCGCTACGCGCGGAGCTGGCGACGGTGCGCTCGCGGGGCTGGGCGGCCTCGATCGGCGACCTCGAACCCGGCCTGAACGGCGTCGCCGCGCCTGTTCGGGACCACATGGGACAGTGCGTGGCCACGCTCACGGTGTCGGGGCCGGAGTACCGGGTTCCGGAGGACAAGCTCGGCGAGCTCGCGCGCGCCGTGTGCTCGGCGGCCGACGAGGTCAGCACCCGGCTCGGTTACTCGGCCCCGGATCAGTCGACGTAGATGGCGCCGGTCGGGCATTCCTGTTCGGCGAACACGAGCCGCTCCTCGTCGACGGCGGCCGGGTCGGCCACCGTGGCGACGCCCTGCTCGTCGTCGAACGCGAAGGCCTCGGGCGCGGTTCTGACGCAGTTGCCGAAGCCAATGCAGATCGACGTGTCCACCCGCACATCGACGTCACTCATCGTCTGACTCCTCTCGCTCGGGTAGTCCCTGGTACAACGACCATCACCTGGCCGTCCTCGACGACGACCGGGTAGGTGCGCGCCCGCACCGCCGGATCGGCGATGGCGACGCCGGTCGCGATGTCGAACTCCCAGCCGTGCCATGCGCACCGGACGATCTCGCCGTCGCGCCCGTAGCCGAACGATGCGTCCACCGTTGTCCCGCAGATGGGGCCCTCGCACAGCGCGCCGCCCTTGTGCGGGCAGCCGTTGTGGAGCGCGTAGAAGCTGCCGCCGACGTTGAACACTCCAATGCTGCGCCCGCCGAGCCGGACGATGCGGCGTTCGCCGGGCGCCAGCTCGGACGCGCGGCACACCACGTGACGTTCACCCCTCACCGGCCCGCTCCTTCGCTGACGCGGTCCCGTGCCGGCAGGCCGTAGACGTCGCGCGCGTTGCCGTCGAGTACCGGCTCGCGCCACGACTCGGGAAGCCGGAGGAAGCGCGGGTCCTCGAAGTCCCAGTGCGGGTAGTCGGAGGCGAACATCAGCATGTCCCGCGCGCCGATGTCATCGAGCGCGGGCCACAGCGCCTCCGGGGAGCGCGGCTGTTCCAGCGGCTGCGTCGTCATGCGGATATGCTCGTGCGCGTACTCGCTCGGCAGCCGTCGCAGCCAGGGGGTCTCCTTACGCAGCGCGCGGTAGTCCTCGTCGAGGCGCCACAGGATCGGCGGGACCCAGGCGACGCCGCACTCGACCAGGATCAGCCGCGCGTTCGGCCACCGCTCGAAGACGCCGTGGGCGATGGTGCTGGCGAGGTGCGCCATGCCGGTCTCGCACAGCAGGGCGTGGGTCTCCCAGAAGAACGTGGTCGGACCGCATCCGATCGGGTTGGCGTTGAGCCCGCCCTGGCCGCCGAGGTGCACCGCGATCGGAAGATCGAGCTCGGCGGCCGCCTCCCAGATGGGGTGGAAGAACGGGTCGCCGTAGGGACGCTGGGAACCGCTGGACATCAGCACCTGCACGATGTCGTCGTGGTCGCCCATGCGACGGATCTCGGCCGCCGCACCGTGTGGGTCTTGCGGGGCGACGACGAGCGAGCCCTTCAGCCGCGGGTCGGCTGGCAGCCACTCCTGTACCAGCCAGTCGTTGTAGGCGCTGGTCAGCGCATTGGCGTAGTAGGGGTTGGCCAGCGTGGACGCCTCGATGGCCTCGTCACCGGTGAGGATCGCGTAGTCGACGTCGTAGCGGTCGAGCACCTGCTCGCGGAGCAGCTCGTACTCGGAGCCCGCCGCCGCACCGGACGCGGGCACCGCGTCGTAGCGCATGAAGCCCTCGGGATGCAGCCACGGCCGGTGCGCGTGTGGGAATGACCCTCGTGGTCCCGGGAGTTCGCCGCGTTGCAGGTACTCCCGGAACGCGGGTGGCAGGTACGGGAGCAGCACCTCTGCCGAGTGCCAGCTGTTGTGGACGTCGCAGTCGATCACCATGCACTCCTTGTGCCATATCGGCAACACCAGATTGATACGGCACCAAGAGTGTGACGGTTCCGGTCAGCGCATGTCAATCAGCGGCGAACACGGCGTGGGGGCGCGAGGGATACGACTTACGCGCCGACTAGCGCAGTTCCAGGGTGCAGCACTTCGGGCCGCCGCCTGCCTTCCGCAGTTCCGTCATGTCCACCGCGACCGGCTCGTAGCCCCGGTCGGACACCTGCTCGGCGAGCTTCGTCGCCTGCGCGGGGAGGACGACGTTGCGGCCGTCGGACACGCCGTTGAGGCCGAGCACCGCGGCGTCGTCCGGCCCGGCAACGATCGCGTCCGGGAACATCCGCCGCAGCACCTGCTGCGAGCCCTCGGTGAACGCCTCCGGGTAGTACACCACCTCGGCCGGCTCGCCGTCGCGCGCGGGCGTCAGCACCAGCACCGCGGTGTCGAGGTGGTAGTAGCGCGGGTCGACCAGCCGCAGCGACACCACCGGTACGCCGAGCACCTCCTGCGCCTCGGCGTGCGCTTCCTGAGCGGTGCGGAAGCCAGTACCCGCCAGCAGGACGTCGCCGGTCCAGGTCAGGTCGCCCTCACCCTCGTTGATCTCGCTCGGCATCACCACGTCGGCGAAGCCGTTCTCGACGAACCAGCGCCGATACAGCTCGGCCTCGGCCTGCCGTTCCGGCGCACGGAACTTGGCGCCGAGCGCTCGCCCGCCGATGACGGTGCCCGAGTTGGCGGCGAACACCATGTCCGGCAGCCCCAACTGCGGCTCGATCTCCTCGACGGTGTGGCCGAGCCGGAGGTAGGTGTCGCGCAGGTCCTGCCACTGCGCCATCGCGAGGTCGACGTCCACCGGCTTCGACGGGTCCATCCACGGGTTGATGGCGTAGGTGACCTCGAAGAACTTCGGCGGGCACATCAAGTACCTGCGGGTTTCGGGGGTGCGCGAGCGGGACCGGGACGTAGGAAGCGCTGCTGCCGTCATGCCGCTGAATGTAGCGACGCAGATTTTGCGCTAACAATTGCTTGATCTTGCGTGTTTATCTGCTAAGTGTTGCGTATGAACACCCTCGACCAGCGAATCGTTTCGCAACTGCTCAGCAACGCCCGCGCCAGCTACGCCGAGATCGGCAAGGTCGTCGGCCTGTCGGCGCCGGCGGTCAAGCGCAGAGTGGACCGGCTACTCGATTCCGGCATCCTGCGCGGCTTCACCGCCGTGGTCGATCCGCAGGCGCTCGGCTGGGGCACCGAGGCGTTCGTCGAGCTGCACTGCCGGGGCAACGTCTCGCCGTCACGCATCAGGGCGCACGTCGAATCGTTGCCCGAGGTGGCCGCCGCGTACACCGTCTCTGGCGCGGCGGACGCGATCATCCACCTCCGCGCGGCCGACATCCACCATCTCGAATCCGCGCTGGAACGGCTCCGGTCGCTGGACATCGTGGAGAGCACGGTGTCGACCGTCGTGCTGTCGACGTTGTTGGAGCGGCCACCGGTGCCCCGGTGACGCGCGCCGATACGATCGCGCCATGAGAACTGCTCGCAGGTTCGAATCATCGGACGCCATGCTGGCCGACGTTGGATTGCCGGCGCGACTTGCCGCGCATCATGAGGAGGCCGCATGACCGCAGAGATCAGGGTGGCCCACGACCGCAACGTCGCCGTCATCACGGTGCACGACCCCGACCGACGCAACGCGCTGACGCTGCCGCTCTCGGCCGACCTCGCGAACGCCGTCGCGGACGCCGAACGCGACGAGTCCGTACACGCCGTCGTCGTCACCGGCACGCCGCCCGCCTTCTGCGCGGGCGCGGACCTCAGCGCGCTCGGCGCGGCCAAGGACGAGGGCCTGCGCGCCATCTACGCCGGGTTCCTCGCCGTCGCCAATTGCACGCTGCCGACGATCGCCGCCGTGGGCGGGGCCGCCGTCGGCGCGGGACTGAACCTCGCGCTCGCCACCGACGTCCGGCTCGCCGGGCCGTCCGCGCGGTTCGACGCGCGCTTCCTCAAACTCGGCCTTCATCCCGGCGGCGGCATGACGTGGATGCTGCAGCGGATCGTCGGCCCGCAGACCGCGACCGCCATGACGTTGTTCGGCGAGATCCTCGACGCCGAGGCGGCCACCCAGCGCGGCCTGGCGCACTGCGTCGTCGACGGCGACCACGACGCGCTGGTCGACGCGTCGGTCGAGCTGGCGCAGGGCGCGGCAACGGCACCGCGTAACCTGGTACTTGACACCAAGTCGTCGATTCGGACCACCCGCACGCTCACCGACCACGCGGACGCCGTCGACACCGAGATCGTGCCGCAGGTGCGGTCCATCGAGTCCCCGGAGTTCGCCGAGCGGCTGGCCGCGATGAAGGCCAAGATCAGCGGCGAGAAGCCGTCAAACTAGAACATGTTCTACAATCGTGGGCGGTAGCGTCCATTCACTGGAACAGCACGGCAGCGGATGGTCACTGATCAACGAACCGAGCTAGCCTCGAATAGTGAGCATGCGCACATGTAGCTGGCAGAGCGTCAGCAGCACCGCCAAGGTGACAGCAGGCCACAACTGTCACCGGTGCCACACGTGCAGAAGAGAAGGACAGCCGCGCCCATGAGCCGCGAGACAATGACGTCGCCCGCGAACGACACCCCCGATGTCACCCAGCTGGATCGGGTGGTGATCCGCTTCGCGGGGGACTCCGGCGACGGCATGCAGCTCACCGGTGATCGTTTCACGTCGGAGGCGGCGGCGTTCGGCAACGATCTCGCGACCCTGCCGAACTTCCCGGCCGAGATTC
>WHTY01000125.1 GCA_009377475.1 Actinophytocola sp.
GAAGGGTTACGGCGGTTATAGCGGCAGGGAAACGCCCGGTCCCATTCCGAACCCGGAAGCTAAGCCTGCCAGCGCCGATGGTACTGCACTCGCGAGGGTGTGGGAGAGTAGGACACCGCCGAACATCATTTAACTGAGGCCCCGGTCGAGAACGAGTTACCGTTCTCCCGGGGCCTCAGTCTTTTCTGCGTCGCGCAGGATTTCTTGGCGGATCGCCCCTGATTGTCGGTGGGTGCGCCTACTGTTGCTGCTGAACCAGCCAACGGAAGGGGAGGCCATGACCACCTTGGCGAATCGGCCGAATACCGCACTACTCGTTGTGGACGTACAGAACGGCGTGGTCGCCGGCGCGTATGAGCGCGACGCGGTCGTCGCGAACGTGGACAGCCTCGTCGCGAAGGCGCGACGTGAGGACGTACCCGTTGTGTGGGTCCAGCACTCCGACGAGGAGCTCACGAAGGGGAGTGAGGACTGGCAGATCGTTCCTGAGCTGAGTCCCGGCGACGCGGAACCGCTCGTCGACAAGAACTACGGTGACTCGTTCGAGAGCACCGTGCTCGAGCGCGTGCTGGCGGATCTCGGTGTCGGGCGACTCATCGTCGGAGGGGCGGAGACGGATGCGTGTGTCCGTTCGACGTTGCACGGGGCGTTCGTCAGGGGCTACGACACGATCGTCGTCGGCGATGCGCACACGAACGGCGACAAGACGGCGTGGGGAGCCCCGTCGCCCGACAAGGTCATCAGCCACACGAACCTGTACTGGAGCTTTCAGACTGCTCCAGGGCGGACGGCCGCGACGGTGGCGACCGAGGACATCGACTTCGCCGGATAGCGCTGACCTGTGCTCCAGTACGCTTCCACTGAGCCGCTCAGGCGGCCTGCGGGACGTGCAGTGCGCTGAGTCCGCGTGAGGTGATGGTGACGAGGCGGTCGAACGGTCCCCGGCGGGTCTCGATCGCGATCAGTCCGAGATCGCGGAGTCGGTCGAGTTCTTCCTCCTGCCACGGTGGGACAGTGCCCGCCTCGGCGCCGTCGGGGCCACGCCAGCGATAGCCTGCGGGCCCTCCCCAGCGACCGGTGTGGAACAGCAGGTGTCCCTCGGCGACGTCCTGCAGTCGTCGTAGCTCTCGGTCGGTCATGTCGCACCTCTTCTTACTCCAGCCATACCCCAGCATGCGCCGCGACAAACGCCGTCTCATCGGGGAAGTCACCCACACCACTACGCATCATTAGGGGATACGTAGGGCGCGACCGTCGGGGTGATACCGCCTGGTGAGCCAGGGGTCGGCCGGTCCGACCAACTAGGCTGGCGCAGGTGACATCGCGGGACCGTGTAGCACCGAAGCCCGGCCGGTTTGGGCTCACCGACGACAGGGCGCAGGAACAGCTCGTCGCGGCGGGCTGGTGGAACGCGACCGGTCCGGTCGAAGAGAGCGTGCCGGTGCTGCTCGCGCTGTCGCGCGTGCCCGACCCGGACGCCGCCCTGCTCGGCGTCGAACGCATGCGCGAGGCGGATGACGCGAGCTGGAGCGAGCTGAACGCCGCGCTGCACACCGACGTCGGCCTGCGTGCTCGGTTGCTCGCCACGCTCGGTGGCTCCACCACACTCGCAGACTTCCTGGTCAGCACCCCCGGCGCCTGGCGTGGGCTGGCGGAGCCCGCACGCACCGGCGTCGACGGCTATACCGAGCGGTTGCGGGAGGCGCTGCGTGACGACGGGTCGTTGCTCCAGGGCAAGGACGCCATGCGCGCGCTGCGGCAGGGCTACCGGGGACTGCTGCTGAAGATCGCGGCGGCCGACCTGGCGTTCCTCGTCGAGCCCGACCTCGGTCAGCCCAGCTACACCGAGGTCACTACCTGGCTGACCGAGCTCGCCGAGGCTGTCCTGCGGGTCGCCCTCGACGCCGCCTGGCTGGAATGCGGCCACGACGATGCCACGCGCCTTGCCGTCATCGCGATGGGCAAGACCGGCGGTCGGGAACTCAACTACGTCAGCGACGTCGACATCATCTTCGTCGGGGAAGGTGACAACGCGCTCGCGACGCGGGTGGCGAGCGGGATGATGCGGCTCGTCAGCGCGTCCTGCTTCGAGGTGGACGCCGCACTGCGACCCGAGGGTAAGGCGGGCGCGCTGGTGCGCACCATCGACGGCCACGCCGCGTACTACCAGAAGTGGGCGCGGACCTGGGAGTTCCAGGCGTTGCTCAAGGCTCGTCCGGTGGCGGGCGACGCGGAACTTGGGGCCGAGTATGCCGAGATCGTCACGCCGCTGGTGTGGGCCGCGGCCGAACGCGAGAACTTCGTCGCGGATGTGCAGAGCATGCGGCGCAAGGTTGAGGCCCACGTGCCCGCCGACATCGCGGACCGAGAGCTCAAGCTCGGCCGCGGCGGCCTGCGGGACGTCGAGTTCGCCGTGCAGTTGCTCCAGCTCGTGCATGGCAGGGCCGATCCTGAGCTGCGGTCGGCGTCGACCATGGAAGCGCTGGAGGCGCTGGGCAACGGCGGCTACGTCGGCAGGTCGGACGTCGCGGAGCTGGAGTCGGCGTACCGGTTCCTGCGGACGCTGGAACACCGGCTGCAACTGCATCGGTTGCGCCGCACCCACCTGTTCCCCGAGGCGGACGACGTCGACGAACTGCGCTGGCTCGCGCGGTCCGTCGGACTGAAACCGCAGCGCGGCCGGTCGGCGGGGGAGGTGCTGCTCGGCGAGTTCCGCAAGAAGCTGCAGGCGGTGCGGCGGCTGCACGAGAAGCTGTTCTACCGGCCGTTGCTGGAGTCCGTCGCGCGAGTGCCGACCGAGGCGCTGCGGCTGACGACTGACGAGGCGAAACGCAGGCTCGCCGCGCTCGGCTACACCGCGCCGGACGGCGCGCTGAACCACATCAAGGCGCTGACCTCGGGGATGTCGCGACGGGCTTCGATCCAGCAGACGCTGCTCCCTGTGCTGCTCGACCGCTTCGCCGACACGCCCGACCCGGACGGCGGCCTGCTCGCGTACCGCAAGGTGTCCGAGGCGCTGGCGGAAACGCCCTGGTACTTGCGGGTGTTGCGGGACGAGGGCGCCGTTGTCGACAACCTGACCACGGTGCTCGGGACGTCGAAGCTGATCCCTGAACTGTTGATGCGTGCCCCGGAGGTCCTGCGGCTGCTCGGCAAACCGGACGAACTGACCGGCAAGGACCCGGACGAGGTCGCGGTCTCGCTGCGGAAGGCCGTCGCGCGGCATACGTTCGTGCACAGCGCTGTCCCCACGGCGCGCTCGCTGCGCAGGCACGAGATGCTACGCGTGGCCTGCGCGGATCTGCTCGGATTGATGCCGGTGCCCCAGGTGTGCGCGGCGCTGTCGAGCGTGTGGGCCGCCGTGTTGCAGGCGACGCTCGACGTCGCGCAACGCCGCAAAGGTGAGGACGTCGCCAGGCTGGCCGTGATCGGCATGGGCAGGCTCGGCGGCGGCGAACTGGGCTACGGCTCCGACGCGGACGTGTTGTTCGTGTGCGAGCCGTGCGATGGCGTGAGCGATGCGGAGGCCGTCCGCTACGCCACCGAGGTGGCGAGCATGGTCAGCAGGCTGCTCGGCACGCCCAGCCAGGACCCGCCGCTGACGGTGGATGCCGACCTGCGTCCCGAGGGCCGTCAGGGGCCGTTGGTGCGGACACTGGAGTCGTATCGGGCGTACTACCAGCGGTGGGGCGAGGTCTGGGAGGCGCAGGCGCTGCTGCGGGCGCGGCCGATCGCGGGTGATACTGACCTGTGTGAGCGATTTGTAGCGATGATCGACCCGGTGCGCTACCCCGATGGTGGGATCTCACCGACGCAGGCGCGCGAAGTGCGCCGGATCAAGGCGAGGGTGGACACCGAGCGGCTACCGAAGGGCACCGATCCGCGCACCAACACGAAGCTCGGCACCGGCGGGCTCGGCGACGTCGAGTGGACGGCGCAGCTCCTGCAGTTGCTGCACGCGCACGAGGTTCCTGCGTTGCGGACGACGTCCACGCTCGACGCGCTCGCCGCACTGGCGGCGGCGGGCCTAGTCGAGCAGGCAGACATCGACGCGCTCACCGAGGCGTGGCTGCTGGCCACCAAAGTACGCAACGCGGCGACGCTGGTGCGCGGTAAACAGGTGGACCAGGTCCCGACGTCGGGCAAGGAGCTGGTCGCGGCGGCGCACATTCTTGGCCACGAGGCCGAGGAGGACCCCGGCGAGTTCCTGGATGCCTACCGTCGCACGACGCGTAGGGCGCGCGCCGTCGTTGACCGGCTGTTTTACGACGCCTGAACGTTGCCTGTGCGGCCCGTCACGCGGCTAGTCGGACGGCGACGGTGCGGCGTTAAGGTGTCCGGGTGAGTGAGCAGTTTTCGGTCCGGATCAAGGTGCGGCATTACGAGCTGGACACCTTGGGGCACCTCAACCACGCCGTGTACCACCAGTACGGCGAGGTCGCCAGGCTGGAGTGGTTCCACGCCGCTCGCGGCGACGGCAACGGGTTCGCGGACCGCAACATCGCACCCGTGCTGCTGGAGACCCGCGTGAAGTTTCGGCGTGAGCTTCGCGAGGACGACACCGTCGACGTCACGTTGGACGTGACGTTCGGCGACGGTAAGACATTCGGCATGTACTCGGAGATCCGCAAGCTCGACGGCACGGTGGCCGCCGAGATCGAGTGCGTCCTCGGTCTGATGGACCTGGACCGGCGAAAGCTCATCAGGAACCCGAAGGAGCAGTTCGTCGACGCCGGGTTCGCGATCTGAGCTGAGCTGTCAGCGCACCGGGCACAAACAAAACTGGGCGGGAGCCACATGGTGACTCCCGCCCAGCTCAGCGTCGTTACGACTCAGCAGTCGTAGTACAGAGCGAACTCGTACGGGTGCGGACGCAGCCGCATCGGGTCGATCTCGTGCTCGCGCTTGAAGTCGATCCACGTCTCGATGACGTCGGAGGTGAACACGCCGCCCTCGAGCAGGAAGTCGTGGTCGCGCTCCAGGTTGTCGAGCACCGCGCCGAGGTCGGCAGGGACCTGGTCCACGTTCGCCAGCTCCTCCGGCGGCAGCTCGTAGAGGTCCTTGTCGATCGGGTCGGCGGGCTCGATCTTGTTCCTGATGCCGTCGAGACCGGCCATGACCATCGCGGCGAACGCGAGGTACGGGTTACCCGAGGAGTCCGGGCACCGGAACTCGATGCGCTTGGCCTTGGCGTTGTTGCCGGTGATCGGGATACGGACACACGCCGACCGGTTCCGCTGCGAGTAGACCAGGCTGACCGGCGCCTCGAAGCCCGGCACGAGCCGGTGGTACGAGTTGATGGTTGGGTTGGTGAACGCCAGCAGGCTCGGCGCGTGCGCCAGGATGCCGCCGATGTAGTGGCGGGCGGTGTCGGAAAGGCCCGCGTAGCCGGACTCGTCGAAGAACAGCGGCTGGCCGTCCTTCCACAGCGACTGGTGGCAGTGCATGCCAGAGCCGTTGTCGCCGTAGAGCGGCTTCGGCATGAACGTCGCGGTCTTGCCTGCCTGCCAGGCGGTGTTCTTCACGATGTACTTGAACAGCTGCAGGTCGTCGGCCGAGTGCAGCAGCGTGTTGAACTTGTAGTTGATCTCCGCCTGGCCAGCGGTGCCGACCTCGTGGTGGGCGCGCTCGACGGTGAACCCGGAGTCGGCGAGGTTCAGCGAGATCTGATCACGCAAGTCGGCGTAGTGGTCGACCGGCGGGACGGGGAAGTAGCCGCCCTTGTAGCGGGTCTTGTAGCCCCGGTTGCCGCCCTCTTCGTCGCGGCCGGTGTTCCACCAGCCCTCGACCGAGTCGACCTCGTGGAAGGTGCCGCGCTCCGAGCTGTCGAACCGCACCGAGTCGAAGATGTAGAACTCGGCCTCGGGGCCGAAGAACGCGGTGTCGGCGATGCCGGACTCGGACAGGTACTCCTCAGCCTTGCGCGCGATGTTGCGCGGGTCGCGGCTGTAGGGCTCGCGCGTGAACGGGTCGTGCACGAAGAAGTTCATGATCAGCGTCTTCTCGATCCGGAACGGGTCGAGACGCGCCGTGTAGGGGTCAGGCAGCAACAGCATGTCCGACTCGTGGATCTCCTGGAACCCACGCACCGACGATCCGTCGAACGCGAGCCCCTCGGTGAACGAGTCCTCGTCGAAAGCCGACGCGGGCACGTTGAAGTGCTGCATGATGCCGGGCAGGTCACAGAAACGCACGTCCACGAACTTCACTCCCTCATCGGAAATGAAGCGCAGGACCTCTTGTGGGGAGTTGAACACGCCTTTTTGCTCCTTTTGTTGCGGTCGCTTGCGAGGCTCTGAAAGGAAGCCCTGCGGTCAGGCAGGATCGCCGCCGCCCCGTTGTCGCGGTTCTGCGTCACGCTAGGAGTGAGGTGTTGCCCCACCGTCACCCGTATGTTTCGCCGATGTTAACGGAGCCGCGCGTGGTGGGCCTGCCGTTACGCCTCAATGGGTGAATTCCGGCGTGACCTGCTGATTACGGGGTATGCGGCGGTGCGCCGCCGAACGCCGCATACCCTGAGACTGTGGCGAGATGGACAGAGACGTGGCTCACGGGTACCGGCGCGGACGGTTCCTCGGAGGCACCACCACGGTGGCCCGGTGAGAAGTTCGGTCTCCCCGAGACCGGGCCGGGCAGCGCCGCGGGCGGGTTCCGGCGGTTCGCCGCCTTCGTGCTCGACCTCGTCGCCGCGTCGCTGATCACGGCGCTGTTCCTGCCACCAGACTTCGGGAACGTCGAGGTTATGCGCACGTTCAACTCGGCTGCGATCCTGGTGTGGGTGGTGCTGACCGTGCCGTCGGCCGCGTTCTTCGGCTTCACACCAGGGATGGGCCTGCTCGGCATCCGCGTCGGCAGGCTGGACGGGGCGAACTCCGTCGGGCTGTGGCGCGCCGTCGTCCGTTGCGCGCTCACGATCCTGATCATCCCGGCGGCGGTCCGCAACATCGACAGTCGTGGCTGGCACGACCGCGCGACCGGCACCGTCGTCGTCCGGATGCGCTGAACGACGCCTTCGCTGCGCAGGACGCGGCGAACGACGCCTTCGCTGCACCCATCGCAGGGAAAGCGTCATTCACCGCACGACGTCGGCGCTACTTCCGGCGGATGGTCCGCTGCACGTTGCGCATCTTCGCGCCCTGTGGCATCGGGCCCTTCGGCATGGCGGCGCCCTTGGTGCCCAACGCCGACAGCTTCGCCTCCAGCGCGTCGACCTGGTTGGCCTTGAGGTTGCGCGGCAGCTTCATCAGGTGACGCTGGAGCTTGCGCAGCGGCACCTGGCCCTCGTCATTGCCGATGGTGATGTCGTAGATCGGCACGTCCCCGATGAGCCGCGCGATGCGCTTCTTCTCCTGCGCGAGCAGACCCTTGATGCGGTGCGGCGCGCCCTCGGCGACGAGGATGACACCAGGACCGCCGAGCACGCGGTGCACCGCGTCGAGTTGCGTCGTCGCGGCGACCGTCTGGGTGACCCGCCACTTGCCGCGCAGGTTGTCCAGCGCCCAGGCAGCGGCGCCGGGCTGGCCTTCGGCCTTGGCGTAGACGGTGCGCTGCACCCTGCGGCCGAACGTGATCATCGCGCCGAGCGCGCCAGCGAGGAGGCCGAGCGGCAGCATCAGCCACGGGATGCCGATGAGGAAGCCGATGCCGAAGATCACCCCGGCGATGACAAGGAAGACGGCGATCATCCAGGGGATGAGGCCCTTGTCTTCCTTGCGCTGCATGGAGAACGCTTGGAAGATCTGTGCGCGCTTGGCTTTGCGCCCGGACTTCTTCGCCAGCTTCGCGGCCTTCTTGGCCTCTTTATCTTGGGATGCCGCCATACCCGCCAGGATACGTGCGGCCGTGTCGGCGGTGTCTGCGAGGATGCCGACGTGGGTAATGACACGTCGACAGCCGATCTGCTCGCCGGACTCGACCCGGAGCAGCGCGCCGCTGCCACCGCGCCACGCGGCCCGGTGTGCGTGCTCGCGGGGGCTGGCACGGGCAAGACCCGCACCATCACCCACCGTATCGCGTACCTGGTCAGGGCGGGTCACGTCGCGCCGGGCCAGGTGCTCGCGGTGACGTTCACCAACCGGGCCGCTGGCGAGATGCGGTCCCGGCTGCGGTCGCTCGGCGTCGAGGGCGCGCAGGCCCGCACGTTCCACGCCGCCGCGCTGCGGCAGTTGCAGTACTTCTGGCCCCGCGTCGTCGGCGGCAGGCCGTGGCCGCTGGCCGAGAGCGTGTTCCGGCTCGCGGGCAGGGCGGCGCAGCGCGTGGGTGCGAGCACCGAGATCGAGGTGGTGCGCGATCTGCTCAGTGAGATCGAGTGGGCGAAGTCGTCGTTGATCGGCGTTGACGACTACCCGGCCACCGCCGCGCGGTTGCACCGCGACACCAGCGAGCCCGCCGAGCGGGTGCGCGACGTCTACCGCGCTTACGAGGCGCTGAAGAACGACCAAGAAGTGCTCGACTTCGCCGACCTGCTGCTGCATACCGCGGCCGCGATCGAGGGGGACAACTCGGTCGCCGAGGAGTTCCGCGACCGTTACCGCTGTTTCGTCGTCGACGAGTACCAGGACGTCACGCCGTTGCAACTTCGACTGCTCGATGCCTGGCTGGGCGAGCGGGACGACCTCACCGTCGTCGGTGACGCCAACCAGACCATCTACTCCTTTGGTGGGGCCTCGCCCCAGCCGCTGCTGGACTACACCCGGCGGTTCCCCGAGGCCGCCGTGGTCCGGCTCGAACGGGACTACCGGTCGACGCCGCAGGTGGTGTCGCTGGCCAACCGGGTGATCGGCGCTGCGCGCTCGCGGCCAGCCGGGTCGCGGCTGAGGCTGGTCGGGCAGCGCCCCGACGGGCCGGAACCCCGCTTCGCCGAGCACGACGACGAGCACGCCGAGGCCGCCGCCGTCGCCCGCCGGGTGAAGGAGTTGCTCGGCGCGGGCACGCCCGCGAGCGAGATCGCCGTGCTCTACCGCGTCAACGCGCAGTCGGAGGCCTACGAGCAGGCGCTGTCCGAGGCGGACATCCCGTACCTGGTCCGGGGCGGGGAGCGGTTCTTCGCCCGTCGCGAGGTGCGTGAGGCGATGGCCGCGTTGCGCACGGCCGCCGCCGACCCGCCGGACGGGGAGCTGCCCGGCGTGGTGCGCGGCGTGCTCGCCCGGGTCGGGCTGAGCGACAAGCCGCCGGCCGGTGGTGCGGCAAAGGAGCGCTGGGACGCGCTGATGTCGCTGGTCGAACTGGCGGAGGAGTTCGCGACCGAGGCCAGCGAGGTGTCGCTGCCCCGGTTCGTCGGTGAGCTGGAGCAGCGGGCGGCGGCGCAGCATCCGCCCACGGTCGAGGGCGTCACGTTGGCGTCGTTGCACTCGGCCAAGGGGCTGGAATGGGACGCGGTGTTCCTGGTGGGGCTCGCCGATGGCACTCTCCCGATCCAGCACGCCGATGGCGACGACGCCGCGATCGAGGAGGAACGCCGGTTGTTCTACGTCGGCGTCACCCGCGCCCGCGAGCACATCTCGCTGTCGTGGGCGTTGGCTCGCAACCCTGGCGGCAGGCGGAGCAGACGTCGCAGCCGGTTCCTCTATGGACTCGTGCCGGAAGACCACCCCGCCGCGCGCGTGGCGAAGTCCGCGCAGCAGAAGAACCGCTCGGTGTCGAAATGCCGCATCTGCAACACCCGACTGACCGGCGCGCTCGAAGTCAAACTCGGCCGGTGCGCGAACTGTCCGTCCGACATCGACGAGGACTTGCTCGCCCGGCTCAAGGAGTGGCGGGTGCAGCGCTCGCGCGAGTTGGGAGTGCCCGCCTTCGTGGTCTTCACCGACGCCACGCTCATCGCGATCGCCGAGCAACGTCCAGCGGACGACACCGCGCTGGTGTCGATCTCCGGAATCGGCGCGACCAAACTGGACCGCTTCGGTGCTGACATCCTTGCTGTGGTGCGTGAACACGCAGGTCAGCGGTAATTTCAGGAGAATCCCGAAAAATACGTTGCGCCCATGTGGCGGCTGCGAATAACCTGCATGTAACGGGTTGAACGCCCGTACCAGAAACCCGACCAGTGAGGAGGTGGCCAGCGATGAGGTTGACAGCGACCTATGCGGCCCCCGAGTCCCCACTGTGCGGGGGTATTGGCATGTCCAACCTCGGTGAGCGTGGCTTTCCTGCCACGCCGTCGGCGCGTCGTCATGACGTTCTTTGGGGTATCGACCAGGCATTCCGCCGTACGCGTGTCGTCAAGCCGACCAGTGCCAAGCAGGCATGCGTTCCGCCACCTCTCGTTAGAGCTCGATATCTGACGTAAGTCAGAAGATCAGCCCCTTCGAGGCCGCGGAACCGCACTTGGGTCCGCGGCCTTCCTGTTGTGAGTGCCAGGTTCCGCGGACGAATGGTCCGAACAGCACCAACAACATCGCAACGAGATAGGGGAGATCGAAGAATGGCAACGGCAACCGCCTCAACGCCAGAGGCGGCGTTGGTGTCAATGGAATCGGCCGACGCGCTGGACAACGCGTGCGTCCTGCCATGCCACCGGGGGAACCCAGACTTGTGGTTCGCGGAGTCGCCCGCTGACCTGGAACGCGCCAAGCAGTTGTGCGCGCCCTGCCCGATCCGGGAAGCCTGCCTTGCCGGAGCGCTGGAGCGGGGCGAGCCGTGGGGCGTCTGGGGCGGCGAGATCTTCGACCGGGGCGCGGTCATCGCGCGCAAGCGGCCTCGGGGTCGGCCGCGCAAGAACGCGACTGTGCCACAGCAGCGGAGCAGCGCCGCCTGAATCCGCGTGACATCCATTCCATTCGTCACAACCTGACGTGAACGACGTGACTTCAGAGGAGCAATCGCCATGCATGGTTTGCAGGAGCAGCTCGTGACATCGCAACATCGAGACGTCGAGCTGCGGTCGGCGGCGTATCGACCGGAGGTCGAATCCGCCCGCCGGAAATACCGATATCGACGGAGAGCGCTCGCCTGGGAGCGGTTGTCCCGCTGGGCAGCCGATCGGGCGGAGCACGCGCGACGCTGAGCATGACCGGGGTAGGTCCCAGCACGGGGTCTGCCCCGGTTTTCGGTGCCGGCTTCATGCCGCGTTCGACACCGCCTCGCTGGTCACGTGGACATTGGGGCGGTTACCGCATCGGGCCGCGGTCAGAAACGCAGACGCCAGCGAACGGAGGATTTGGGTTCTGACCCCTGGGTCGCTCTCGGCGCTGAGCACCTCGTCGGAGCTGGTGCGAACCACGGTCACGCCCGCTGCCGTCAGCGGCAGATGTCGATGCGCGGGAGAGTCCTGGGACAGTCCGGTGCGGTCGATCTGCCAGGCGAGGCCCACCTCGTCCCACCACGCGTCCGCATAGCCCAGCACGTGGTGTTTGTAGTCGGTGATCGTGACGTGCCAGCGTGGCCGAGGTAGGGGAGCGGCTTCCAATACCTGGTTGGCTTGGGCGTGCAGGAACATCGCCGCGAGGAGGTCGGAGTCGCGGAGCGCGGCACGGACGGCGGCTGAGCCGCGCTGATTGCCCGCGTCCAGTTCGGTGGACAGCTCGGCCGGCGTGCACAAGCCGTCGTGCAGGACCATGGCCAGTACGGAACGCAACGCCATGACGTCGGGGGCGCTGCGGGCAACATCGATCGCCGCTCGCGCTGGGGGTGCGAACGGGAGTTCGTCGATGAACACCGGCTGGGGTAGCCGCGTGCTGCGTTCCGGCACGACGAACACGCGTGGTGACAGTCGTTTGCTGATCGGCACAAGCAGCCGCACCGCGTGCTGCGGTGTGACCGCGAGACCGTGGGCCGCCAGCGCGTCCTCACCAGTGATGACCGAGTCTTTTCCGGCGTACTCGACCGCTGCCCGCAAGTGCTGTCGTCGCGTCGGCGTTCCTTTCGCCAGCATCACCACGCCCGGCAGCAGGCGCTGCCACGGCCCGTCGGGGCGGCACCGGGTGGTGATCATGCCTCTGCTCAGCCCGGCGCCATGGAGCTCGGCCGTGGTTACGATGCCGTCCCGCACGGCGCCGGGAGCGAGCCGGAGAGTGCGATGCGTGGTCGTCATGGCCCCAGCATCGTCATGCGCGGCGGCGAATGGGGCGGATCATCGAAAATGTGGATAACTTCGGGTGCGATTGGCTCACCGGGCACGTTGTCGGCGGCGGTTGTGGATAACTCGGCACGTCACCCGGTCGCCGGGAGTCATTCGGCGAAGCCGGGAATCCACCTCTCGGCGATCTCGCGCACCGCGACCTCGGCGCCGAGTTGGCACAAAATGCCGGTGTTGCCAGCTGTGGTGCGGTGAATCAGCAGGTACGCGGCAGGCAGGTTCAGCAGTCGTCCGGTGCGGAAGTCCTTGCTGCCGACGTCGCCGACCCGCAGCGCCTGGCTCTGTAACCAGTCGCGGCTGAACGTGAACGTCTCGTGCGCGAGCGGTTCGGTGAACGGCGCGAGGTAAGCCAGCACATCCTCGGCTCTGACGCTGGTCGTCGACGTGATGAACCGGTGCTCGCGCAGCACCTCCATCAGTTCGCCCTGTTTGCCGTCCAGGGCGAGCCGGGTGATCTTGCCGAGGCCGTGCGGTATGCCCTGCGGCAGCCGTGCGACCGCACCGAAGTCGATCACGCACAACGTGCCGTCTTCGCGGAGCATGAAGTTGCCGGGGTGCGGGTCGGAGTGCAGCAGCCGCACCCGTTCCGGCGAGGAGTAATGGAACTCCAGCAGCAACCGGCCCGCTTGGTTGCGGGTGGCCGTGTCGCCGTCCGCGATGATCGAGGCGAGCGGCGTGCCGGTCACCCACTCCGTCACGACAACCTTTGGTGCGCTCGCCACGACCTTCGGGATGACGACCTGCGGATCGCCGTCGAACTCGGTGGCGAACGCGCGCTGGTAATCCGCCTCACCCCGGTAGTCCAGTTCCTCGTTCATGCGTTCGGACAGCTCGGCGAGCAGCGGCTTGACCTCGGTGCCCGGTGCGAGCGCTTGGAACAGCCTGCTGAACCGCATCAACTGACGCAGGTCGCTGCGCAGCGCCTCGTCCGCGCCGGGGTACTGGACCTTGACCGCGACCTCGCGGCCGTCGTGCCAGACCGCGCGGTGCACCTGGCCGATGCTGGCGGACGCCGCCGGTTCGTCATCGAACGCGCTGAATCGGGTACGCCACGCCGAGCCGAGCTGCTCGTCGAGCACCCGGTGGGTCTGCTTGGCGGGCATCGGCGGGGCGGCGGCCTGGAGCTTGGTCAGTGCCTCCCGGTATGGCGCCGCGTACTCCTCGGGCACCGCAGCCTCGAACACGCTCAACGCCTGCCCGAACTTCATCGCGCCGCCCTTGAGCGTGCCGAGCACCTGGAACAACTGCTCTGCGGCCTTCGCGGACATCTCGGCGTTGACCTCGTCGGCATGCTGCCCGGTCAGCCGTCTGCCCCATCCCGACATGGCGCGGCCCGCGAAACCGAGCGGGAGGCTCGCGAGCTTGGCGGTGCGGGCCGCAGTGCCGCTCGGCAGGCCGCGATCGTCGGCAGCGGTGTCGGTCATGGCCTTGATTCTGCCTGACACCAGCCAACAATGAGGAGGTCATGCCGCGACAGTGGCAGTTCGGTGATGCCTAACCAGATGGTGCGCCGCAGGTGCAACGGGGATGTGGCAGCCATGTGCGTCGTGTCACGTCGCCAGTCACCAGATCGATCTCCAGCGTCGCGTTCCACGACGGTGGGGGCTCACCGCCGTCCTGCACGGCGCGCAGCACCTGCCCGACCGCCAGCGCTGCCGTGGCCTGTGTGCTGGCGGGATCGGCCCGACCGGTGCGTCCGATGAGCTGGTTCGACAGCCGGGGCCAGGAGCGGTCGAGGTCGCATCGGTGCAGTTCAGCGCACCGCAAACAGCTCGTTCTTCCCGGCAGGACAAGCGGGCCGACCACGCCGACGCCGTCCCGGAACCGCACGGGCAGATGAGGTTGCCGATCACCCATCAATTGGTCGATACGGTGCGGCGGCAGCACCAACGTGTCGGTGAGCACCAGCAGGTCCGGGCCCCGGTCCGAGGGCATCGGCGCTGTCACCGTCGTGGGGTTGGCGGTGCACACCGTAGTGGCAATGGCGTCGCGTCTTCGTCTGCCGACATCGTCCCACCGGAAGTTGATGCCGACGTCCACCTGGGCGACTGAGCCGGATGACTCCGGCGCGACGTGGCCCACCCCGCACGCCGCCAGGAGTTGTGCGACGGCCACTGCTAGGTGGCTGGTGTTTTTCGCGTGGCGGTGACCCGGTAGCCCCGGCTGCTGGGCGAGAATGATCTCGTGACGTTGGGACGGTCGCCGAGACAGGCGGATTTGCTGACCACGACGGCCAACTATTGCGAGGGCCGGGTC
>WHTY01000005.1 GCA_009377475.1 Actinophytocola sp.
CGCCCAGGCGCACCTCTGACGGTCTCCGACCGCTCGGCCACGCCCCGGCCCGGGCTTCGTGCGCAACTGCCCGCCAATCTCCGCGCCTCGGCCCGCGCAGCGACCAGACCCGAAACCGCCCTAATTCAGCGCCCTCCTAGATCGGCCTAGCGACGACGCCCCGCTCTCACAGCGAGAGCGGGGCGTTCGTTGTCGAGTGCGGCCTTCGGGTGGACGTCGTTGCCTCGCTTCGCCAGGGATATTGCGCGATCGGCGCCTGATCTGCGGCCGATTGTCCGGTTCGCGGCGCAATGTGCCCGGCGAGGCGACCGGGACCACGCGACGGGGCTGCTACGACGGCGCTTCGACACCTCAGCCGATGGTGACGGTCCGCTTCGGACTGCGGGAGCCCAGGAACGCGCGGTTTCCGTGGAACATCACCCGGTACTGCCGAGCGACCCTCGTCCGGTGCACGATCTGGTAGTAGCCGGTGTCCGATGTGGTGCGCCGTCCGAGCACGTACCACTTGGCCGTGCCCTTCCGGCGCGTCTGGATCACGACCCGCTTCCCAGCGAGCGGCTTGTCACTCGCTGCCCGGAAGAGCTTCCCCCGAACCGTGACTCGGTCGCCTGGCGAAATGGTGCCGGGACGTGCCCCCGCCACAACGTACGAACCCCGCAGCCGCCGCTTCGAGGCGTGGCTGAAATTGCCGTCCCTGTCCTGCACCCACACCGAGAACGTGTACGTCCGGCCGGGCCGCAAACCCTTCGCCGTGACGGCCGTGCCGATGCCCGAGTACACCCGCTTACCTTCCGACCGCGACGGCGCCTGCCAACCCGCCTTCCGCCGCACCAGCACGCGGCGGAAGTCCGGGATGTCCGGCTTCGACCAGGACAGCTTCGCCTTCTTGAACCGACCCTTGGCGACCAGGTTCGTCACCCGCGTCGGCGCGAGGTTCGTCGTCCGGAACGTCGTCGTGAACGGCTCAGCCTGCGCCCCCGACCCATCACGCAGGTTCTTGACGACCACCCGATACGGGCGTGCCTCCAGCAACCGCCCGTCCGGCCGGATCGTCGCATCCTTCATGGAGGCGTCATAGGACACGGTGGCGGGCACAGCCCGGTCGGTCTGGCCGTCCACCAGGCGCACGGTCGCGCTGGTCACCGACGCCGGGTCGACGTCCCGCTCGAACCTCACCGCAGGCATCTCCGACAACGACCGGTCCCGCGCGAAGTCGAACGGCGACACCGACCGCACCCACTCCCGTTCACCGGCGGGCGTCAGCGTCGGCTCACCCTGGTACAGCACGGCCACCTCGTCATCACGGGGGTCCGCGATGGCGAGGTCCGCATCCCCATCGAGGTCGAGGTCGCCGACCGCAAGCCCGTCCGGCGGCGAGGAGTCACCGCCGGACGAGAAGATCGGCGACCCGAACCTGCTGTCCTCACGCTGTAGCGCGACAACTCCGAAGCCCCGCCAGTGGCCGCCCACCAGGTCGAGACGACCGTCGCCATTGACGTCCCCGGTCGTGAACGCCGGGGTCGTCAGCTTGTAGGAGTGCGGCGACGAGTCCCATTCACCGGCCTCAGTCTGGCGCAGCACCCTGATGTACCAGCCACCGCTATACGCATACAAGACGTCGTCACGACCGTCGCCGGTGACGTCGGCAACCTCGATCGAACGGATCAATCCACCTTCGGACACGAGGTGCTCGGTAAGCGTCCAGCCGTCCGCCGTCTGCTCGTGGATCAGCACGTACTGCTCGCTGAGCGAGTCCGTACGGAAACCGACGATGTCGACACGCCCGTCGCCGGTCACGTCGCCGACGGCCAGGTCCCCGCCCAGACCAGGCCCGACGTCGGTCTTGACAAGGGTGCCGTCCGACTGCTGCAGCAGGACGGCAAGGGTCAACTCCGTCGCATCCTCGCTGAAGTAACCCGAGACAGCGATGTCGTCCAGCCCGTCATCGTTCACGTCAGCTCGCTTGAGAAACCCTGATTTGGTGGTCCCTGGCAGCACGCCCGCGCTCGTCAGCGTCCCGGTGGCGGTCTGGTGGAAGATCTCGATACCGGACCAGGTAGACGCTGCCACGTCGAGCCTGCCGTCGTCGTTCGCGTCGAGCAGCACGACGCCAGCTGACGTGGGCACCACCCTGCCGTCCGCGACGGGATACACCTCCGCCGCGCCGCGCGACCCATCGGGCTGCGTCGGGAACACCGTGAGCCCGCCGTCGGCGGCACCGTCGGCGCTTTCTTCCCTACCCACGACGATGTCTGGGCGGCCGTCGCCGGTGACGTCGCCGATCTCGACGTTGCGGACGTCCCCCGCGAGGGACTGCTCCCACTTCGTCGGGAACATGCCGACGCGCGTCCGCTGCGACGTCAGCGAGTACGGCCGGGTGTCGGGCGCGCCGTTGTAGTTGCGCACGGCGACGTACGTGGTGCCCGCGTCGACGGTCACCGTCGCGGACTCGGGATCGCCAGGACCGGCGTTGTCGACATCCCTGAGCTGCCGAAGCTCGGCGTCGTACACTGCCAGCATCGGATCGAAGTTCCCCGGGCGGGTTCCGTCGTAGCTCGGTGGCGTCAGCGTGAACTCGAGCTTGTCGACCTGGGACGACTCGATCTTGTACCAGTCGACGTCGCCCGCCGTGCCCATCGTGCCGGTCGCTGTGGCAGTGCCAGTCGATCCACGCAACTCGACCGCGCGCGACGGAACGCCGTTGGGCTCGGCCGGGCCGATCGGCGGCTGACCGAAGTCCCTGGTCGAGATGCCGCCGACCGCGCGGAAGGCGTCCACGACGCCCCAGCCGTAGTACGGGTCGATACCGCGCGGGCCCGCGTCCCGTGCCGTCCTCCGCAGCTGCCGGTGCACCCAGCCCGGCGCCCTCCTGGGGTGCTTCGCGCGCACGAGCGACGCGATACCGGACACCAGCGGCGCGGCGAACGACGTCCCGCTGTCGATCACGTAGCGGTTTCCCGGATAGGTCGCCACGATGTTGAAACCGGGCGCGGAGACGTCAACCCAGTTACCCCAGCTGCTGAACCACGCGAGGCCGGCCGACTGATCGGTGGCGCCGACGGCCAGCGTCTCGGGGTAAGCGGCCGGATAGATCCGGTGATTGCCACTCGTGTTGCCCGCAGCCGCCACGACAAGCGCGCCGTTGTTCCGCGCGTACTGCACCGCTTCCCGCAGCAACTCGCTGGGTGCCGTGCCACCGAGCGACAGATTGATGACTCGCGCGCCCCGGTCGGTCGCGACCTTGATGCCATCGGCGATGTCCCAGTCCGTGCCGTTGCCGTCCTGATCGAGCACCTTGATCGGCATGACCCTGCCGTTCCAGGCCGCGCCCGCGATGCCCTCGCCGTTGTTGGTCTGAGCGGCCGCGATGCCGCTGACCATCGTGCCGTGCCCGTTGTCGTCAATCGGCGCGCGGCCAGGGTTGAGCACGTTGTAGCCGCCGACCAGCCTGCGAGAGAGGTCAGGGTGGCGCGCGTCGACGCCGGTGTCGACGACGGCGATCACTTGGCTCCTGGCGTCCTTGACCCGGTTCCACGCCAGGTGTAGCCGCAGTTTCCGCAGGTAGCCTTGGTCCCCTTGGGTGTATGCCGGGTCGTTCGGCCGAGCAGTCGCGCTGCGGATGTGGTTCAGCTCGACGTCCGCGACCGCGTCGTCGTTCGCCAGCGAACGCGCCACGGCCTTGGCCCTGCCCGGGGCACGGACCAGCTCGTACGAGAGCCCCGGCAGCGTTGTCACCCGGGTGGCGCTGTACCGCGCCACGGCGTTGCGCTTCGCCGAGACCGACGCGCCCCGCGCGAACTTCACCAGCAGCGTGTCCGGATCCGCGGTGCTGTCCTGGTTCTTGGTCGTAGGTTCTGGTGCCGCCAACCGTTCGACGTCGAAACCGGGATTGGCGGCCACCGCCGGAACCGGTGTGAGTGGAACAACGAGGACAACAAGTGAGGCAGCGAGCAACCGGCGTAACACGGGCGAGGTTCCCCCAGCGAGTCAAATCGGACAGTAAAGAAATCCGCGCCAGACTTTAGCTGAATCGGGTGATGGGAGGGATAACGAACCGGCAACGCCGCCGAGGTAAGGATCACATCGCGCTTCAGCGCCGCCTACTCCGCCAGTGACAGCGCGATGCCGTCCAGGATGTCGTGCTCGCTGACCACGAGGTCGCTCGGGCCACCCCGACGGGCCAGTTCCTCGGCGATCACCTGCACGATCAGCGCGCCGCCGCCGATGACGTCCACCCTGCCCGGGTGGATCACCGGATTGGCCGCGCGGGTGTCGTGGTCCGCCGCCAGCAACGACGACGCGGTGCGCTCCAGGTCGGCCGGGGTCAACGTCGACAGGTGGGTGCACTCGGCGTCGTACTCGGCCAGCTCCTGCGCGACCGCGGACAGCGTCGTCACGGTGCCCGCCACTCCGATCCACGTCTTGGCGCGGGAGACGTCGACGACGTCGAACGCCTCGGCCAGCACCTCGGCGGCGAACTCGCGGGACGCCTGGATCTCCTCGGCGGTGGGCGGGTCGGAGCGCAGCGTCCGCTCCGTGATCCGCACGCAGCCGATGTCCACCGACTTCGCGGCGAGGACGTTGGCCTTCCTGCCGTCCCACTCACCAAGCACCAGCTCGGTCGACCCGCCGCCGACGTCAACGACGAGGAACGGCCCGTCGTCCGGGTCCTGCTCCCCGACCGCGCCGGTGAACGTCAGCCGCGCCTCGGTGTCGCCGCTGATGACCTCGGCGCGCACGCCGAGGGTCTGTTCGGTCATGTCGAAGAAGTCGTCGCGGTTGCTGGCGTCGCGGGTGGCCGACGTCGCCACCATGCGCACCCGCTCCGCGCCCTTGCGCCGGGCGGCGATGGTGTAGGCGGCGAGCGCCTGCCGGGTGCGCTCGATGGCCTCCGGCGCGAGCCGTCCGGTGGCGTCGACGTCCTGGCCGAGCCGCACCACGCGCATCTCCCGGTGCAGGTCACGCAGGAACAGCGTGCCGTCGTAGTTCGGCATCAGCTCGGCGACGAGCAGGCGGATGGAGTTCGTTCCACAGTCGATCGCGGCAACCCGAGTCATGCGCCTCAGGGTAACGACGCCGCTGTGTCACGACGCCGCGCAGTCGCCGGACGGCCAGTCGCCGCGCAGCAGTTCGTACGTCTCGTCCCCGAACGGGTTCACGCCTGGGCCCACCGCGAGCCGGTGCGCCAGGTGGACGTGCAGGCACTTCACGCGGGTGGGCATGCCGCCGGCGGAGACCTCGTGGCCCAGCGACTCGATCGCGTCGCGTTCCGCTAGATACGACTCGTGCGCCGTGCGGTAGGTGGCGGCGAGGTCGTCGTCGGTGGCGAGCCGGTCGGTCATCTCGCGCATGATCCCGGACGCCTCCAGCCCGCCGACGAGCGAGCACAGCCGGGGGCAGGTGAGGTAGTACAACGTCGGGAACGGGGTGCCGTTCTCCAGCCGGGGGTTGGTCTGCACCACGGCGGGATGCCCGCTGGGGCAGCGCGCCGCGATCGCCCGCATCGCCCTCGGCGGCCTGCCAAGCTGCTCGGCGACGACGACGCGGTCGGCCTCGGTGACGGGTTCGAACCGGGTGTCCTGCACGGGAGAAGATTACGGAACGCGGTGGGTCACCGGCCGGGCGGGGCCGCGGGCGCGCGGCGTCGATGTTGATCAGCATCCTGCGCGCTGTGACCACATGACGTCCGCTTCGTCCGGTTCTGGTGGTCACAGTCCGCAGGAAGTTGATCGACTCGAGGAACACGGCGTCGTGAACGGGGGACACGGCGCTAGCCGGCGCTGGACGGCTCTTCCGTCGCGCTGCGCCACAACTCCTCGTACCAGGTCGCCGAGCCGCCGTCGCCGCGTCCGTCGCCCTCACCGGAGCCGCGAACGCCGTCGCCGGGCAACTGCACGATGTACGGCGTCTCCCCCGGCAAGACATACCGCAGCCGCCGCCTCGCCTCCGCCTCGATCTGCGCGGGATCGGACAGCTCCGCCTTGCGGCGTTCGAACTCCGCGACCTGCTCGCGCAACTGCTCGGCGCGTTCGGTCTGCTCGGCGATCTCCGCGCGCTGTGACAGGTACGTCCGCAGCGGGACCGCCAGCGTGAAGGCGAGCGCGCATACCACGAGCGCGGCGATCGCGGCACGCCGAGTGGTCGAGAGCCCGAGCGTGCGCGCGGCGGACGCCATCCGCTTGGAGTGCAGGCTGGCCCGCAGCCGTGCCCGCGCCGAGCCGGAGCCGACGACCCGGCGGGGCCGCCGGGAAGGGCCGGAGGATCTACCGCCCGGCCGCTTCCCGTCGCGCGAACGCCCTCTGCTGGCCATGCCCGATCAGGCGCTCGGGTTGAACCGGGGGAAGGCCAGGTCGCCCGCGTACCGGGCGGCGTCGGCCAGGTTCTCCTCGATCCGCAGCAACTGGTTGTACTTGGCGACCCGCTCGCTGCGGGCGGGCGCGCCGGTCTTGATCTGCCCGGCGCCGGTGGCCACCGCGAGGTCCGCGATCGTGGTGTCCTCTGTCTCGCCGGAACGGTGGCTGATCATGCTCTTGTAGCCGTAGGACGACGCCAGCGTGATCGCGTCGAACGTCTCCGAGAGCGTGCCGATCTGGTTGACCTTCACCAGCAGCGCGTTCGCCGCGCCCTTGGCGATGCCGTCCTCAAGGCGGTCGGGGTTGGTGACGAACAGGTCGTCGCCGACGAGCTGCACCTTGTCGCCGACGGCCTTGGTCAGCTCGACCCAGCCGTCCCAGTCGTCCTCGGAAAGCGGGTCCTCGATGGACACGAGCGGGTAGGCGTCAAGCAGCTCGCCGTAGTACGCGCTCATGTCGGCAGCACTACGCTGCGAGCCCTCGAACCGGTAGGTGCCGTTGGCGAAGAACTCGGTCGCGGCGACGTCGAGGGCGAGCGCGATGTCGCTGCCCGACTGGTAGCCGGCCTTCTCGATCGCCTGCAGGATCAGGTCAAGCGCCTCGCGGTTGCTTGACAGGCTTGGCGCGAAGCCGCCCTCGTCACCGAGGCCGGTGGCGAGGCCCTTGCCCTTCAGCACGCCCTTGAGCGCGTGGTAGACCTCGGCGCCCCAGCGCAGGGCGTCGCGGAAGGTGTCGGCGCCGATCGGCGCGATCATGAACTCCTGGATGTCGACGTCGGTGTCGGCGTGCGCGCCGCCGTTGAGGATGTTCATCATCGGCACCGGCAGCACGTGCGCGTTCGGCCCGCCGAGGTAGCGGAACAGCTCGAGCTCGGCGGACTCGGCCGCTGCCTTCGCGACGGCAAGCGAGACGCCGAGGATGGCGTTCGCGCCGAGGCGGGACTTGTCAGGGGTGCCGTCGAGGTCGACCAGCTTCTGGTCGACGATGCGCTGGTCGACGGCGTCAACGCCGGTCAGGTCGGGGCCGATCTCGTCGAGCACCGCAGCGACGGCGCGGTCGACGCCCTTGCCGTTGTAGCGCTTCGGGTCACCGTCGCGCAGCTCGACCGCCTCGTGCTCGCCGGTTGAGGCCCCGGACGGCACGGCGGCCCGCGCCAGGGTCCCGTCGTCGAGGGCCACCTCAACCTCGACCGTCGGGTTGCCACGCGAGTCGAGAATCTCCCGCGCACCTACCTGATCGATGATCGCCACGCCACACTCCTCACGCCTTGGCTTGGTTCAACTCCCCCACAGAGCCTAGCTGGCGATGTAGATCACCCGTACGAGGCACGCGGAAGCGGGGCACGTCCGGGGCACTTCCGGGGGCGTGGCGGTGCACGGCACGCGGAACGGCGGCTACTCCGGGCGGATCTCGCGCCAGCCGGTCGGCAGCTCGACGGTGTCGGACACGTGCTGCCAGAACGTCCAGCTGTTGCCGCCGATGTCCTCGATGGTGAATATCCGCGCGCCGTACGGCTGGTCCTGCGGCTGCGACACGTCGACGTCGGGCAGCGCGGCCTGCACTCTGGCGTGCTGTTCGTCGACGTCGTCGACGAAGACGATGTTGAGTTGCCCGACAGGACCGTCGACGCCCTTGGTCGCCCAGTAGTCAGCGCCCACCCCGGCCAGCTGCACCTCGTTGTCGCCCGCCAGCACCGACGCCTGGAAGACGTTGCCCGCCGAGTC
Organism: Actinophytocola sp.; assembly: GCA_009377475.1. GTDB lineage: Bacteria > Actinomycetota > Actinomycetes > Mycobacteriales > Pseudonocardiaceae > Haloechinothrix_A. The sequence goes on from WHTY01000005.1 coordinate 8,078, forward strand.
GACGTAACGGACCCGCTCGGTGAAGCCGAAGGCCCGGACCAGCCAGTCGAGCGCTGCCCCCGCGTCGGCGTAGTACAGGTACGGAGCGAGACCGAGATACCTGGGTGTCACGTTCCGTTCGCCGTCTTCTTCGCTCATAGCCCAGGAACCTTACCGGCGTCGCGACGGCGCATCACGGCAGGTCGCGCGGTTAGTTGGCGAGTTCGGCGTAACGATCCGCCGAGGTGAACACCTTCCGCGCGAAACCGGCGGCGTTCCCACCGTCGTGGTACTCCCGCACCGCCCGCCACCACCCATTTGGGTTAGTCAGATCCGCGTTCGAGCCGCACAGGACACGGCCCGCCGTAAGCGCGGCGTCGTCGATGTGGTGCGGGTCGGGGACCTGGCCGTCGCGCCCGGCGCGGGCGCGCCACCGCCGCCACGGCTCAGGCATGATCTGCAACGGGCCGACAGCCCTGTCCCAGCGTGCCGCGCCGTCCAGCGCGCCGTTGTCGGTGTCGCGGACCTTCGTCATGCCGTTGGTGCCGTCGCGCAGCGGGCCGAGGATCGGTGTCGCCGCCATCCCGTCGCGGCCGATGCGTCCGCCGTGCACGGTGCCGTGATCGGAGGCGACGTGGGCGATGCCCGCCACGGTGGCCCAGGACAGGCGGCAGTCCGGCGCTTCTGAGCGCATCCACATCTCGCTGCGGCCGTAGGCTTCCAATGCGCGAGCGGGGATCTTGGTGCGGCGGGCGAGCCGCTTCGCCCACGCGGTGAGTTTGTCGGCGTCGGAGGCGTTGGGGCGGTCGATCGGCGCGGGCGGCGCTGGTGACGGGGTCTTCGCGCCCGGCACCGGTCCGGCCGTCTGGGTGTCGTCGGCGGCGGGAACGTCGTCCGGTGGGGTGACGCCGACAGTCATGACGAGCACGATGCCGGTGATGACAAGCGCAACGGTTCCGGCGATCTTGCCGTACGCGATACCAGTTCCGGCAACCGCGCTGGTGCGTGTCCTCTCCGCCGGTTCGGTCACCCGATCAGGTTACCGTTCGAGATCGGACGTCATGTCACAGCCCGGTCGGCGGGGCACGCGTCAGCGGGGCCAGTACCGCCGCCAGCCGTCCGCGTCCAGTGTCGTCGGGTCGACATCGTCCGCGCGTGCCGCCGCTTCGGCTGCCCTGACGTCGGCGGCGAACGCCCTGGCGGCCTCCCGCAGCTCGCCTTCCGGCTCCGCGCCAGCCCGCTTGGCCTCGGCAACGGCGCGGAACAACCGCTCGCCGACGTCGTCCCCCTGGGGGAACAGCTCGACGGGCAGGTTCGCCCGATCGGTGCGGGAGGCGAGCTTGGCCGCGAGCGCGGACGCTGGCTGGCCGAGCGCGACACCGTCCACAATGGACTCGCGCTGCTTCTCCTGCTGCTTCAGTTCTTCCCAGCGGTGTTGCTGCCGCTCGGCGGTGTGAATGCGTTCGGCGTCGGCGAACACGTGCGGGTGCCGCCCGACGAGCTTGTCCACCAGTTCCTCGGCGACGTCGTCGATGTCGAACGGCTCGTCGGCGTCCTCGGCGGCCAGCCGGGCGTGGAACAGCACCTGGAGCAGGACGTCGCCCAGCTCCTCAAGCAGCGCGGGCCGGTCGCGGGTCTCGATCGCGTCGAGCAGTTCGTAGGTCTCCTCGATGAGGTACTGCCGCAGCGAGTCGTGGGTCTGCTCGGCGTCCCACGGGCAGCCGCCCGGCGAGCGCAGCCGGTCCATCACCGCGACGGCCCGCAACAACGGCGGCAGCTCCGGCTCGATCACCGGCACGCCCGCGTCGATCAGCGCGGCGGCGGTGGGATCGGTGCGCCGCGCGGCCAGCAGCACCACCGCGCTGCGGGCGGCCTCGGCGTGCAGGTCGGCGTGCTCCGGCGCTGGCTTGGCGCCCGCGGCGAGCGCGACGGACTCGTCGACGTCCGTCACGGCGTAGAGCGCGTCCGCCGCCCGCAGCGTGGGGATGGCGTTCGCGGGCAGTGCGGGGTGTGCCGCTGGCAGCAGGACGACGGCGCAGCCGGGGTGCGGCCTGGTCGTCACTGCTCGCTGGCCACCCTGGCGGGCAGCAGGTAGCTCGCGACGGCGTCCTCGTTCTCCGCGATCGCGACCGACGCCTGGTTCCACACGCCGAAGCGCGGGCTGATCTCGACGCCCTGTTCGGCCGCGTACGGCGCGAGCTGCTGGATGCCGATCTCCGCGAGCAACTGCGGCGGAACCGGCTGGCCGGACGCGCCGCCGGAGCCGCCGCCGACCTGGCGGTCCTCGACCAGCGCGACCAACCACAGCGAGCCCTGCTGCGGGCTCGGCTGGGTGACGACGACGGTGCCCTCGTCCGCGCTGAACAGCGGGCTCGCCGCGAGCAACGCCGTCTGCTGCCCCGATGCCAGCTCGCGCAGGCTGACCGACTGGTCGATGACCTCGGTGCCGATCTCCTCAGACAGCTCCTTGGCGCGGTCGGGGTCCGCGGCGATCTTCCTGCCGAGTTCGAGCGCCTTCTCCTTGGCCGTCTGTTCGGGCGACTCGCCGGAGATGTACGCGCCGACGAACTCCACCGAGATCCGGTCCAGGTTGTGGTCGCCGAGCTCCTGCAACAGGACGTAGTCCGAGGCGAACTCCCGCACCTTGGACGCCTCGACGCCGAACTGACTCGGCGCCTGCTTCGCGCCGCCGACCTGCTGCAACAGCTCGTCGATGGCGCGCGGGTCCGCGCTCAGCCCCTGCTGCCGCGCGGCGGCCTCGACCAGCTGGTGGCGCACCCTGGTCTGCACGATGTGGCGGGACAGCAGCCCGAGCTTGTCCTCCTGCTTGAGCTGCTGCATGTCCGGCACGTTGTCGAGGAGCCACTGCACTTCGCTCTGCACGGAGTCGAGTGAGACCCGGTCATCGCCGACGATCGCGGCCGCGTTGGCCTTCGTCGGCTCGCCACCGCAGCCAGCGAGGACGAGGGCGGTGGTCGCGGCGGTGAACAGCAGCGCGAAACGGCGGATGAGGTCCATCACATCGGGTACCTTCTCACAGCGGCCGTTCGGGCGGTGATTCGGGCGGTGAAGGATTCGGGCGGTGAAGGGCATGGCCGCAACGCGGCGCGGAGGTGCCGTGGCAGCGCGGGGGCGGGGTGTGGAGCCCAAGGTGCCCTTCGGTACCGCATATGTACCCAAGGTGCCCTTGGGCTCGCCAGCCGCGCGGCGACACAGTGAAACTCGCGGCGGATACGGTGAGACTCGCGCCAAATACGGTGCGACTCGCGGTTACTTGGGGACGAGGACGACCCAGACGCGGCCGGGCGCGTACGGGATGCGCTTGTTGTTGCGCGCGATGCGGTAGACGGTCTCCCGCTTCGGGTTCGGCCGGGACCACTTCGCGGCGTACGCCTTGCCGTCGCGCAGCACGGTCGCCTTGCCCTTGCCGATCGTCTTCGCCACCGGCGACACGTCACCAGCGGTGTCGACGATGCCGATGCCGCGCACGATGTCGACGCGCTGCACCACGACGGTCGCGGCGCGCACCGGGCCCTGGCCCTTGGTGGTCAGCGGGCGCCCGTCGAGATGGACCACCCAACTGTCCGACTTCCCCGACCACCGGAAGTCGTACGACGCCGAGCGGTACCGCACCGGCATGTGTTTGATGCGCTTTCCGCCCTTGGGCGCCTTGCCGAACCACAGCGGCGACCGCACCGGTTTCGTCTGCGGCAGCTTCTTCGGCTTGACGAACAGGTTGTGCGGGCTCGGGCGCCCACCGTCGCGGTAGAACGCACCGAGCCGGGTGGACGGCGTCGCCTGGATCAGCGGCGCCCGGTTGAGCAGCGGGTTCAGTCGCGGCGCGCTACCCGAGTAGGTCAGCACCGGGCGCTTGAACTGCGCGAGCAGCTGGATGTCGGTCTCGCGAGCGCTGCGGGTCGGTCCGACGGCGCCGGGACGCTTCCCCCAGAACACCGCCGCCATTCTGGTGATGCCGCCCTCGACGGGCTCGACGTAGACCAGGTCAGCCAGCTTGATGCCGACGTGGGGCCGGGCGGACGTGCTGTTGTCGACCTTGATGACCAGGCCAGGCGGCCACTGGTCCGGCTTGGGCGGCCCCTTCGGCTTGGGCTTCGTCGTGGTCGTGCTCGCCGTCGGTGTCGGCGACGGCCGCACGGCCTGCTCCGACGGTTCGTCGTCACCGACGATCTGCAGCAGCACAAGGATCAACGCGACGACTACGCCAGCGCCAAGTACCGCGATTCCCATTTCCCGCCATCGACGTGCCACCAACCCTTGATACGTGTTTGATCGCCAGTGGGTCAGCCTGGCTCACCTATATGGGTGAGTGAATGGCGCGGTGAAAGCGCACACTGGGTACGCAACCACGCGAAAAGCCCAGCTCGACCTAGCGTAGGGAGGGCAGGCTCAGCTCGGTGCGGGAGCGGGCGACATCGACTCGACGAACCGCGTGCACCAGTCGAGCAGGTCCTTGTTGATCAACGGCGGCGCGCCGATCCGGCCGCCAGCTGGACCCTCGGTCGGGCGCGGCACGGCGACGGTGTTCGTGACCGACTTGTAGACCGCCTTCGGGTACAGCCGCTTGAGCCGCACCTGCAGCGAGTCCGCCAGCTCCATCGGCGTGAACCGGATCATGTTGCCCTGGCTGGTCACCTCGGTGATGCCCGCCGCGCGGCAGACCTGCCGGAACGCGGCGACGTCGAGCAGCCGCAGCACCGGCGCGGGTGGCTGGCCGTAGCGGTCGACCAGCTCGTCGCGCACCGTGGCCAGTGCGTCGGCGGCGGTGTCCACCCCGGCGGCCGCGATCTTGCGGTACGCCTCGAGCCGCAACCGCTCGCCTGGCACGTAGTCGTGCGGAATGTGGGCGTCCACCGGCAGGTCGATGCGCACCTCTGCCGGGGTCTGCTCCCCGACCGGCTCAGCCCCGGCGTGCTCGCGGAAGGCGTTCACGGCCTCGCCGACCAGCCGGACATACAGATCGAAACCGACGCCAGCGATGTGCCCGGACTGCTCCGCACCGAGGATGTTGCCCGCGCCGCGAATCTCCAGGTCCTTCATCGCCACGGCCATGCCAGCGCCCAGCTCGGTGTTCTGCGCGATGGTGGCGAGGCGGTCGTGCGCGGTCTCGGTCAACGGCGTCTCACGCGGGTACAGGAAGTACGCGTAACCGCGCTCACGGCGACGTCCGACACGCCCGCGCAGCTGGTGCAGTTGCGCGAGGCCGAGCATGTCGGCGCGCTCCACGATCAGGGTGTTGGCGGCCGCGATGTCCAGCCCGGTCTCCACGATCGTGGTGCACACCAGGACGTCGTACTCGTGCTCCCAGAAGCCTTCGATGATCTTTTCGAGCTTGTCCTCGTTCATCTGGCCGTGCGCGGTGGCCACCCGCGCCTCCGGCACCAGCTCGCGGATGCGCTTGGCCGCCTTCTCGATCGACGACACCCGGTTGTGCACGTAGAACACCTGACCGTCGCGCAGCAGCTCACGGTGGATGGCGGCGGCGACCTGCTTGTCGTCGTAGCCGCCGACGTAGGTCAGGATCGGGTGGCGTTCCTCCGGCGGAGTGAGGATGGTCGACATCTCGCGGATGCCAGCCATGCTCATCTCGAGCGTGCGCGGGATCGGTGTCGCCGACATCGTGAGGACGTCGACGTGCGTGCGCAGCGCCTTGATGTGCTCCTTGTGCTCGACACCGAAGCGCTGCTCCTCGTCCACGATGACCAGGCCGAGGTCCTTGTAGCGGACGCCGGTTTGCAGCAACCGATGGGTGCCGATGACGATGTCCACCTCGCCGTCGGCCAGCCCCGCGTGGATCTGCTCGGACTCGTTCGGATCGGTGAACCGCGACAACGTCTTGATCTTCACCGGGAACGAGCCCATCCGGTCGGTGAACGTGTTGTGGTGCTGCTGCGCGAGCAACGTCGTCGGCACCAGCACCGCGACCTGCTTGCCGTCGGCGACCGCCTTGAACGCGGCCCGCACCGCGATCTCGGTCTTGCCGTAGCCGACGTCGCCGCAGATCACGCGGTCCATCGGGACGCCGCGCTTCATGTCCTCTTTGACCTCGTCGATGGCGGCGAGCTGGTCGGTCGTCTCCACGAACGGGAAGGCGTCCTCCAGCTCGGCCTGCCACGGCGTGTCCTCGCCGAAGGCGTGGCCGGGCGCGGCCTGCCGGGCGGCGTAGAGTTGCACCAGTTCGGCGGCGATCTCCTTGACGGCCTTGCGCGCCTTCGCCTTGGTGTTCTTCCAGTCCGAGCCGCCGAGCTTGTTCAGCGTGGGCAGCTCGCCGCCGACGTAGCGGGAGACCTCGTCCAGCTGATCGGTCGGCACGAACAGCCGGTCGCCCGGATGCCTGTGTCTTCCCTGCTTCGCAGGCGCGTACTCCAGCACCAGGTACTCGCGAGTCGCGCCACCCACGGTGCGCTGCACCATCTCCACGAACCGGCCAATCCCGTGCTGGTCGTGGACGACGTAGTCGCCCGCCTTGAGCGCAAGCGGATCGACGGCGTTGCCCCTGCGCGACGGCATCTTGACGCCAAGGTCGCCGTCCGACGTGCCGGGCGTGGTGGCGCGGCCGGTGAGGTCCGACTCGCCCAGCACGACCAGCGCCGCGTCCGGCACCACGTAGCCGTCGGTGACCGTGCCGGTGGTGACCGTGACGACGCCGGGCTTCGGGGCCTCCGGCAGGCCGCCTTCGGCGTGACTTGCGGGCACCTCGACGGCGGTGAGCTGCTCGACCGCCCGCTGCGCGGTGCCGGAGCCCGCCACGACCAGCACCGCGGCGCCGCCCGCGCTGGTGTGGGCGAGCAGTTCCTTGGCGGCCTGGTCGACGTCGCCCCGGTAGGTGGGCGCGGCCTGCACCCCGCTGCCGACGTCGAGCACCCCGGCGCCCTCGCTGGTGAGCTGACTCAGCGTCCACCACGCCCTGCCGGTGTCGGTGGCATGGCTGCGCACCTCCTCTAGGTCGCGGTAGGCGGACAGGCCGAGGTCGAGCGGCGCGTCGCCGCCGTCGCCCGCGACCTCCCAGGACGCCTCGAGGAACTCCTGCCCGGTGCGCACCAGGTCGGACGCCCGCGCACGGACCTTCTCCGGGTCGGCGAGCACGACGTGCGTGCCGTCGGGCATGGCGTCGGTGAGCAGGTCGAGCTGGCCCGGCAGCAGCACCGGGATCAGCGCTTCCATGCCCTCGCACGGGATGCCGTCCGCGAGCTTGCTCAGCATCTCGCTCAGCGCGGCGTCGGCCTCGTGCTGAGCGAGCAGGTCGGCGGCGCGCTGCTTGACGTCGTCGGTGAGCAGCAGTTCCCGGCACGCGGGCGCGGTGACGGCGTTGATCTCTTCCGGCAGCGAGCGCTGGTCCGCGACGGCGAACGTGCGGATCTCGCTGACCTCGTCCCCGAAGAACTCGACGCGGTACGGGTGCGCGGCGGTGGGCGGGAAGACGTCGATGATGCCGCCGCGCACGGCGAACTCGCCGCGCTTCTCCACCATGTCGACGCGGCTGTAGGCGAGGTCGACCAGCCGGGCGAGGGTGTCCTCGAAGTCCAGCTCGGCGTCGACGACGAACTCGATCGGCGCGAGTTTGCCGAGGCCGGGGGCCATCGGCTGGATGAGGCTGCGTACGGCGGTGACGACGACCCGCAGCCCGCCGCGGTCCGACTGGGCGAGCCGGTGCAGGACGTCGAGGCGCTTGCCAACGGTGTCCGCGCGCGGCGAGAGACGTTCATGCGGCAGCGTCTCCCAGGACGGCAGCGACGCGACGGCGTCGTGGCCGATCAGGTCTCGGACAGCCTCCGTCAGCAGCTCCATCTCACGGCCGGTCGCCACGACGGCGAGCACCGGCCGGTCGGCGCCCTGCCGCGCCGCGAGCGCCGCGACGACGAGCTGACGCGCGGCGGGCGGCCCCTGTAGCTCGAGTTCGGGCGCACCGGCGCGTTCGACGACGTCGGTGAGCGGGGAACGGGGCAGGGTGGCGGCGAGCAGTCCAGACAACGCGGCGGGCACTCTTCCAGGGTACGGACGCGCGTCGCGAGGCGGATGACCACCCGGACGCCGTTCGGGCGCGGCGAATGCGGCATCAAGGGCCAGGCTTGCCACGACACAGGTGCACCAGCGCGGCGGCTACCATGCCGGTGCATGATTGGCGGCATGGCACGACGCATGATCGCGACCCTGCTCACCGTCAGCGCGCTCATAACCGCCTGCACCCCGGGGCCTGCGGGCAGGATGCCGATATCGTCCTCCGCGCCACGGAGCGAGCCCGCGCCCATCGGCCTCGACGTCACCACGATCACCGACCAGCTCGAGCACGGCTGGGACATCGGGTTCCTGCCGGAAGGCGAACTGCTCGTCACCGAGCGGCGCGGCAGGCTGCGGCTGCTGACCAGTGGCGACCAGGACGCGGAGCTGCGGACCGTGCGCGCCGACTTCTCCGATGTCTACGACGTCGGCGAGGGCGGCCTGATGGGGATCGCGATCCATCCGGACTTCGAGCAGACGCGGAAGTTCACGACGTGCCAAACCCATCAGGAGAACGGCGAGCCGAAGGACGTCCGGCTGGTGACGTGGCGGCTGTCCGAGGACGGCACCCGGGCGACCAGGGTGGAGCCCCTGCTCACCGGGTTGCCGATCAACGACAGCGGCAGGCACTCCGGGTGCCGCCCGGTGGTGACCAAGGAAGGCGCGCTGCTCGTCGGCACCGGCGACTCCGCAGATCCGGACGTGCCACAGGACAAGACCAGCCTCGGCGGCAAGGTGTTGCGCATCGACCTGGCGACAGGTAAGGGGCTGTCCAACAACCCGTTCGCGGACGCCGACAACGCCAACACACGGCGCATCGTCACCTACGGCCACCGCAACATCCAGGGCATCGCGGTGCAGCCGGGCACCGACCGGATCTACGTCTCGGAGCACGGCCCGGACGTCGACGACGAGGTGAACCTTGTCGAGTTCGGCCGCAACTACGGCTGGGACCCGTCGCAGGGCGGCACCGTCGACAGCTACGACGAGGACGTGTCGATGACCGACCGCGACCGGTTTCCGAACGCCATGCGGCCCGCGTGGACGACCGGCGACATGACCGAGGCGCTGTGCGGGACGACGTTCTTGACCGGCGACCGGTGGGGCGAGCTGGAAGGCACGCTTGCTGTCGTCGCGCTCAAGGGCTCGAAGCTGATCTTGCTGACGATCGGCAAGGAGGGCAGCGCGGTCGGCCGCAGCGACCCGCCGGAGCTCGACCAGGAGTACGGCAGGCTCCGCGCCGCGCGCACCGGCCCGGACGGCGCGCTCTACATCACCACGAGCAACGGCGAGAACGACAAGCTGCTGCGCGTGACGCCGAAGGGATAGCGGACTAGGACGACGTGTCGATGTGGAGTGTCGGCTTCTGCTCCAGATGCGACAGGCCGTTCCACGCCAGGTTCACCAGTTGCGCGGCCACCTCGTCGCGCTTCGGCTTGCGGGCGTCCAGCCACCACTGCCCGGTCAGCGCGACCATGCCGACCAGCGCCTGCGCGTACATCGGCGCGAGCTTGACGTCGTAGCCGCGCGCGGCGAACTGGTTCGCCAGGATGTGCTCGACCTGGCTGGCGATGTCGTTGAGCAGCGTGGAGAACGTGCCCGTTGTGCTGGCGACCGGCGAGTCACGCACCAGGATGCGGAAGCCGTCGTGCGACTCCTCGACGTAGCCGAGCAGCGCGACGGCGGCCTGCTCCAGCATCACCCTGGGGTGCCCGCCTTGCAGGCTGGACACCATCCGGTCGAGCAGCGTGTGCGTCTCCCGGTCGACGACGACGGCATAGATGCCTTCCTTGCCGCCGAAGTGCTCGTAGACGACCGGTTTGGACACGTTCGCCCGGTGCGCGATCTCCTCGATCGACGTCCCGTCGAAGCCCTTCTCGGCGAACAGCGCCTTGGCGACGTCGAGCAGCTGCTGCCTGCGTTCGGTGCCGGTCATGCGGACCCTGGTCACCGGAGCAGTGGGCCGTGTCCCTGCCTTGCTCGCCGCAGCTGCCTTCCGTGCGCGTCGCCTCCCAGCCATGTGTGCAGCGTAACCCCGGATACCCGTCGGTAACCGCACCACCGTCCAGGCGGCGCGGCGCCTCAGTCAGCCTTGACCGACAGCCGTGACAGCCGCTTGCTGCTTGGCCAGCGGACGTCGTACGCCCAGCCGAACTTCTCGAACAGCCAGATCATGCGCGCCGAGATGTCGATCTGCCCGCGCTTGACGCCGTGGCGGGCGGACGTCGGGTCGGCGTGGTGCAGGTTGTGCCAGGATTCGCCAAGCGACAGGATCGCCAGCGGCCAGAAGTTCGCGGAACGGTCCCGCGAGGTGAACGGCCGCTCCCCGATCATGTGACACACCGAGTTGATCGACCACGTCACGTGGTGCAGCACGCAGATACGCACCAGCCCTGCCCAGAAGAACGCCGTCACCGCGCCCCACAACGACCAGCTCAGCAGCCCACCGAGCACGCCGGGCAGCACCAGGCTGAGCAGCGTCCACAGCCCGAAGTGCCGGTCGACCGCCTGCATGTCGGGGTCCTTGGCCAGATCGGGCGCGAACCGCTCGATGTTGGTGGTGTCGCGCTCGAACAGCCACCCCATGTGGGCATGCCAGAAGCCCTTGGCGATCGCCACCGGAGACGTCCCGAACAGCCACGGCGAGTGCGGGTCGCCCTCGCGGTCGGAGAACGCGTGGTGCCTGCGGTGGTCGGCGACCCAGACCAGCACCGGCCCCTGCAGCGCGGTGCTGCCCGCGATGGCGAGCGTGATCCGCAGCCACCGCTTCGCCTTGAACGAGCCGTGCGTGAAGTAGCGGTGGAAACCGACGGTGATACCCGCGGCGGCGAAGAAGTAGAACGCGACGAACAGCCCGACGTCGAGCCAGCTCAGGCCCCAGCCCCAGGCGAAAGGGATCGCGGCGAGCAACGCGAGCAGCGGCGCCACCACCCCGACGTACACCGAGGCCTGCACGCCCGTCGAACGCCGCTCGCCGAGCATCGGTTTCGGTCCTTGTCGCACTGGCTCCCGCAACGTGGCCGTCATGCGCATCCCGCCTTCTGGATCACTTGTTCTACCTACGGTGGCGTAACTTACGGTACCGGAAAGTGTGACGATCTCGGTAGGCATGCCGACGACGTCTCGGGTGAAGCACGCTGCGTCACCGACCCGCCAAACGTGGCCAAAGACGGGGGTAGGAATCATTACCCTCCGCAGCACGTCTACCCTGCAGTTGGGCAGCAAACACCCGATCCGCCGTGGTGTAATGGGCAGCACTTCAGATTTTGGTTCTGACGGTTCAGGTTCGAGTCCTGGCGGCGGAGCACCGCGCGAGCAACCAAGGGGGTGCGGCCGCTGCGCCAAGGACAACGCATCCGCGATGCCAGGCGGCCTGCCGTCGTAGACATGTCCGACGCCTGGCTGGTCGGCCGTGCCAGGGAACTGCGCGCCGCCGTGCAGTCAACCACGCGCGAGGAGCAGCTCAGCATCGTCGCTGAGCTCGACGTCCTGCTCGACGAGGCCCGCACAAGGGGCGAACCGCTCATGGTGGCCGACCTCCTGCGCAGCGCCGCGATGGCGCGGTTGTCCACCCCAGCCCTCGGCCCGCACGCCGAGCCGCTGCTGGACGAGCTCCTGGCGCACACCCGCGACAACGGCCTCCCGATCCTGCGCGCCGGGACGCTTGCCCTGCAGGGCAAGCGGATGATCCTGGCGGAGAAGGAAGACGACGCGCTCACCGAGATCGCCCGCGCACTGGCCATTCTGGACGACCCGCCCGCCCCGAAGACCCCTGCCGAGAAGCGCATCTTCAACCGCTCGCTTGTGACGGCGCTCGTCGACTGCTGGCAGGGCCTCAACGAGCTCGGCCTTTACGAGACCGCGGAAGAGGTCAGCGCCCGCTCGCACCGGGCGATGCGGGAGAGCGCCGGACCGCACGAGATCACGCTGCAGATGTTCAACCTCATCGAGATGCTGCTGGCGTGGGCGATCCGGCTGGAGCGCATCGAGCACACCGAGCAGGCGCGGGAGAAGTTCGCGGTGGCCGCGTCGGTCGCGGCGGCGGTGGAGGCGCCGTTCACCGAGTCGTTGTTCCGGCTGCGGGAGGCCCCCGCGATCGAGCAGATCGGCCTCATCGCTGCCGCCGTCGCGCTCAACGACCCCGGCCCGAGCCACATCGAACGGCTGAACCGGCTGTTCACTCATCGCGGCGGCGACCAGGAGCAGGGCGTCGTCGCCATCGCGCTCGCCCGCTGCCTCGAACGCGACAGCCAAGGCGACGCCGCCCGCGAGGTGCTGCTCACCGCGCGACGGGAGGCCGACAGGTCGAACACCCCCACCTCGGCGCGGCTCAACCTCGACCGCGAGCTGGCCCGTTTTGAGATGGCGGCCAATCCCGCGCTGCCGGAGACCGTCGCCGCCTACACGCTCGCGCTGGAGCAGGAGCTGTGGGACATGCGCGAGTCCCGCGCCGCCGCGTTGCAGACGAGGCGCAACCACGAACGGCTCTCCGCCGAGCACGGCGCGATCGCCGCGCAGGCCGCGCAGGCGTTGCAGGACCCGCTGACCGGCCTGCCGAACCGCCGTGCGCTCGACGAACGACTCCGCGCGCTGTCGTCGGACGCGAAGACGCAGCCGTTGTCGGTCGCGCTGGTCGACCTGGACGGCTTCAAGGGCGTCAACGACACCCAGTCGCACGCCGAGGGCGACGACGTCCTGCGGGTGATCGCCAGCACGCTGCGGGACACGCTGCGCGGCAACGACTTCGTCGCCCGCTACGGCGGCGACGAGTTCGTCGTCCTGCTGCCCGGTGCGCCATCCGGGGCCGCAGCGGCCGCGATGGGCCGCACGGTCGCGGCGGTGTCGGAGCTGCCCGGCCACCTCTCGCGGGGTGTGACGCTGTCGGTCGGGCTGGTGTCGATGGCGCCGTCCGAGCATCCTGAGGCCGTCCTGACCCGCGCCGACGCCGCGATGTACGCGGCAAAACGCAGCGGCGGCAACCGCGTCTCGACGGCGATGCAGGACGCCCCCGACGCGACCTGACGACGTCGTAGGATCGTGGGCCGCACGAGAAGCCGCCCGAGTTGGGAGAGCCGTGACCACCCCACTGAGCACGTTGGTCCTCGCCGCTGGCGAGGGCACCCGCATGCGTTCGTCGACCCCCAAAGTGCTGCACCCGATCGCGGGGCGATCGCTGGTCGAGCACGCCATCAGAGCGGCGGCCGGACTCGACCCCGACGACCTGGTCGTGGTCATCGGCCACGCCCGCGAGCAGGTCGGTGAGCACATCGCCCGCGTGGCGGACTCGCTCGGCCGCGACGTCGCCACCGCCGTGCAGGAACACCAGCACGGGACAGGCGACGCGGTGCGCTGCGGGCTCGACGCGCTGTCAGGGGAGCCGACCGGCACGGTGATCGTCACCTGCGGGGACACGCCGCTGCTCGACACGGCCACGCTGTCCGCGCTGCTGGACGAGCACACCCAGGCAGGCGACGCCGTCACCGTGCTCACCTCGGTGCCAGCCGACCCGACCGGCTACGGGCGCATCGTCCGGGACGGCGACGGCTCGGTGCGCGCCATCGTCGAGCACAAGGACTGCGACCAGGACCAGCTCGCCATCGGTGAGATCAACTCCGGGGTGTACGTCTTCGACGCCGCCGTCCTCGCCGACGGGCTGAGCAGGCTCTCCACCGACAACGCCCAGGGTGAGCTGTACCTCACCGACGTCCTCGGCATCGCGCGGGGCGACGGCCGCCGGGTCGGCGCACTCGTCGTCGACGATCCGTGGCTCACCGAAGGCATCAACGACCGTGTGCAGTTGGCCACACTGGGGTCCGAGCTGAACCAGCGGATCGTCCGGCGCTGGCAGCGCGCGGGCGTGACCGTGGTGGACCCGGCGTCCACCTGGATCGACAGCGACGTCGAGCTGGCCCAGGACGTCGTGATCGAACCGGGCGTGCAGCTCAAGGCTGGCACGCGGGTGGCGGAGAACGCCGTGATCGGCCCGGACTGCACGCTGGCCAACATGGCGATCGGCGCTGGCGCGTCCGTTGTCCGCACGCACGGCAGCGACTCCGTGATCGGCCCCGGCGCGAAGATCGGCCCGTTCACCTATCTGCGGCCGAACACCGTCGTGCACGCCGACGGCAAGCTGGGCACGTTCGTCGAGACGAAGAACGCCACCATCGGCACCGGATCGAAGGTCCCCCACCTGACGTACGTCGGAGATGCGACTATTGGGGAGTACAGCAACATCGGCGCGTCGAGCGTGTTCGTCAACTACGACGGGGTGAACAAACATCACACCACGATCGGCTCGCATGTGAAGACCGGATCGGACAATATGTTCGTGGCCCCGGTGACCATCGGCGATGGTGCCTACACCGGTGCCGGGTCGGTGATCAGGCGGAACGTGCCGCCTGGCGCACTCGCCGTCTCCGGCTCGCCACAACGCAATATCGAGGGATGGGTTGTCCGGCGCAGGCCAGGCACCCCAGCGGCGGACGCGGCGGAGCGCGCACAGCGGGCCGAGTCCGGAGGGGCCGCAGCAGAGCAGGACAACGAGGACACGGAGTCGCGGTCATGAGTTCGAAGTCAGGCACGCCCAAGAAGAATCTGATGCTGTTCGCAGGGCGCTCGCACCTCGAACTCGCGGAGGAGGTCGCCAAGTGCCTCAACGTCACCATCACGCCGCAGCAGGCGCGCACCTTCGCCAACGGTGAGATCTTCGTCCGGTTCGAGGAGTCGGTGCGCGGCGTCGACGCCTTCGTGATCCAGAGCCACTGCCCGCCGATCAACGAGTGGATCATGGAGCAGCTGATCATGGTGGACGCGCTCAAGCGCGCCAGCGCCAAGCGCATCACCGTGATCATGCCGTACTACCCGTACAGCAGGCAGGACAAGAAGCACAAAGGCCGCGAGCCGATCTCCGCGCGGCTGGTCGCGGACATGTTCAAGGTTGCTGGCGCGGACCGGATCATGACGGTCGACCTGCACACCGCGCAGATCCAGGGCTTCTTCGACGGGCCGGTGGACCACCTTTTCGCGCAGACGGTGCTGTGCGAGTACCTGGAGGACCACTACGGCGACCAGGAGATCACCGTGGTCTCGCCGGACTCCGGCAGGGTGCGGCTCGCCGAGAAGTGGGCACAGACGCTGGGCAACCGGCCGATCGCGTTCATCCACAAGACCCGCGACCCTGACAAGCCGAACGAGGCGATGGCCAACCGCGTCGTCGGTGACGCCAAGGGCAGGCTCTGCGTGATCATCGACGACATGATCGACACCGGTGGCACCGTCGCAGGCGCGGTGAAGGTGCTCAAGGAGGAGGGCGCGTCCGACGTCGTCGTCGCCGCGACCCACGGCGTGCTGTCCGATCCCGCGACGGAACGCCTCTCGCAGTGCGGCGCGCGGGAAGTGATCTTCACCAACACGCTGCCGATCCCGGACGAGAAGCGGTTCCCCGGCATGACGGTGTTGTCGATCGCGCCGCTCATCGCGCGGGCGATCGAGCAGGTCTTCGAGGACGGCTCGGTGACCAGCCTGTTCGACGGCAACGCCTGACCCTGCCCTCGAACTGCCTGCGGCGGCACCGCGGTGTCGTCGCCGGGTGGCACGAGAGTCGCAACCCCCGTTCGCTGGGGTGATCCGGCAGGGCTAGACTGTGCGGGTTGCCCCGGCGAGGCGGGTTTCGGCCTGGCGTGATCGACGCGGCGGTCTTTGGTTGCCGCGCGCCGTCATGCGCGAAGCCCCTCGCGCCGGGTCGAGCCCGAACACATCGATTTCCCTGGCTAGTTTCAAGGAGAACACCGTTGGACGAGGTACGTCTGTCCGTTGAGCCGCGCTCCGAGTTCGGCAAGGGTGCGGCGCGCCGCACCCGCCGCGCGGGCAAGATCCCTGCCGTGCTCTACGGGCACGGCTCCGACCCGAAGCACCTGTCGCTGCCCACCGTCGAGTTCGCCCGCGTCATCCGTGACCACGGCCGCAACTCCGTGATCACCCTGCAGGTCGATGGCGAGCGCAAGTCGCAGCTCGCGCTGACCAAGACCATCACGGTGCACCCGCTCAAGAACTACATCGAGCACGTCGACCTGCTGCTGCTCAAGCGTGGCGAGAAGGTCACCGTCGACATCCCGATCGTGCTCACCGGCGACCCGGTCAGCGGCACGCTGGTCAACCAGGACAACGACGTGCTTTCAGTCGAGGTCGACGCGCTGCACATCCCGGAGCAGTTCGAGGTGTCCCTCGAGGGCGCCGAGATCGGCACCCACGTCTACGCCGCCGACGTCGAGATCCCCGAGGGCGCGACGCTGCTGACCGACCCCGAGTCGCTGGTCGCCGCCGTCAACGAGGCGCCGACCGCGGAGTCGCTCGAGGAGCCGACGGAGGAGGAAGAAGAGGCCCCTGCGGCGGAAGCCGCCGCCGAGGAGCCCGCCGCGGAGGAGTCAAGCGAGTAACGTGTCCGAACTGGACATTCCGGGGGCCGGCGAGCGGGTGCTGCTCGCCGGCCTCGGCAATCCGGGACCCGCGTACGCGGGCAACCGGCACAACGTCGGTTTCCTCGTCGCCGATGAGCTGGCCGACCGCATGGGCGCCAAGTTCAGGGCGCACAAGGCGGGGGCCGACGCCGTCGAGGGCAGGCTGGCCGGGACGCCCGTCGTGCTGGCCAAGCCGCGCTCGTACATGAACCTCTCCGGTGGTCCCATCGCCGGGCTGGCGCGGTTCTTCAAGCTGCCCGTCAACGCCGTCGTCGCCGTGCACGATGAGCTGGACATCGACTTCGGCGAGATCCGGCTCAAGTTCGGCGGCGGCGAAGGCGGCCACAACGGGCTGCGCTCCCTCTCGAAGTCACTCGGCACCCGCGACTACTACCGGGTGCGCTTCGGCGTCGGCCGCCCGCCTGGGCGGATGGCCGCCGCCGACTACGTCCTCAAGGACTTCTCCAGCGCAGAACGCCGCGACCTGGCCTACCACGTCGACCGGTGCGCCGACGCCGTCGAGGAGCTGCTGGGCAAGGGCCTGGCAGCGGCACAGAACCGGTTCCACTGAGCCCCCTCCGGAAGTTGATCAGCCTCACTCCCTCAGTGACGACATTTTGCCCGCTTTGCCGGGTATTTTTCGTCACTCGCGGAGCAAGGCTGATCAAGTACTCACCGTGGCCTTGTCGATCTCGTCCGCGTACGTCGACGCGGTGGCGGCGCGCTTGACCTTGCCGGACGGCGTCTTCGGCAGGCTGCCCGGCGAGAGCACCAGCACCGAGAACGGCCGGACGCCGACCGCGTCGGTCACCCGCGCGGTGACCTCCTTGGCCAGCGCGCGTTCCTCGTCGCTGCCCGCCACTGTGGACTCAAGGACAACGGCGTAGCGCTCGCGGCGCGTCCCGGCGTCGATGCGCACCGCGATCGCGTTGCCCGCGCGCACGCCGGACACCGCCTGCGCGGCGCGTTCGACGTCGGTCGGATAGATGTTGCGCCCGCCCATGATGATGACGTCCTTGCTCCTGCCGCAGATGACGATCTGCCCGTCGACAAGGTAGCCGATGTCGCCGGTGGCGAACCAGCCTTCGGCGTCCTTGGTGTCCAGCGGCCCGTCGACGGTCAGGTACCCCGGCGTGACGGCCTCGCCACGCAACTGGATCTCGCCGACCTCGCGGTCACCGCGCAGCGTGCCGTCCTCGGCGACGATCCGCGCCTCAATACCAGGCAACGGCCCGCCGAGCACCGCGAACGACCGCACCCCGTCGGTGCCACGGCGGGGGTCGTCCTCGGGCACCGGCACCGCGCGGTCATGCGCCTCCAACGCCTCCGGCTCGATGACATCGGACTCCAGCCCACTGCCCACGGGCGCGAAAGACACCGCCAGCGTGGCTTCCGCGAGGCCGTAGGCGGGGAACATCGCACCGGGATCGAGCCCGAAACGGGCTCCGGCGTCCATGAAGGTCTTGACGGCGGCGGCGTCGATCGGCTCCGCGCCGTTGAGCGCGATACGGAGGCTGGACAGGTCGTAGCTCGCCTCGTCGCCTGCGCGCGCGAGCCGCTTGCCGACAATGGCGTACGCGAAGTTCGGCGCGGCCGTCACCGTGCCCTGGTGGCGGCTGATCAGGTCCGGCCAGATCAGCGGCCCGCTCAGGAACTCGACCGGAGTGATCTTGGCCAGCTCGATGCCGAACGTCATCGGCACGGTCAGGAAACCGACCATCCCCATGTCGTGGAACAGTGGCAGCCACGACACCATGGTGTCGGACTCGGCGTCGAGTTCGGCGCGCTCCGCCATCGCGGACAGGTTCGAGAACAGGTTGCCGTGGGTGATCTTGACGGCCTTCGGCTCTGCCGTCGAGCCGCTGGTCAGTTGCAGCAGCGCCAGGTCGTCCTCCCCTGCGGTGACCGGCTCGGCGATCGGCTCGGCGTCCAGCAGGTCGTTGATCAGCCGGTAGCTGATGCCGTTCTCCGCAAGCACCGGCGCGAGCTGGTCGAACGGGTCGCCGAGCAGCACGAGGTCGGAGCCGATCATCCGCAACACGGTGAGCGTGTCGGACGCCCACTCCGCGAGGTCGGTGCGCGGGGTCGGCTGGTGCAACATGGTGACGTTGCCGCCCGCGAGCCAGACCGCCTGCACCGTTGGCGCGATCAGCGCCGGCGCCGCCGCGAGGATGCCCACGGACCCGCCGGGCCGCAGCCCGTCCGTGGCGAGGCCACCCGCGACGCGCCGTGCCTGCTCGTGCACGTCCGCCCACGTCGTCCGCACCGGGTCGTGCGGCTCGCCGGTGGTCATCCCGCGTTTGCTGCCGCCGTCGGAGAGGGCGGTCGCTGTCAGTTGGTCGACAAACCTGCTCATGCTGTCGAGCCTATAGACACCACGGTTGTCACCGATACACAACCTCGCGTGGGCCGCCTTGTGCGAGCTCGACTATTCGGCGGCGTCGGCCAGCTCCATCCAGCGGGCTTCGACGTCCTCCTTCTCGGCGATCACGGCCTTGAGTTCGGCGTCGAGCTTGAGCAGTTCCCCCGGTTCGGTGGCGGCGTTGGCGAGCGCGTCGTGCAGCTCCTGCTCATTGCGGTGCAGCGTCTCCACCTTGCGCTCCAGCTTCGCCAGCTCCTTGCGGGCGGCACGCTGTTCGGCGGCGCCGGACTTCGGCCTCGCCGCCGGGGCCGTCTCGGTGGGCATGCTCAGCAGCGACGCGCGGCGGCGCAGGTACTCGTCGATGCCGCCGGGCAGGTCGGTGACCGTGCCGTCGCCGAACAAGGCCACCACCGTGTCGCAGGCGCGTTCCACCAGGTAGCGGTCGTGCGAGACGACGACGAGCGTGCCGGGCCACGAGTCCAGCAGGTCCTCCAGCTGCTGGAGCGTGTCGATGTCGAGGTCGTTGGTGGGCTCGTCGAGCAGCAGCACGTTCGGCTCGGCCATCAGCAACCGCGTGAGCTGCAACCGCCTGCGCTCGCCGCCGGAGAGGTCGGCCACCGGGGTCCACTGCCGCCGCGCCGGGAAGCCGAACCGCTCCGCGAGCTGCGAAGCCGACATCTCGTCCTTGCCGAGCACGACGCGCTTGGCGACTTGCTCGACGGCTTCCAGCAGCCGCAGGTCGCCGGGCAGGTCCTCCAGCTCCTGCGTCAGGTACGCCAGCCGCACGGTGGTGCCCTCGACGCGCTTGCCCGCCTCCGGCTCGCGTTGCCCGGCCAGCAGCCGAAGCAACGTCGTCTTGCCGGAGCCGTTCACGCCGACGAGGCCGATCCGGTCACCCGGCCCGAGCCGCCAGGTGACGTCGCGCAGCAGCTCCCGCTCCCCCGCGCACAACGTGACATCCTCCAGCTCGATCACGGTCTTGCCGAGCCGTCGCTTGGCGAAGGCGTGCAGCTCACGCGGGTCACGCGGCGGTGGGACGTCGGCGATCAGCGCCTCGGCGGCTTCCACGCGGTAGCGCGGCTTCGACGTCCGCGCCTTCGCGCCGCGCCGCAGCCACGCCAGCTCCTTGCGCGCCAGGTTGCGGCGCTTTTCCTCGGTCGCGGCGGCCTGCTTGGTGCGCTCCGCCCGGGCGTACACCCAGTCGGCGTAACCGCCCTCGTACTGCTCCACGGTGCCCTTCCCACCCCGCCACCCCTCACCGCTGACGACCTCCCACGTCCGGTTGCACACCGTGTCCAGGAACCACCGGTCGTGCGTGACGACGACCAGCGCGACCTTGCGGGCGATCAGGTGGTCGGCGAGCCACCGCACGCCCTCGACGTCGAGGTGGTTGGTGGGCTCGTCAAGGACCAGCAGGTCCAGCTCGCACACCAGCGCGGCGGCGAGCGCCACTCGGCGGCGTTCCCCGCCGGACAGCGCGCCGACCCGGCTGTCGAGACCGAGCGCGGTGATGCCGAGTCCCTCGACGATGGAGCGCACGCGCGGGTCGGCAGCCCACTCGAACTCGGCGTCGTACCCGGCGAGCACGGCGTCCCGCACGGCCACATCGTCGTCGATCTCGACCCGCTGGGTGACGACGGCGAGCCGCAGGTCACGCGCCCTGGCCACCCGGCCGGAGTCCGGCGGCTCAAGGCCGGCCAGGATCTCGAGCAGCGTCGTCTTGCCACCGCCGTTGAGGCCGACGACGCCGATCCGATCGGTGTCCTCTACGCCGAGCGACACGGAGTCGAGCAGGGTGCGTTCGCCGAAGGACTTCGAGACGTCCTCGGTATTGATCAGGTTGACCATCTAGGCGCTATTCCAGGGGCAGGGGTCGGGGTCCGTGTCCAACTTAGGCCACGACGTCAGGCGTGCACCTGGGGCGGGGTCGGACGGGTGCTGTCCTCGCCGCCGACGATCCGCGCGCCGTGCACCGGGCCGTGCGCGACCCGTACCGTGCGGCACACGCCGGTGCCCGCCATCTGCGCGGCGACGTCGACGGCGGCGTCCTCGTCCTCGCACAGGAACGCGCATGTCGGCCCTGACCCGGACACGACGCCCGCCAGCGCGCCAGCCTCCACGCCCGCGCGCAGCGTCCGTCGCAGCGACGGCCGCAACGACACGGCTGCGGACTGGAGGTCGTTGCCAAGCAGCATGGCGAGCTGCCTCGGGTCGCCGGATGCCAGCGCCTCAAGCAGCGGGGCGTGCGAGCCTAGGCGGGGCGGGTCGCCGCTGTCGCGCAGCCGGTCCAGCTCCCCGAACACCCTCGGCGTGGACAGGCCCTTGGTCGCGAACGCCAGCACCCAGTGGAAGGTGTGGCGGCACAGCACCGGCACCAGCTCCTCGCCGCGCCCGGTGCCGAGCGCGGTGCCGCCGGAGAGCGCGAACGGGACGTCGCTGCCGAGCTTCGCCGCGATGTCGGCGAGCTCGTCGCGTCCGATGTCTAGCTCCCACAACGCGGCGAGGCCGACCAGCGTGGCGGCGGCGTCCGCGCTGCCGCCCGCCATGCCGCCCGCGACCGGGATGCCCTTGCGGATGACGACCTTGACCTTGGGTTCGTCGTCGACGCGGCCGACGTACTCGGCAAGCTCGTTGGCGGCGCGCCACGCGAGGTTCGCCTCGCCACGAGGCACGGTGCTCTCGCCCTCGCCGGACACCTCGATGCCCGGCTCCTCGCTCACGGCGACCGTCACCTCGTCCACAAGCGACAACGCCTGGAAGACCGTGGCCAGCTCGTGGTAACCGTCATCGCGCACGTCACCCACACCGAGGTGCAGGTTCACCTTCGCGGGCACCCGGACGGTCACCGGTGGCGGTACAACGGCAAGCACGTGGCCAGCCTACGCCTACCGCGCGTGCGTGACCCGTCGCGCCCAGCGCCGTGTCCGACGTTCGTGCACGCGTGTCCGACACTCCGGGCGTTGTGTCCGACGTTCGTGCACGCGTGTGGCTACGCTGCGACGCTGGCCAGCGCGGGCTCGCGGGTGACGCGACCGCCGATCGTGGTGACCCGGGTCGGACGACGCACCGGCGTGACCAGGCCGCCGTGCTCGCCGATCCAGCCGAGCGCGATCGCGGCGTTGTCGCCGCGCAGTCCGATGCGGTAGCGCGCGACCGGCACCTCACCGATCCGAGTGGTGCCGCCGTCCAGCGTGTCGATGTCCACGCCGAGGCGGTCCGCCGCCGAGGGCAGGGTCGTGCCGACCGTGGCGTGTCCGATGAGCGTCACGTCGGCCACGACGTCGTACCCGTCGACGTCGGCGCCGTGCGTGCTCGGCAGCACGCGGCGCGCCAGGTGGCTGTCCCTGTCGGCGATGAGGTCGAATACGGTACCGGTCTCCAGCAGCCTGCCGTCGGCGAACAGGGCGACGGCGTCGCACACCTTGCGGACGACGTCCGCGTCGGTGGTGGCGACCACGACGGTCACGCCGAGCTCGGCCCGCGCGCGGTCGAGGGCTGCCAGGACGCCGCCAGCCTGGTCGACGTCGAGTCCGGCCGTCGGCTCGTCCACGATGAGCACCGCCGGGTCGGTGGCCAGCGCACGGGCGATCGCGACGCGCCTGCGCTGGCCCTCGTCCAGCTCGCCGGGGTGTTGCGCGCCCGCACGCGCCAGGCCGACGAGGTCAAGCAGGCGCAGCACGCGCTCACGCCTGCTCGGGCCGTTGACGTTCAGCCGCTCCAGCGGTGTGGCGACGTTGCCCGCGACGGTGCGCTCGCCACGCAGCGACGGGTACGCCTCCAGGAGGCTGAACCGTTCGCGCAGGTCACGCAGCGACCGGACGTCCAGTCGAGCGGTGTCGACGTCGTCAACGCGGATGGCGCCAGCCTCGGGACGCTCGTGCAGTCCGAGCAGCCGCGCGAGGGTCGACGTCCCCGATTCCGCGCGACCGAGCAGGCCGAAGACGGCGCCGGCGTCGATGTGGAACGAGACGTCGCGCAGCGTGGTGGACTCGGGCGTGGACGTGGTCAGGTTTTCGACAGTGATCACGAAGAACTCCAGTGGGGTGCGGCCCTCGCACAGCGCACAGCGAGGCGTGCGGCAGGGCCTTTCGGTCAGGACAGGCCGGGCGTCAGCGACAGGGACGACACGCGCACACGGTGCGGCGGCACTGATCGACTACTCGACGCTGCGTCAGCATTCGTGACCGATACATAGAGAATCCCTCCATCGGTCCTGGCGGAAGCACCTGCCCATCGGTGGGTGGTTGCTGCGGCGTCAAGGAGCCAGGTCTCTCGGCCGCTCGGGATGGATGCCTCAACATTACAGCGGATACCCACCGTCGTTGGCAACACCGGACGGTCCGTAGATGTTCCAAATCACAACGCAGACCATTTTCGCCGTGTCCCGCGTTCCGGACGTCGTGTCCCGCGTTCCGGACGTCGTGTCCCTCGTTCACGGCGTTGTGTTCCCCGCTCCGGACGCTGTGTCCGGCTCTCGTGACGTCGTGTCCGACGCTCCGGACGCTGTATTCGGCGCTCCGGACGCTGTATTCGGCGTTGCGGACGTTGTGTCAGGCAGCGGCGTGGGCGATGCGGGTGAAGTCGGCGACGGTGAGCTGTTCGCCTCGGGTCGTCGGCTCGACGTCGGCGGCCCGAAGGATCTGCTCCGCACGCTGCGCCGAGCCAGCCCATGACGCGAGCGCGGCGCGGAGCGTCTTGCGGCGCTGGGCGAACGCGGCGTCCACGACGGCGAACACCCGGTCGCGGTCCGCTGCCGACGCGGGCGCGGTGTCGGGGTGTCGTTCGAAGGAGACCAGCGCGGAGTCCACGTTCGGGACCGGCCAGAACACGGCGCGCGGGACCGGCGCGACCTTCCGAACCGTGCCGTACCAGGCCAGCTTGACGCTCGGTACGCCATACACCTTGCCGCCTGGGCCAGCCGCCATCCGGTCGGCCACCTCGGTCTGCACCATCACCAACGCCCGCCGCAGCGACGGCAGCTCTCCGAGCAGGTGCAACACGACCGGCACCGCGACGTTGTAGGGAAGGTTGGCCACCAGAAGGTTCGGGGTGGCCACGCTCGGTGTGTCGAGAGCGCGGGGCACAGCGGCCTGAGCGGGGGACACGACGTCGGGAACGGGGGACACGGCGTCGGGAGTGTCGGACACAGGGGCCTGAGTGTCGGACACGGCGGCGGTGGCTAGGTCTTCTGCGCGGAGTCGGAGGGCGTCGGCTGACAGGACTGTCAGGCGTGAGGCGGCGGTGGCTCCAGTGCCTGTTTTGGCGGCGACTGTTGCGGGGAGGCGGGCGGCCAATACTGGATCGACCTCGACGGCCACCACCCGCGCGCGGGTGGCGAGCAGCCCCAGCGTCAGCGACCCCAACCCCGGCCCCACCTCAAGAACGACGTCGTCAGCGCAGACACTGGCCAAGTGCACGATGCGGCGCACCGTGTTCGGGTCGTGCACGAAGTTCTGGCCGAGCTTCTTCGTCGGGCGCACCGCGAACTCCTCGGCCAACGCGCGCACGTCCGCCGGTCCGAGCAGGGCAACGTCCGATTGGGTCACCACACGAGACTATGTCGTCGCGGGAGCGACAGGCTCAGCAGGTCGCGGCACGGTGACAAGCCTCGCGGCACGGCGCAAAGCCGCGCGCGGGACCCGGCAAGGCCGAAACGACAGCGCCGCTACGTCGGCAGCCCGAGCTGCTCCGCGCAGTGGGGCCACGCGCTGTAGCCGCCCCGCGCGTCGCGGAGCTTCGTCGCGATCGCGATCTGCTGCTCACGGCTGGCCTGGTGCGGGTACGAGGCGTACTGGCTGCCGCCGTAGGCGGCCCAGGTCGACTTGTCGAACTGCAAGCCGCCGTAGTACCCGTTGCCGGTGTTGATCGACCAGTTGCCGCTCGACTCGCAGAAGGCGAGGCGGTCCCACACCTCGGCGTCGCTGATCACCGGCTGCTTGGTGCCGACGATCACGATCTTCGGCACCGCCTTGCTCAGCACCTTGACCTTGAGCTCTTCGCGGCTGACCTCGACGTTGTTGCGCTGGGTCACGCGGTAGGTGACGAGCTTCTCGCCCGCATTGCCCTGCTGCTTGACCTTCTCGGTGCCGACCGGCAGGTTCGGATCCTCGATCTCCTTGACCGGGATCTCGATCGGCTCCCTGACGCTGATGGTCGACACGCCGGTACGCACGATGTGCAGCTCAGCGCCGTCGACGAGCTTGCGCTTGAGGCCCTGCTCGACCGAGTCGCGCTCGCCGAGCGTGATCTCCTGGGTCGCCAGAAACTCCCTGACGGTCACCGCGTTGGTGGTGATCTTGCGCGGCTTGTTGCCGCCGTCGTAGAGCGTGATGTCCTTCTGGGTCTTGACCTGGAGGGTCATGCCGTCGAGCGGCACGGCACCACTGGCGGGCACCGACAGTTCGGCGCCGTTGGACAGCATCCTGCCCATGCCGAGCTGTTCCATCGCCTCTTCGACGGTGGTCGCGCGCACCCAGGTCTGGCGCTGCTTGCCGTCGACGACGAGGGTGAGCTGCCGCCCGCGCTCAAGCTTGACGACGCCGCCGTGGCCGACGGCGGCGTTCGGGGACGGTGACAGCGAGTCGTGTTTGCCGATCGTGATGCCGGCGTCATCGAGGACGTCGCCGACGGTCGACCCGAAGGTATTGACGGTCTGCGTCTTGCCGTCGACGTTGAGCGTCACGCTCTTGTTCATCGCGAGCGCGGCGGCGCCACCGCCGGTCAGCGACACCAGCACCGCGACGACGGCGCCCTTGAGGAAGCGCTGCTTCCACGTCCGGACCGCGGTGGCGAACCCGGACTCCGCCGGCTCCGGCTCCCGTGCGGGGGCGTAGGCCTCGACGATGTCGTCCGGGATGTAGTCCGGGATGACGGGCAACACCGTCGTCTCGGCGTTGACGAGCCGAATGAGCTGGTCGACGTCGACGTCGAGGTCCCGCAGCATCTCTTCCGCCTGCGGGCCGAGCACCGCGTGCACGTCCTGCGACGTGACAGCGGGCGCGGGTGAGAACTCAGTGATGTCGGCGTCGTATTGGGGCCAGTGAAAGTCGGTTGTTGGCCTGTCGAGCTGTGCCACTGATGAGTGCGCAGGGCGCACGGGGGCACGCCACTGGTCAACAGTCACGGAGCCGATCCCTTTCGCGCAGCGGTCTTCCTCCACGCACGCGGGCGCGTGCGCACGGACTCCCGCAGTCGGCGTCGTCTGAAGCACCAGCTCGCAACCGTTGCCCCATCTCCCCGACGTGCACCGACGCGACTGAGGGTTTCCGTGAGCGAACTCAGCGACATCAACCCGTCACCGAGACCACTCACTACGGTCACGGGACCATAACGGAGTCCATGGCGTTGCGCAAACACCGTGAGCGATGTCGTGAACTTGGTCACTCCCTCGGGTGGACGAGTCCCGCGCTAGTTCTCGCGTTCCGTGCCACTCGGTGTCACGCTGGGCAACGAGAAGATCCGCTCCGCCGTGGCATTGACCGCCGCTGCCAGCGAGGAAACGTCTTCTTCCCGCAGCTCAGCGAGGCCACGGAGGGTGTAGGCGGCGCAGTAGGGCTCGTTCGGCCGACCCCGGTACGGATGCGGCGTCAGGAACGGCGCGTCGGTCTCAACGAGAAGTTGATCCTGCGGCACCAACGTGGCCGCCTCGCGCAGCGGGCGCGCGTTGCGGAACGTCACCGGCCCGGCGAACGACAGCACGTACCCGGCGTCGACGCAGCGCCGCGCGACGTCGGCGTCCCCGGAGAAGCAGTGGAAGATCACCCGCTCCGGCGCGCCCTCCTCATCGAGGATGCGCAGGACGTCGTCGTGCGCGTCGCGGTCGTGGATCATCAACGGCTTGCCGACGCGCTTGGCGAGGGCGATGTGCCACCGGAACGCCGCCTGCTGCGACTCCGGCGTCGAGTAGTCCCAGTAGTAGTCCAGACCGGTCTCCCCGACCGCGACGACGCGCTCACCCGCGACGAGACGTTCGATCTCGGCGCGGGTGGCGTCGTCGAAGTCCGTGGTGCGGGTGGGGTGGATCGCGACGGCGGCGTAGAGCCGCTCATCCCACGTCGCGGCCTCGGCGGCCCACCGGGCGGCGGGGAGGTCGTCCGCGACGGTCACGACCCGCGTCACCCCGGCCGCCTCGGCGCGGTCCAGCATCACCGCGACGTCGTCGGCGGTCTCCGCGCCACAGGCGTCCAGGTGGGTGTGGGCGTCGACGATCGGCGTGGGCAGTCGCACCGGCACCGGTGGCCGCTCACGACGCGTGTCACTCATGCCGGGTCACTCGCTCTTGATCGGTGCCCAGGACGGCCCGGTCTCGGCCAGCGACGGGTCGAGCTTGCCGAAGATCGGACGCGGCTTGGCCAGCGGACGACCCACCTCGATCGGCACCGGCTCCCACCGCGCCTGCTCCGCGGCGTACTTCCCGGTGAGGATCGGGTACGACCGGCCAGGCTCGTCCAGGTCATCCACATCGGACAGCTCCGGCTGCGCCGCCCATACCCCGGTGCCGCCCAGCGCCTCGTGCACCTGCTGCGCCGAATGCGGCAGGAACGGCGTCAGCAGCGTGTTGGCGTCCGAGACAACCTGCAACGCGGTGTGGAGCACGGTGTCGCGGCGCGCGGGGTCGTCCTTCAACTGCCACGGCTGCTGCTCGGACAGGTACCGGTTCGCCGCCGTCACCACACGCATCGCCTCGTTCGCCGCCTGCCGGAAGCGCGAGCGCTGCAAGTGCCCGCCCACGACGTCGAACGCCTGCGCCGACAGCGCCGTGAGGTCGGCGTCGGCCTGCTGCGGCGCTTCCGGGTTCGGCACCGCGCCGACGTTCTTGTGCGCCATCGAGATGGAGCGGTTGACGAGGTTGCCCCACTCGTTCGCCAGCTCGTAGTTGGTGCGGCGGACGAACTCGTCCCACGTGAAGTCGACGTCCTGGTTCTCGGGGCCACCCACGGAGATGAAGTAGCGCAGCGCGTCCGGCCCGAACTCCTCGAGGAACTCGTGCACGTAGATCACGGTGCCGCGCGATGTGGAGAACTTCGAGCCGGACATCGTCAGGAACTCGCTCGAGACGACCTCGGTGGGCAGGTTCAGCGAGCCGAACGCGCCCACCGTGCCCCCCTTGTCGCCAGCGCCGTTCTGGCCGAGCAGCAGCGACGGCCAGATCAGCGAGTGGAAGACGATGTTGTCCTTGCCCATGAAGTAGTAGCCGCGCGCGTCGGGCGACGTCCAGAACTCGCGCCAGGCGTCGTCGTCGCCGCTGCGGCGCGCCCATTCCACGCTGGCCGACAGGTACCCGATCACGGCGTCGAACCACACGTAGAACCGCTTCATCGGGGCCTCGCGCCAGCCGTCGAGCGGGACCGGCACGCCCCAGTCGAGGTCGCGGGTGATCGCGCGGGGGCGCAGGTCATCGAGGAGGTTCTGGCTGAACTTGAGCACGTTCGGCCGCCACTCAGTTCGAGTGGACAGCCACTCGCCAAGCGACTCCGTGAACGCGGGCAGGTCGAGGAACAGGTGCTCGGTCTCGATGAACTCCGGCTTCTCGCCGTTGATGCGGGACACGGGGTTGCGCAGGTCGGCTGGGTCGAGCTGGTTGCCGCAGTTGTCGCACTGGTCGCCGCGCGCGCCGTCGTAGCCGCAGATCGGGCAGGTGCCCTCGATGTAGCGGTCAGGCAGCGTGCGGCCGGTGGACGGGCTGATCGCGCCGAGCTGCGTCTTGGCGACGACGTAGCCGTTGCGCCACAGCGACAAGAACAGCTCCTGCACCACGCGGTAGTGGTTGCCGGTGGTGGTACGGGTGAACAGGTCGTAGGACAGCCCGAGGCCGTGCAGGTCGTTGGCGATCTGCCGGTTGTACTTGTCGGCGAGTTCACGGGCGGTCATGCCTTCTTTGTCCGCCTGCACCTGGATCGGGGTGCCGTGCTCGTCGGTACCGCTGACCATGAGCACCTTGTTCCCCGCCATGCGCTGGTAGCGCGAGAAGACGTCGGAGGGGATGCCGAACCCGGACACGTGGCCGATGTGGCGGGGACCGTTGGCATAGGGCCAGGCCACCGCGGTGAGAACGGGAGTGCTCATGCCTGCGTAGCCTACGGATATCCCGCGCGCTGCTGACACGGGCCACACGTGCCCCGTTCGAGCTACGACGGGCGGGACGGGGAGGATGGCGGCATGCGGTTGGAGCGGACGGCATTGCGCACCGGCGCGCGGCCCGAGCGGGTGTTGTCGCTGCTCGACGCCCGTGCCCGGCGGCGTGGGCTACCCGCTCCCGCCGCGCTGACCGGCGACTGGTTCGGCTCACGCGCGGTGATCGCTCCCACCGTCGAACTCCGCCCGGTCACCGAGGTGGCTGACGCCTTCGCCACGCCGACCCGGCAACCCCTCGTGACCAACTCCGCGAATTCCCCCTGCACTGACGCCGTTGGCGGGGGCTGGTTCGGCTACCTCGGCTATGACCTGACCGATCCGTCGGGGCGATCCGGGACGCTGCCGCCCGCCGCGTGGGGCTGGGCGGACCACGTGCTGCGGCTCGACACGACCGGGCAGTGGTGGCTGGAGACGCTCGGCGCCGACCTGGCCGCCCTCGCGGCGGAGTTCAACGCACTGCTCACCGAGGAGCCCGTCGAGCGCGGCTGGACGGCAACGCACCTACGCAGGCCGGACGGCAGCGCACACACCAAAGCGGTCGCGGCGTGCATGGACGCCATCGCGGACGGCGAGCTGTTCCAGGCCAACGTCTGCGCCCGCTTCCACGGCGAGTTCGACGGCTCGGCGTGCGAGCTGTTCGCCACCGGCGCGCGGCGGCTGCGGCCCCGGCGCGCGGCGTACCTGGCGGGCGACTGGGGCGCGGTGGTGTCGTTGTCGCCGGAGCTGTTCCTGGCCCGCACGGGACGTCGAGTGCGGTCCACGCCGATCAAAGGCACGCTCCCCCGCCGCGGCGACGCCGACGCGGCCAACGCCGAGCGGCTGCGTCGCTCCAGCAAGGACGTCGCCGAGAACGTGATGATCACCGACCTGGTGCGCAACGACCTTGGCCGGGTCAGCGCGGTCGGCAGCGTGACGGTGCCCGAACTGCTCACCGTCACCGAGGCGCCAGGCGTGTGGCACCTGGAGTCGACCGTCGCGTCGGAGCTCGCGCCAGGCATGACCGACGCCGACCTGCTGCGCGCCGCGTTTCCGCCCGGTTCGGTCACCGGCGCGCCGAAGCTGCGAGCGCTCGACCTCATCGCGGAGCTTGAGCCGGAGGCGCGCGGCGTGTACTGCGGCGCGGCGGGGCTTGTCTCCCCCGTCGCGGGGATGGAGCTGAACGTCGCCATCCGTACGCTCGAAGTGGCCGACGGCGCGGTCGCGCTTGGTGTCGGCGGCGGAATCACCGCGCTGTCCGATCCGGCGGCCGAGTGGCAGGAATGCCTGCACAAGGCGGCTCCGCTCGAGGCGCTGCTGCGGCATTTCGCGGACGAGCCCGCGTAACGCGGCAGGCCGAATGGAATTTGTGATCAGAACGTCACGTTGCCTACTGTTCGGACGACTAACGACCTAGGGGGCACCAATGGCGACGAGCACCGATCAGACCGCTGGCGCGGTCGCGGACACCTTGCCGCGCGAGGTGTGGGTGCTCGTCGCCGCCAACGTGCTGATCGCGGCGGGGTTCGGCCTGGTGGCGCCCGCGATCCCGATCTTCGCGGACAGCTTCAACGTCGGCGTCACGGCGGCCTCGTTGGTGATCAGCGCGTTCGCCGCGGCGCGGCTGCTGTTCGCACCGGTCGCTGGCGGTCTCGTCTCCCGGCTCGGCGAGCGCAAGGTCTACCTCACCGGACTGCTGATCGTCGCGCTGTCCACGGGCGCGACCGCGTTCGCCAACGGCTACGTTCAACTGCTGGTCTTCCGCTCGGCCGGTGGCATCGGCTCGACGATGTTCACCGTCTCGGCGATCGCGCTGCTGATCCACCTCACGCCACCGCCACTGCGTGGCAGGGCGGCTGGCCTGTTCGGCACCGGGTTCCTCATCGGCAATGTCATCGGGCCGCTGGCTGGCGGCGGACTGATCGAGATCAACATCCGCGCGCCGTTCCTCGTCTACGCGCTGGCGCTGCTGATCACGACGCTGTTCGTGTGGCTGATGCTGCGTAACTCGACGCTCATCAGCGCGGCGGACAGTGATGACGCGCCCGCACTGACCCTGCCCGCCGCGCTACGCGACCACGCCTACCGCTCGGCGCTGCTGGCCAACTTCTCGTTCGGGTGGATGGTCTTCGGCGTGCGGGTGGCGTTGGTGCCGCTGTTCTTGGTGCAGGTGCTCCAGCAGCGAGAGGGCCTGGTCGGCATCACGTTCGGCGTGTTCGCGGCGGCCAACGTCGCGATGCTGCTGCTGTCCGGCAAACTCGCCGACACCGTCGGCCGCAAGCCGTTCGTGCTCGCCGGGCTGGGGGTCACCGGGATCGGCACGATCTGGATGGGCCTGACGTCGTCGTTGATCGAGTTCATGGCGGCCACGGTCGTGGCTGGCCTCGGCGCTGGCCTGCTCACGCCGCCGATGCAGGCGACGGTGGCGGACGTCGTCGGCTCGCGCGGGCGCGGCGGTCCGGTGCTGGCGACGTTCCAGATGGCCGCCGACGTCGGCGCGATCATGGGCCCACTGCTGGCGGGTGCGCTGGCCGAGGACGTCTCGTTCGGCTGGGCGTTCGGCATCACGGGCGCGCTGGCCCTGATCGCCGCGCTGGTGTGGGTGCCAGCGCGGGAGACGCTGCCAACGAAGCAGGAGGAACCGCACCACCCGACGCCGGAGCAGTCCTGCGAGCTGGACGCGCGTCGCCAGCCGTAACGACTCGCGATCGCCGTGGATCTTGAGGCGTCCCGGCGATCCATATCACCAGAACGCCTCAAGATCCGTCAGTCCTTACGACGTCTTCCGCGCGGCGAGCACCGCGTCGTACAGCTCCTTCTTGGACACGCCGTGCGCGGCGGCGACGTCGCCTGCCGCCGTCTTCAGCCGGTCCCCGGCGTCCACGCGCTCGCGGACGGCGGCGACGAGGTCCGCGACGTCCGGCTGCCGCGCGACCGCCCCCGCGACGACGACGGTGATCTCCCCGCGCAGCCCCTCGGCGGCGCGTTCGGCCAGCTCAGCGAGGGTGCCGCGCAGGACTTCCTCGTACGGCTTCGTCAGCTCCCTGCACACGGCGGCACGTCGCTCGCCACCGAGCACCCGCGCGGCGTCGGCGAGGGTGGCAGCGATGCGGTGCGGCGACTCGAAGAACACCGTCGTCCGGGGTTCGTCGGCCAGCGTGGCGAGGAACTTCTCCCGCTCGCCCGGTTTGCGGGGCACGAAGCCGTCGAAGCAGAACCGGTCGGAGGCGAGCCCGGACAACGCCAACGCCGTCGTCACGGCGGACGGCCCCGGCAGGCAGGTGACCGGCAGCTCAGCGTCCGCGCAGGCGCTGACCAGCGAGAACCCTGGATCGGACACGCTTGGCATCCCGGCGTCGGTCACCAACAGCACGGTCTTGTCGTCGCGGATGGCGGCCAACAGCGCGGGGATGCGCGACGTCTCGACGGCGTCGTAGAAGCTGATCAGCCGTCCGGTCAGCGTGACGCCGAGCGCTGCGGCCAGCGCCCGCGTCCTGCGGGTGTCCTCGGCCGCGATGATGTCGGCGCCGCCAAGCGCGTCGACCAGTCGCGGTGAGGCATCGCGGGAGTCACCAAGCGGCGTCGCGGCCAGCACCAGCCCGCCCCGGTCGTCTGTCGGCGTGTCCACGACGTCAGCCTCGCACGGCGAACGACGCCTTCCCCACACTGGGCGCGGCGAACGACGCTTTCACCGCACCCACCGCAGCGAAAGCGTCAATCGGCGCACCAGACGCAATCGGCACCCGCACGCCGACCTCACATCAGCGGCCCTAGCATTGAGTCTCGTGACCACGGTGCTGCCCGACAACGCGCTGACCGTGACGCGCAAGCTCCCAGCACGCCCACCCGCGCCGCCGTCCGACGCCGAGCTGACCCTGCTCGGCAAGCCCATGCCGGACGACCGGCTGCGCGCGTGGGCCGTCACCCTCATCATCACCGCGATCGGCGCGGTCATCCGGCTGTGGAACCTCGGCTTCCCCACCGACAAGGGCACGCCGGTCTTCGACGAGAAGCACTACGTCCCGCAGGGCTGGCAGGCGCTGCGCAACGGCGGTTACGAGGACAACTACGGCTACGAGCTGATCGTGCACCCGCCGGTCGCCAAACAACTGATCGCGCTGGGCGAGTGGCTGTTCGGCTACAACGGCTGGGGCTGGCGGTTCAGCGCCGCGATCGCGGGCATCGTGATCATCTTCCTTGTCATCCGCATCGCCCGCAGGCTCACCCGCTCCACACTGCTCGGCGCGGTCGCCGGGGTGCTTGTCATCGCGGACGGCGTGCTGCACCTGCAGTCCCGCATGGGGATGCTGGACATCTTCCTGACGGTGTTCGTGCTCGCCGCGTTCGGCTGCCTTGTCCGCGACCGCGACCAGGTGCGCGAACGGCTGGCGGGCGCGGTACGGCACGACTGGCTGTCGACGTCGCCCTATGGCCCGAAGCTCGGCTTCCGCTGGTGGCGGTTCGGCGCTGGCGTGATGCTCGGCATCGCCTGCGGCGTGAAGTGGTCCGGCCTGTACTACATCCTCACGTTCCTGCTCCTGCTGCTGGTCCTGGACTGGAGCGCCCGCCGCGCAGCGGGCATCGCCAGGCCGTTGCGAGCGGTGCTGCTCAGGGACACCGCGCCAGCTGTGCTGTCGCTCGTCGTGCTCGCCGTGCTGCTCTACCTTGGCTCGTGGTGGGCATGGTTCGCCAGCGAGACCGCCACCGACCGGCACTTCCTTGAGATCGCCAACCCGGAGGGCGGCTACTGGAGCTTCCTGCCCGCCTCACTCGCCGGGGTCATGCCGGACAGCCTCACCGCGGTGCTGCCGAACGCGCTCGGCTCGCTGGCGCACTACCACGCCAACGTCTTCGACTTCCACGCCAACCTCGCCACCCCGGAGGGTGACCCGCACCCGTGGGAGTCGAAGCCGTGGACATGGCCGATGGGGCTGCGGCCGATGCTGTACTACTACGGCTCCGGCCAGGAGGCGGCTGGCTGCGGCCAGGCGGAGTGCGTGCGCGCGACGATGCTGATCGGCACGCCAGCGTTGTGGTGGCTGGCGGTGCCGGTGCTGGCGTGGGGGCTGTGGCGCACGGTGTTCCGCTCGGACTGGCGCTACGGGATGGTGCTTGTCGGCTACGCAGCGGGGTTCCTGCCGTGGTTTGCCAACCTCGACCGGCAGATGTACTACTTCTACGCGACGCCGCTGGCGCCGTTCCTGCTGCTCGGGCTGACGCTGGTGCTCGGGCAGCTCCTCGGCACCGCCCGCGACGGCGCCGAACGCCGAGGCACCGGACTGCTGCTGCTGTCGCTCTACATCGGGCTCGTGGTCGCCAACTTCATCTGGCTGTGGCCGATATTGAATGGCGATTCGATCACAACCGCGCGGTGGGAGGCCGAAATGTGGCTGCCCTCGTGGCGGTGACTCCGGCGCGGGGATAGGCTCCCGTCTCGGCGTGGACCGTCACGACAACGACGGCCGCGCGTCACGACACGGCAGGAGAACACCGTCGGGGCGCGGTGGCTCGGCCCACCGCTGTAGGTGAAGGAGACGTAAGGGTGCGCGGGTTGACCCTGCTCGGCTGCCGCCGAGCGCGCAGGGCGCCATGACACGGTCCAGGCCATTGGAGCCGCGGTCACCGCTGCTCAAAGCGCTGCTTGGCATGCGGAAGGCGCTGCCGACGGCGGGCCATCCGGCTCGCGCGGTCATCATGGGCTTCGCCGCGACGGTGCTCGTGGGCACCGTGTTGCTGATGCTGCCGATCGCCACCGAGAACGGCCAGTCGACCGACCTGGTCACGGCGCTGTTCACCGCGACGTCGGCGGTGTGCATCACGGGCCTGATCGTGGTCGACACGAGCGGGCACTGGTCGACGTTCGGCGAGGTCGCCATCATCGCGCTCATCCAGATCGGCGGGCTCGGCATCATGACCGTCGCGGCGCTGCTCGTGCTGTTGGTGTCGCGCCGGTTCGGGCTGCGGATGCAGCTCAGCGCGCAACGGGAGACCAAGAGCCTCGATCTCGGCGAGGTGCGCGACGTCGTCCGCAGGATCGTGCTGATCAGCCTCGCGGTCGAGCTGATCGTCGCCACGGTGTTCACCGTCCGGCTGCTGACCGGCTACGACTACGCGTTCGGCGACGCGCTGTACTCCGGCGTCTTCCACGGCATCTCGGCGTACAACAACGCGGGCTTCTCGCTGTACTCCGACAGCATGGAGCGGTTCGTCAACGACCCGTGGATCTCACTGTCGGTGATCCTCGCGGTCATCATCGGCGGGCTCGGCTTCCCCGTGCTGTTCGAGCTGGGCCGCAGGCTGCGCGGCAAGATCCACTGGACCATGCACACCAAGATCACCCTGCTCACCACGGGTGTGCTGCTGGTGATCGGCTTCACCTACATCACCGTCAACGAGTGGCGGAACCCCGACACGATGGGCGGGCTCGGTGTGACGGGCAAGCTGCTCGCGGGCATGTTCGCCGCGACGATGCCCCGCTCTGCGGGGTTCAACTCGGTACCGACGGGCGAGCTGGAGTCGTCGACGTTGCTGGTCACCGACGTCCTGATGTTCATAGGCGGCGGCAGCGCGAGCACGGCGGCTGGCATCAAGGTGACGACGTTCGCGTTGCTCGCGTTCGTGATCTTGGCGGAGATTCGCGGCGAGCCGACGGTGCACGTCATGGGCAGGCGGCTGGCGGCCACCGTCCAGCGGCAGGCGCTGACCGTCGCGCTGCTGAGCGTCGCGCTGGCCATGCTGACCACGATCACTATGCTGTCGGTCTCGGACCACCGGCTGGACGACGTGTTGTTCGAGTCGGTGTCCGCCGTCGCCACGGTCGGGTTGTCCACCGGAATTACCCCCGAGTTGCAACCCGCGATGCATGTGCTGATGTCGATACTGATGTTCATGGGACGCCTCGGGCCGATCACGCTGGCGACCGCGCTAGCGTTGCGGGACCGGCCACGGCGTTACGAACTACCTGAGGAGCGACCCATCGTTGGCTAAGAACGGAGCGAGCGGGAACCGGGCGGTGATCATCGGCCTCGGCCGGTTCGGCGGTTCCCTCGCACTCGAACTCGCACGGCAGCACACCGACGTGCTGGCGATCGACAGCAGCCCCAAGCTGGTCGACAAGTACGCCGAGGACGTCACCCACGCCGTCGTCGCCGATTCAACGGACGAGGACGCGCTCAAGCAACTCGGCGTGCACCAGTTCCGGCGCGCCGTTGTCGCGATCGGCGCCGACCTCGAGGCGAGCATCCTGACGACGTCGGTGCTCGCGGACTTCGGCATCCCCAACATCTGGGCGAAGGCGCTGTCGCGGCAGCACGCCCGGATACTGGAGCGCGTCGGCGCGCATCACGTCGTGCTGCCCGAGCACGACATGGGCGAGCGCGTCGCGCACCTGGTGATGGGTCGGATGCTGGACTACATCGAGTTCGAGGACGACTACGCCATGGTGAAGACCGTCGCGCCCGCCGAGGCGGTCGGCAGGCCGCTCGCGGAGAGCGAGCTGCGGTCGAAGTACGGCATCACGGTGGTGAGCATCAAGCGGCGCGGCGAGGGCTTCACGTACGCCACGGCGGACACCGTCGTCCGGCGGGGTGATCTGCTGATCGTGGCGGGGAAGGCGACGGACACGGAGCGCTTCGCCGAGCTGACGTGAGGGCAATGATCTGAAGACGGTTGTGTCGTCATAGCGACCGAAACGTCGTCAGATCAACACACGCCCCTTCACTGCCGGGGGATCACCCGCGTCACCGGACCCTCGCGGGACTCCCCGACCCCGGACAGCCAGGCGTTCATCTCCTCGACGATGGCGTTCAGCGTCGGACGGTTGCGGGGTTCGGCATCGAGCGCCGCCGTCAGCAGCCGCGCGTGGACGCTGCCGCTCGGCAGTTGCGTCGAGGGTTCCGCGCGGGACGCCGCCAGCAGCGCCGCCATCGGGTTCTCCCGCTCGCCGCGCGGTGGACGCCCGGTGAGCGCGAAGCTCACCGTGGCGGCGAGCTGCCAGGCGTCCGAAGCGGGACTGGCCGCCGCCCCGTTGGCGATCTCCGGCGCGGTGTAGTCCGGCGTCCCGATCATCATGCCGGTCGCGGTCAGTTTCGCGTCGCCTTTGCTGCGCGCGATGCCGAAGTCGATCAGGTGCGGGATGCCGCGCGGGTCCACGATGACGTTCGACGGCTTGACGTCGCGGTGCAGCACGCCCTTCTCGTGCGCGGCGGCCAGCGCGCTCGCCGTCGTGGACCACAGCCGGGCGGCGGCGACGTCGTCGATGGGGCCACGTTCATCGACAGCGCTGGCGAGCGCGTCGCCGTCCAGGTACTCCATGACGAGCGCGAGCCCGTCCGGCTGCTCCACGAGGTCGTAGACGCGGACGCAGTTGGGGTGGTCGAGCGCGGCGAGCGCGCGGGCTTCCCGCTGCATCCGCTCCACGGTGTCGCGGTCGGGCGCGTGCGCGATCTTGAGCGCGACGGTCCGGCTGAGCTGCGTGTCGTACGCCTGCCAGACGGTGCCGAACCCGCCGTGGCCGAGCCTGCGGGTGCGCTGGTACCGGCTGTCCGACGTCGGGGTGGCGGGAACGGGCACCGGAGCACCGGCCATGGCGGAGTCCCCTGACGTCGGCGCCACCGCTGTCGGCGGGTACTGGCCAGCAGGCGGCGGCGGTCCGGGCGGCTTCGGCGGTGGCGCGTCACGCACGGCCTTGCGCTCGTCCGCCCTGCGGATGGCGTGCCATGACGGCGGCCCGAGCACGGCGATCGGGATCAGCCCCAGCACGGTCACCGGCAGGAACCCGAGCCACAGGTGAACGGCGGTGTTGGCGTTGACGGTCACGCTGAGCAGCACCAGCCCGACGAACGGCACCCAGAAGAACCGCGCGGGCCACCCCGGCCCACGGCGGAACGCCAGCTTTCCCTGCAGCATCACGAAAATCAGCGACAGAATCGGCAACCCGACCAACGTGCCGAGGTAGAAGCCGTACGCGAGCTCATTCCCTCCCGGGTAGAACAGCGTGTCGAACACGCCAGGCCCCTTGCCGAGGTAGACACTCTGGTCACCGATGAACTCGCAGTACGTCGTGTTGAGGGCGGCGGCCTCGCCCTTGCTCAGACCGCCGCGACCGCCGGCGGCCACGATCCGGAATGTCTCGGACACGCCGGTCATCAGAATCCACGGCAGCACACACACGAACAACACGCCGATCCCGCCGAACACACTCAGCGTGACGGCGGTGTAGGTGTTGCCGGTGAACTTCCGGACGACGCTGATGCCGAGCGCGCCGACGATCGGCAGCAACGCGATCAGCGCACCGGCCGTCCCGGTCGCCCACACCCAGTCACCAGGGCAGATACCCGGACCGAAGAGCTGCTTCGAGAATGCAAGCAGCCCACTCGCGAGGTCCGAGAACAGGTCCACGAATGCTCCTTCGCCGAATGGGACTCCGCGTGCGAATCACGACACGCGCGACACGTCAGTTTCACTCACAGTATGTCGCCACCCAACACTATGGGCCCGCCAACGCACGGATTAACGGCACATGGTGCGATAGGCGCGTGGGAGCGAGGATAAAGTCACGACGCGCCGCGATCCTCCTGAGCCTTCTTGTGGTGAGCCTAGTGGTCAATGGATGCACCGACGACCCGCCGACGCAGGGCGTGCCGTCCGTGAGTGCCCAGGCGACATCGCCTCGGCCCGCGACACCAACGACGACGCCGGAACCGGTGCGGTTACCGGAAGACGCCCCAGCGTTGTCCGACGTCATCCCCGCGCCGGAGAGCGCGCGGCCGGCGAAAGACGACAACTTCGCGCTGACGAAGCAGTCGGACATCTCCGTCGCGGACGGCACGAGGGCGGCCGGTGACTACCTCGCCGACGTGCTGCGTCCGGCGACCGGTTTCCCGCTGCGCGTGGTCTCTGGTGAGGACAACGCGGGCGGCATCCAACTGCTGCTGCGCGAGGGCGGCGACCCGCAGGACGAGAGTTACCGGCTCGAGGTCGCTCGCGACGGCGTCACGCTGAGCGCCGCGAGCCAGAGCGGGTTGTTCGCCGGGGCGCACACCCTGCGGCAACTGCTGCCCGCCGACGTCGAGCGCGGCGAGACCGTCGATCGCGAGTGGGTGCTGGCTGGCGGCGTCGTCGAGGACCAGCCCCGGTTCGGGTACCGGGGCGCGATGCTGGACGTCGCGCGGCACTTCTTCGGCGTTGACGTCGTCAAGCGCTACATCGATCGGGTGGCGCAGTACAAGGTCAACTACCTGCACCTGCACCTCGCGGATGACCAGGGCTGGCGCATCGAGATCGACGGCTGGCCGAGGCTCACCGAGGTCGGCGCGCGCAACGAGGTCGGCGGCGGCAAGGGCGGCTTCTACACGAAGCAGCAGTACCGGGAGATCGTCGCGTACGCCCAGTCGCGCGGGGTCACGATCGTGCCGGAGATCGACATGCCCGGCCACACCAACGCCGCGCTGACGTCGTACGCCAAGCTGAACTGCGACGGCACGGCCCCGCCGACGTACACCGACACCAAGGTCGGGTTCTCGTCGCTGTGCATCGACAAGCCGGTGACGTACGACTTCGCCAACGACGTCATCACCCAGCTGGCGGAGATGACGCCTGGCCCGTACCTCCACATCGGTGGCGACGAGGCGAACAGCACCAAGGACGCCGACTACCGGGCGTTCTTCGACAAGGTGCTGCCGATGGTCGTCAAGGCGGGCAAACGTCCGATCGGGTGGCACGAGTACGCCAAGGCGAACGTGCCGCGCTCCGGCGTGGTGCAGTACTGGCGCATCGAGACCGCGGACGCGCCGACGCGACGGCAGGCGGACAGCGGCAGGCGGGTGCTGATGTCCCCGGCGGACAAGACGTACCTGGACATGAAGTACGAGGAGTCCAACCCGTGGGGCAACTCGTGGGCCGGGGCGGTCGACGTCCGCACCGCGTACGAGTGGGAGCCGACGAAGGAACTCGCCGGGGTCGGTGACGGCATGGTGCTCGGCGTCGAAGCTCCACTGTGGACTGAGCTGGTGACGACCGAGGACGAGATCGAGCGGATGACCTTCCCCCGGATGCAGGCGATCGCCGAGGTGGGCTGGTCGACGCAGACGAAGTGGGCCGACTTCCGGCAGCGGCTCGCCGCTCAGGCGGAGCGGATGACCGCCCAGGACATCGCGTTCCATCGCGACTCCGGCGTGCCGTGGTGACACCGGGCACAACGGTGCGATCTTGCGGCGTTGTGGCGAAACGTATCGCCACAACGCCGCAAGATCCACGTCCGCTTACGGCAGCGAGAACTCCTGCGTCTGCGGGTTGAGGTGACCCAGCTTCATCGCGCCGCCGGTGCGCTTGTCACTGAGCCGGAACACGTTCAGTCCAGTCTGGATCTCCGATTCGTAGATGAAGTTGTTGTACCAGTACGTCGACCACGCGCCGCCCAGGTTCTGCGGCTCGATCGGTGACGGGTCGGAGAACCCGATGGTCGTCGGGTTCGCCGGGTCGGTGAAGTCGACGGCCCATGTGCCCGCCTGGTAGTGCCCGCCGACCGCGACGTACTTGCCGCTCCGTAGCGGCACCATGTTGTAGTTGTGGATGGTGCAGTTCTCGGTCTCGGTCTGCGGCCGTGGCAGCGTCCACTGGCCCAGCTTCTCGCCGGTGTCGGCGTCGTAGAAGAACATGCTCTTGTCGATGTCTGGGTTGTCGGCCTGGCACCGCGCCTGCGCGCCGCCGCCCGGCTCCCAGCCCATCGCCAGGACTTCGCCGTCCCAGGTGAACGCGGCCGAGTGCCACCTGCCGCCGACGCCGACCTTGTTGCCCTCGTCGTCGGATTCCTCGATGGTGTAAAGGAACTCCGGGTCCTCAAGGCTGCCGCCGGCGGGGCCGCCGATCGAGAACACGTTGGCGGCGTGCCCGCTGGCACACGCCAGCTTGTTCACGTCGCCCAGGATCACGCCAGCGTCGTGGCAGCCGTTGTTGCTGCCGAGCGAGCCGCCGGCGAGCGGCTCGTAGCCGATGTGCGACGCGCTGGCCGGGTCGTCCAGCGGCACCTCGAGGACGTTGATGGTGTCGCAGATCGCCCTGCCACCGCCCGATGAGTTGTTGCTGTAGATGATCAACCGGTTGTTCTCCAGGTCGGGTGCGACCGTCTGGGTGTGCGAGCCACAGCCGTCCGCCGTGCCGCGCGTGGCCGCGCCAGCTTCACTGAACTCGACGTCGCCGATGAGCTGCGGGTTCGCCGGGTCGCCGATGTCGAAGAGGTGCACACCCTCGAAGCCGACCGGGACCGGCTCGCCCATGCACTGCCTGCCTTCTGGCGCGGGCGAGTTCCACGAGCGCACGACAATGTCGTCCCAGACGACGATGTCGCCCTGGTCGCCGTTGCACTTCGGGTGCGAAATGAGCTGCGGGTCGCCCGGCTCCGAGATGTCGACGACCCGGAACCCGTCGTAGTTGCCGTTGATCGCCAGGTCACCCCAGAACGCGATGTCTGAGCTGATCGTGCGTTCGGCGGCGGGCACGCCGAAGAACTGCGCCGGGTGTTCGCTGTGCCCGAGCGCGTGCATGTTGTTGGTGCTCTCGCGTTCGGTGTAGCTGCCCGCCTCGCCGGGCGCGTCGTCGTGGTCGCCGTCGGGGTGCGCAAGCGCCGCACCCGGCGTGATCAGCAGCGCAGCGGCTGCGGCGGCGACCAGTAGTCGCCGTGGTGAGATATGCATGTTCAGTCTCCGATGGGGAGTGGGGATTAGTTGATGACGCTTTCCTGCGTCTGCGGGTTCAGGTACGGCAGCTTCATCGCGCCGGCGCGGGCCTTGTCGCTGAGCAGGTAGATGTCCAGACCTCGCTGGATGTCGTTGGCGAAAATGAAGCCGTTGTACCAGTAACTGGACCAGGCGTTGCCGCCGCCGGGCTGGTAGAATCCGACCTCAGCGTCGGCCTCGGACGCGCCGCCGATCAGCTTGTCGACGTCGACCACGGTCGTGCCGCCGGTGTAGGCCGAGCTGACCAGCACCTTCCCGCCGTCCTTGCGCGGGATGAAGTTGAAGTTGTGCATGGTGCAGGTGGTCTCCACCGCGCGCGGGATCTTGTAGCTGGCCAGTTCCTCGCCGGTGGCGAGATCGAGGAACCAGATACGGCCCTGGTCGTCGTCCGGGTCCGTGCAGCGCGCCGCGCCACCGCCGCCCGACTCGTCACCGAACGCCACGACCTCGCCGTCCCAGCTGAAGGTGGCCGAGTGGAAGAGGTCGATGTTCTCCGGCTTGACGGCCGGGTTGTCGTAGCGGTACAGGAACTCCGGGTTCGCCGGGTCGGAGATGTCCCACACCTGGCCTTCGGACATGCAGGCCGCCGCGGCCCGGTTGATCTCGGTGAACACGGAGATGTCGTGGCACGCCCGGAACGTGTAGCTGCCCAGGTACGTCGCCCACTCGGTGCCCTCGTCCAGGTGGTACGGCGACACGGTCGCGGCCGCCGGGTCGTCCAGCGGCACGTCGATGATGGAGATCTTGCTGTGGCCGCCGCCGTCCTCGGCCCGCACGCAGTTCGGTCCGAGCGCCGCCCCGCCGAGCGGGTAGGAGGAGACGTAGATCAGTGCCCGGTTGTTCGCCGGGTCGGGCACGAGGGTGTTGGTGTGGGAGCCGCAGTCTGTGTCGATCGAGGCCACGTGCTGCGGGTTCGCCGGGTCGCTGACGTCGAAGATCCGGACGCCCTCGAACATGCCGGGGGTCGACGCGGTGACACCGGTGCTGTCGCAGCCGCCGTGGCTCTGCGGCGCGTCGACGGACTGGAACAGCAGCCCCTCGTACACCGAAACGTCGCTCTGCGCGCCGTTACAGCGGAAGTCGGTGACGACTTCCGGCTCACCGGGCTCGGAGACGTCGATGACGCGGAAGCCGG
Source organism: Actinophytocola sp. (assembly GCA_009377475.1). Classification (GTDB taxonomy): domain Bacteria; phylum Actinomycetota; class Actinomycetes; order Mycobacteriales; family Pseudonocardiaceae; genus Haloechinothrix_A. Next base: position 50,870 of record WHTY01000005.1, read on the forward strand.
TGTAGTTGCCCGCGTAGGCGAGATTGCCGTCGAACGCGAGGTCCGACTGCGTCGCCACCTCCGAGCGCTCGACATTGGCGAGCAGCTTCATGTTCTTGCTGTGCTGCGTTCCAGACGCACTGGAACCGGGGTGGTTCAGGTCAGGATCGTGCGCGCTGGCGGTGCCAGGCACAACTAATGTCGCGGCCGCGAAGATGATGATGGCCGTACGCCGCCATGATTGTGTCACGACAGATTCCTTTCTCACGCAAGCGAGGGCAGCGTTGATCGCCGCCCTCGTGTGAGTAATTCGCGAATCCCGCTCAAAACGTGACGTGAGTCACCTGATTGGCCCAACGTTCGTCGTGCGCCGAATGGCACCTTTGGCGCGCTGCGGGCGAGCCGAAGGTGCCCTTCGGTACACAATGCGTGCCGAATGGCACCTTGGGCTCGCTACCGCTCACTGTTCGGCGTCGCGCACGAATGGCCGGAGATCCACCGACCGCGCCCGCACGATGTGGGGCTTCGCGATCTCGGCGCGGATGTAGCGGACGAGGAACCGCTTCAGCTCGCCGTCCATACCGGACACCCATTGCAGCACGGACGACGTCAGCCCCTCCGCCTTGAGCAGCACCGTGATGTCGCCCGACTCCGGCGGGTCGATGTCGATGACGACGCGCAGCGGCTCGGCGGCGCGGACGGTGAGCGTGAGGCCGATGCCGACGTCGGCGCGGAACCGGTGCGTTGTCGCGGGCAGCGACAACGCGAACCGCAGGTCCACCGGGACGTGCAGGCCGAACCGCAGCGGCTCGACGTCCGCCCGAGGGGAGACGACCGGCTCACCGATGGCGCCGGTGGCGTGCACCTTGGCGATCTTGGCGGGACCGGCGGCGATCGGGCCGAACTCGATCGGCGCGCCCGTCAGGCCGGACACCCCAGCCGTGATGCGCTCGACGCTGACGGCGTGCTGGAAGAACCGGAGCCCGAACCGCTCATAGGAGCAGAACTCCGGCGGCGCTGCCTCATCGACCTCATCGACGCTCACGGAGACACCATACCTACTCGCGAGTAGATTGGCACCGGTTCACGGTCGGAACCGGACCCGAGCAGGCCAGGCGCGCTGTCCCACAGCCGTGGCAACCCCGGCTCGGTCACGCTCCAGCCAGTCATCACGGCGACGAAGAACGACCACGTCATGAAGAGGGTGAAGACAATCGAGGCGAGCACGACCCGCACCAGACGATCCACCGTTTCCCAGCGCATGACACGTCTCCCTACGCGAGCCCTCGGACATCGTTACACACGTCCGAGGGCGCAGGCAGGCGCTCCGCCTCAGCGGCCCCGGCCCGCCGGTGTGGATCTTGAGACGTTGTGGCGACACATATCGCCGAAACGCCTCAAGATCGCCGCTGATCGGCGGCCCGCGGCGGTCACCCCGCGTCGGGCACCGCCACCCCGGCCAGCTCCAGCACCAGGTCGCGGACGTCGGCGGCGGCGAGGCGGTCCCGGCGCGTGGCCGGGTCGCTGCACAGCAGCAGCGGACCATCGGCAGGGTCGTCGGGCAGCCGTCCGTGGGTGCCCTTCACCCAGCGCCCGTCCATCGGGACGACGTTCATCGCATACCGCAGGCCCAGCTTCTTCCGCACCAGTCCGAGCAGCGCCCGCGCCTTCACCGTGGGATCGCCCGGGTCGAGGAACAGCTCGGCCGGGTCGTAGCCGGGCTTGCGGTGGATGTCGACGCCGCGCGCGAAGTCCGGGGCTCTGGCGTCGTCCAGCCAGTAGTAGTACGTGAACCACGCGCCCTGCTCCGCCACCAGCACCAACTCGCCCGCGCGCTCGTGGTCGATGCCGTACTCCGCCTGCGCCTCGCGGTCGAGCACCAGATCCACGCCGGGCAGGTCCTGGCACAGCTTCGCGACCGACGCCACGTCGGCCGGGTTGGCGACGTAGACGTGCGCGACCTGGTGGTCGGCAACGGCGAACGCCCGCGACGTCCACGGGTCCAGGTACTCCATGCCCGCCTGGGTGTAGACGTCGAGCAGCCCGGACGCCCGCAGCATCCGGTTCACGTCGACCGGCCGGGACGCGGGCGTGATGCCGTACTCGCTCACTACGACAACCGTGGCACCGGCCGCTTGGGCGTCGTCCAGCAGCGGCGCGACGGTGCGGTCGACGTCCCGCACGGCGGCGAGGGCTTCGGGGCTGTCCGGGCCGTGGCGTTGCAGGTCGTAGTCCAGATGCGGGACGTACGCTAGCGTCAGGTCCGCCTCCGGCAGTAGCCGCCGGGACGCCGCGACCACCCATTCGCTTGAACGCAGCGACGCCGTCGGACCCCAGTAGTTGAACAGCGGGAACGCGCCCAGCTCGGCGGTCAGTTCGTCGTGCAGCTCCGGCGGGCGGGCGTAGCAGTCCGGGGACTTGCGGCCGTCGGCGTGATAGACCGGGCGCGGCGTGATCGTCCAGTCCGTGCTCGCGCCCATCGCGTACCACCAGCAGACGTTCGCCGCGCGATAGCCGGGGTCGGCGCGCCGGGCGGTCTCCCACACCTTCTCCCCCCGCACCAACCGGTTGTGCTGCCGCCACAGGTACACCTCGCCGAGGTCGCGGAAGTACCAGCCGTTGCCGACGATGCCGTGCTCGCGCGGCGGACGCCCGGTGAGCATCGTGGACTGCGCCGAGCACGTGACAGCGGGCAGCACGGTGTCGAGCTGTGCCTGCCAGCCGTCCGTGGCGAGCGCGCGCAGGCGTGGCGCGTGCGCGAGCAGGCGCGGGGTCAGCCCGACGACGTTGAGCAGCAGGATTTTCTTCACGTGTCCTCCAATCCGGCTCGCCGCATGCGGTCGGCGACCCAGCGCAGTTCGGCGGCGAGCCCGGAGATCAGTTCGGCGTCGCTGTCCGGTCGTTGCGCCTCCGGCAGCACCGACCAGGTATAGGTCTCCATCTCGACGTGGTCGGTCAGCGCCGTCGGCCCGCCGAGCAGGGCGTCCAACGTCTGGCCGAGTTCGTCCTGTGTGGACTCCAGCGGTGGCTCGGGACGTCGATGGATCGGCACGTGGAAGTGCACCCGCCACGGGCCGGTGCCCCGCAGGGCACGGCGACCGTCGACGGCCTCGGGGAGGTCGTCGCGTGTGGCGATCCGGGACGGCCCCCGCTCCCGGACCTGGTGCAGGAACCGGTCCTCGGCGTAGGACGCCAACGCTTGCCGGGTGGCGGCATCGCTCGGTGTGGCGGCGTGCAGCGCCGCCGACGCCTGCGTCTTCACGATCGGCAGCCCGGCCTCCGTCAGCCGACGCACCGCCGAAGCCGGGTCCTCGAACGCGACCGCGAGGTGGCAGGCGTCCAGGCACAGTCCGATGTGGTCGGTGTCGATGCCGGACAGCTGCTCGATCGCGTCGTCGACCGTCTCCACCACGCAGCCAGGCTCCGGCTCCAGCCCTACCCGGATCTGCCTGCCGGTTTCGGCGGTCTGTTTGGCGAGCCCTTCCGCCAGTCGGTCCAGCAGCTCGCGGGCCCGCAGCCGTCGGTCGGAGTACCACGGCGCCCGCCACGCCAGCGGCACCGTGGAGATGCTGCCGCGCGCGGCGTCGTCCGGCAGCAGCCGCGCCAGCACGCGTGCACACGTCAGGGTGTACTCCAGCCGCCGCGTCTCCACCCAATCGGGGCTGTACACCGCCTTCTTCACCACCGGGTCGTGGAACCCCTGGTACGGGAAGGCGTTCAGCGTGACGACCTCAAGGCCGTTCTTGTCCAGCGTGGCCCGGAGCCGGTCCAGGTCCGGGTGGTCGGCCAGGTGCGCGGCGAGTGGCGCGGGCAGCCACAGCCCGACGCCGAGCCGATCGACGTCGAGCTCCGCCCGGATGCCGCCGCCGAAGACGCGGAGTTGGCGCAGCAGGCCGTCGATGTCCTCGGCGGGGTGGACGTTGGTGCAGTACGCGAGGTGGACGCGGCTGCCGTCAGGATGGGTGAAGCGCATGCCGCCTCCTCACGCCGGGCGCTGGCCGCGCAGCACCGAGTTGCCCTCGAACGTCGCGGTCTGGTCGACGGCAGCGTTGTCAATCGGATCGAGCAGCAGTCGCCCGCTCTGGCCATAGAACGCCACCGGGTTCCGCCACAACAGACGGTCGACATCGTCCTCGCTGAACCCGGCGTCGCGCATCGCCTGCCCGGTCTTGGCGGTCTTGAGTGGATCGCTGCGGCCCCAGTCGGCGGCGGAGTTGACGATCATCCGATCAAGGCCGTAGTCCGTGAGTATCCGCACCATGCGGTGTTCGTCCATTTTGGTGTCCGGGTAGATGGAGAACCCCAGCCAGCAACCGGACTCCGCCACCAGGTCGACGGTGACCTCGTTCAGGTGATCGACCAGCACCCGTTCGGGCGGCAGCCCGGACGCGGCCACCAGCTCCAGGGTGCGACGGGTGCCCTCGACCTTGTCGCGGTGCGGGGTGTGCACCAGGACCGGCAGGTCGTGCTCCCCGGCGAGGTCGAGCTGGCGGATGAACGCCTTCTCCTCGGCGTCGGTCATCGAGTCGAAGCCGACCTCGCCGACCGCGACCACGCCGTCCTTGGCGAGGTAGCGCGGCAGGACGTCCAGCACCTCTGCGCAGCGGGGATCGTTGGCTTCCTTGGGGTTGAGCGCGATCGTGCAGTGATGCCGGATGCCGAACTGCGACGCGCGGAACCGTTCCCAGCCGACCAGCGAGTCGAAGTAGTCGTAGAACGACGCGGCGCCGCTGCGCGGCTGGCCGAGCCAGAACGCGGGTTCGGTGACCGCGCGGACCCCGGCCGCGTACATGGCTTCGTAGTCGTCGGTGGTGCGGGAGGTCATGTGGATGTGGGGGTCGAAGATGCGCATCAGTCCTCCTAGTCGTACCGCACGCGTTGCTGGTCAGGAACGGTTCCCGGTTCCCGGTGCCACATCGAGGTCTGGTCGCTTCGAGGTCAACTGGTTGAGCAGCCACGTCGCGTCCGCGGGGACGTCGCGGCCCGCCGCACGACGCTCGTCCGCGAAGCCCTCAACCATCCGGGCTAACTCGGCGTCACCGCGCTCCGCGATCCCGGACACCACCGCCAGCGGAACACCGGTGAACAGGCACTTCAGCACGCCGTGCCGCCAGTTGTGCGTGTCCAAATGACGCGCCGCGTACGGGCCGAGCGCCGCCGCGATGAGCCGGGTGTCGTTGCCACGCAGCGCGTCCCCCACCAGATCGAGCGCGACGTCCCCAACGTCGAGGTGGTCCAGCGCCCGCAGCACGGCGCGTTTTTCGTCGGCGTCACCATGCCGGTACAGCGCGCCGATTTCCGTGACGAGGTCGTCGGTGTGCCAGCCCTGCGCGGCGGCGCGCAGCAACGCGACCCTGGCCTGATCCTCGACGCGGGGCGTGACCAGCCCGTCCGGGTCATCCGGGTCGGCCGGTCCCCTGCCGACGGCGCGCGCCACGGCCGGGAACAGCACCGCGATCCGCGCCGGGGTCGACGTCACCTCATCAATCAGCTCGGTCAGCCTGGCTCTGCCCTTGTTGTCGAGCAGGTCGTCCAGCAGGTCGGTCACCGCGTCACCTCCGCCGCGAGTGCCGCTGCCTGCGCGGTGCGCAACGCGTCGAGCGAACGCGCGGCCACGACCGGTGCGGCGTGGGAATGCCGGGCCAGCTCCACGCTGACCAGGCCCTGATAGTCGACGTCCAGCAGCGCGCCGAGCGTGGCGGGCAGGTCGACGTCGCCGAACTCCAGATGTTCGTGCACGCCGGGTCGCATGTCGTCGATCTGCACGTTGCCGAGCAACGACCCGACGTCGCGGATGCGGTCCTGTGGCGGGGCGGGCTCGTTGCAGACGCAGTGTCCGACGTCGACGGTCACCGTCAGGTATTCGGGCTCGCCGAGCCTGCGGCGCAGTTCCACCACCCCGGCGAGCGTGTCGATGAACATGCCCGGCTCCGGCTCGAACGCGCAACGCACGTCCCGGCGTTCGGCCTCGGCCAGCACTTCCGCGACTCCGGTGGTGAGCCGGTGCCAGCCCTGTGCGGGGCCCACGTCCTCGGGCAGCGTGCCCGACCAGAACGACACCGCCTCCGCACCGAGGTCGGCGGCGACGCGGATCGCGCGGTGCAGGTAGTCGACGCGGCGTTCGCGGTCGACGTCGGACACCAGCGTCGGCTCGTGCTTGCGCCACGGGTCCATGACGTAGCGGGCGCCGGTCTCGATGACGACGGCGAGCCCGTACGCGGCGAGGCGGCGGCGCACGTCGTCGGTGCGGGCGGCGAGGTCGGGGGCGAACGGGTCGAGGTGCGGGTGGTCGAGCGTAAGCGCGACACCGTCGTAACCGAGGTCCGCGATGACGCCTAGGGCGTCGTCCAGGCGGTGCCCGGCGAACCCGTTGGTGCCGTAGCCGAACCGCACGGTCATGTCGGCGACACCACCTTGGACGCCAGCCGCGCGACCGGTCCGGCGGCGAGCAAGCCCGCTGCGAGCCCGATCGCGCCGGTGCCCGCCACCAGCGCGGCCTGCAGCCCGATGACACCTCGCACGCCCGCGCCGGTCGCGGTGCGCACCGTGGCGGCGTCGGGGTTGCGCGCGGCGCGGGCCTGCGCGCGGCCGACCGTGCCCACGTAGGTGGCGGCGAACGCGGCCGTGGCAGCGGTGACACGGCGAGCCGCGTCGACGCGGCCGGTGGCGGCCGCGCCGTGGCGTGTGGCGCATGCGGGACCGGTGACCGCAGCGTGGCGCGAGCGGCCGAGCGCAGCGGCGCGCCCGGCGCGTCGCCCTGTATGACGCCCCGGCAACGCTGCCACCACCGCAGCAGTGGCCGCTGACGCCGTAGTGGCGAGCGCCGCCATGCCGGAGCGACGCGACCCGCCGTGCACCTCGCCCCTGCTCAGGGTGGTCACGCCGAGCGTGTGCCCGGCGACCGCGCAGGCCGGCAGTACCGCCCTGCGCGGTCGACCCCCAGCTCCGAGCAGCACGTCCAACCCCCGCGCGGACGCCATCACGGCGGGTCCGGCCGGGGTGTCCTTCGCGACGAGGTCGTACGTCCACGCCGCGGCGGCCACCGGCACCGCGATCCGCAACGCGGCACGACCGCCCACGGCAGCGGCGATGCCCAGGCCCGCGCCGGTCAACCCCGACGCGAGCGCCAGCGCCTCGCCAGGACGCACGCGCCCGGACGGGATCGGCCGCTCAGGACGTTCCACGGCATCCAGCTCGCGGTCCGCGTAGTCGTTCAACGCCATGCCCGCGAGGTAGAAGCACGCCGAGGCGGCGGGCATCGCCCATCCCCGTTTGCCGTACGGCCAGCCAGCGGCCGCACCACCAGCGAGGCTGTCGCCGGGGATGGTCAGCACAGCGGGCAGCCGCACCAGCTCGGCCGCGTCTCGCGCCTTCATCGGTCACCTCCGATTTGCTGGCACCACTCGACGAGGGCGCGCCACTGGCCGCCCAGGTCGTGCCCGCCGTCCCCGGCGGGATCCTTGAAGAAAAAGCCGAGCGCGCCCAACGGGCCGGACTCCCCGACCTGCTGCGCGCGCGCCACCAGCCGGGCGAGGTCGAGCACCAGCGGCGCGGCGAGCGCGGAGTCGCAGCCCTGCCACGTGAACTGCATCGACATCCTGGTGCCGAGGAAGCCCTCGAACGACACCATGTCCCAGGCCGTCTTCCACTCGCCGAGGTCCTCGACGTAGTCGATGTGCAGCGGGCCGTCCACCGGCTCGCCCAGCATCTCGGTGAGGCCCTTGCCCTTGGACTGGGTCTTGCTCGTCGCCGTCACCGGATCGGCCAGCGCGCGGCCGTCGCCGCCGCCGAGCATGTTGTACGACGCCCAGGACCGCACCCGCAGCGCACGCGTGGCGAACATCGGCGCGAGCGCCGACTTCACCAGCGTCTCGCCGGTCTTGCCGTCCGAACCCGCCCACGGCAGCCCCACCCGCTCGGCGAGCTGGGTGAGGGCGGGCAGCCGGGGGCCGGGGCTCGGCGTGAACGCGACGACCGGGCAGCCCGCGCGGAACGCCGCGTAGGCGTAGAGCGAGCTGAGTGGCAACGGCGACTCGCCCGCCGCAAGCGCCCGCTCCAGCGCGTCCAGATCAGACAGCTCCGGGGTGATCTCGACCGGCGGTTCCGTGGTGGCGACGTCCACGACGATCACCTGGTCCAGCGCGTGCGCGGCGCGGAACCCTGCGAGATCGCGGCTCACCTGTTCGATGGCGTCCCGTTGCCCGTCGTCGGCAGTGACGCCGTGGCGGATGCGGGCGTCCACCTGGGTGAGCCCGTCGTGCACCGCCCTGGCGAGCTCGATGCCGAACACCCCGCCGTCCGCCAGTGCCTCGGCGCGTTTCGGCAGCGAGTCGCCGACGACGTCGTGGCCGCCGATGAGCAGGTCGGCCACTCCCGGCGGCCGGGCGACCGCGATCTCGGCGAGGTCGGTGACGCACCCGGTGCGCCGCGTCAGTCCCGCGGTCAGCGCGAGCGCGCCGACGGTGGCGGTGGTGGCCACCGATCCGCGTGCGCCGATGAACCACAGTCCGGTCTTCGGTGCCATCCTCCGGCCTCCCTGGGTGGTTGAGTGACTGGGCGGTGCGGTGAAAGACGCTTTCGCTGCGTTCAGTGCAGCGAAAGCGTCATTCACCGCGCCCAACGCACTGAAAGCGTCTTTCAGCGCATCGGGTCCCCGGGGGCTTACTCCGCCGATTCGAGCACGACCTGGTCACTGCCGGACAGCGACGGCAGGTCGTCCGTGCCCGGGTCGGCGTAGGTCGCGTTGAACACGCCGCGCAACTCGTCGTGCTCGGGGTCGTGGCCCTCCGGCTCGCTGGTCTGGATCGAGCCAGAGCAACCGGATGCCGTGGTCTGCGGGTGCCCGTGATCGTCGTGACCGAGGATGTAGGTCACCTCGACCTGCGAGCAGTCCACCGGCTGGTCGTCGGTCACGCTGACCTCGTACTCCACGACGTCGCCGAAGGAGAACGGCTGCCCGTCGACCGGGGTGACGAACTCGACCACCGGCGCCTGGTTGCCGACGACGATCTCCACCTCGTCGACACCGCTCTTGCCCCGGTCCCTGCCGCCGACGTCGGTCACCTGCAACGTGGCGGTGTAGACGCCGTTCTCGGTGTAGGTGTGGGTCGGATTCTGTTCCCACGAGTCGACCTCGCCGTCGGAGTCGAAGTCCCAGGCGTAGCGCAGCCGGTCGCCGTCGGCGTCCTCGGTGCCATCGCTGGAGAACGACACCGTCAGCGGCGCCTGCCCGTTGTCGACGCTGGCCGTAGCCGACGCGTGCGGAGTGTGGTTGCCGTTCGGTCCGATGTAGTCGATCCGCGACAGCGCCGCGTCGGGGAGCTCGGCGAAGTAGCCCTTGCCGTACTCCAGCATGTACAACGCGCCGTTCGGGCCGAACTCCATGGCCATCGGAGCGGACAGCGGGATGGAGGGCAGGACGTCCTCGATGCCGGTCACCGCGCCGGAGTCGTCGAGCCGGAAGCCCTTGATGTAGTCGCGGGTCCACTCGAAGAACAGCGGCATGCCGTCGAAGTGCTTCGGCCAGGCGACCGGCGCGCGGCCGCGGGCGTTGCGCGGGTCGTAGTCGTACGCGGGACCTGCCATCGGCCCGATGCCGCCCGTTTCCAGCTCGGGGAACTGCGACGACTGGCCGTAGCCGTACCAGACCTGCGGCTGCTCCACCGGTGGCAGCTCCGTGAGCCCGGTGTTGTGCCGCGAGGAGTTCACCGGCGCGGCGCAGTCGAACGTCTCACCGGACTCGCCGGACTCGCCGGTGGCGAAGTCGTAGTCCACATAGGGCTGCTCGGCGGTCGCGCAGTACGGCCAGCCGTAGTTGCCCGCCTCGGTGGCGGCGAACCACTTGCCCTGCCCAGCGGGACCACGGTCCGGGTTGGCGCTGCCCGCGTCCGGCGAGTAGTCCGCGACGTAGAGCGCGTCGGTCTGCGGGTCGACGTCGATGCGGAACGGGTTCCGCAACCCCATCAGGTAGATCTCTGGCCGCGTCTTCGCCGTGCCCGGCTCGAAGAGGTTGCCGTCCGGGGTGGTGTACGAGCCGCCAGCGCCCACGTTGATCCGCAACACCTTGCCGCGCAGGTCGTTGGTGTTGGCCGAGCTGCGCTGCGCGTCGTAGGCCGGGTTGCGGCCGTCCCGCTCGTCGATCGGCGTGTAGCCGTCCGAGGAGAACGGGTTGGTGTCGTCGCCGGTGGCGAGGTACAGGTTGCCGTCGCTGTCGAAGGCGATGTCACCGCCGACGTGGCAGCAGATGCCCCGGTCGACAGGGACGTCCATGATCTGCTGCTCGCTCGACAGGTCCAGCGTGTTGCCGTCGAGCTGGAACCGCGACAGCCTGATCGCGCCCTCGAACTCGGCGAACTCCTCCGGGGTGCCGAAGCCGGGCGCGTCGCCCTCGTTGGTGTCCGGTGTGGACGGATCGTCCACCGGGGTGTCCATCGGCGGCGAGTAGTACAGGTAGACCCAGCGGTTCGTGGTGCCGTTGAAGCCGGGGTCGATGGCGATGCTCTGCAGGCCCTCCTCGTCGTGCTCGTAGACGTCGACCTCGGCGGCGACGATGTTGCGGCCGGTGTCCGGGTTGTGCAGCCGCACCTCGCCCGGCCTTGTGGTGTGCAGCACTCTGCCGTCCGGCAGCACGGCGAGGTCCATCGGCTCGCCGGGGGTGTCGTCGAGGATGACCTTCTGGAACTCCGAGTCCGGTGGCGGAGCTTCCTCCGCCGTGGACAGCGCTGGCGTTGTCAATAACGCCGTCGCCGTGGCGGCAGCCACCGCCACGACAGGTATCTTTCGCATGACAACTTCTCCTCGGTTGGGGACCGGTGGGGAACTTAGAAGCGCAGCTTGCGCAGGTACGAGTAGCCGACCTCGGCGGTCTGGCGGACGCTCACGTCAGGGGTGTCGTTCTCGACGATGTACTCCCGCACCGAATGGGCGCGGAAGATGCGACCGAAGTCGATGTGGCCGGTGCCAAGGTCGGCCATGTCGCCGTCGTGGGCGTGCCGGTCCTTGACGTGGTACTGCAGCACCCGCTGCGGCGCCGCCCGCATCGTGTCGATGGCGAAGCCCTCCGGGTCGCTCGCGCCGTCGCCGCTCTCGATGCCGCCGCGCACGATCCAGTAGATGTCCACCTCGAGGTGCACCAGCGACGGGTCCAGTTCGGACGTCAGCACCTGCCACGGCGTCACACCGCCGCCGAGGTCGATGGTGAACTCGTGCGCGTGGTTGTGGTAGCCGTAGCGCAGGCCAGCCGACCGGGCCACCTCGGCCTCGTGGTTCATCCGCTCGGCCCACCGCTGCCAGTCGGCCTTGTCCGACGAGTTCAGGTACGGCACCACCATGTACGACTGGCCCAGCGTGAGGGCGTTGTCGATCTTGGTGTGCAGCCCCTGTTCGGAGTCGCTGATGCCTTCGTGGCTGGACGTCGCCGAGATGCCGATGCTGTCGTAGAAGGCGCGGAGCTCCTGCGCGGTGCGGCCGAAGTAGCCGAGCGCCTGCTCCACCTTCGGGTAGCCGATGTCGGCGAGCATCCGCAGCGTCGCGTCGAAACCGGGCTCGCCCCACAGCGCATCGCGGACCGTCCAGAGCTGCATGCTGATCAACCCCGGCGGCACCCGGTGCAGGCCGGTGCTCCTGACAGTCGCCTGCGCGGCGGGCGCGCCGACCCCGGCAGCGAGCAGGCCAGCACCGACCGCGCCGCCCAGCGCGGAGCGCAGCGCGCCGCGTCTGCTGAGCCCCCGTTCGCTGAGGGAACGGCGGACCGCGCCCTCACCATCGAATCCGTAACACATGATTCCTACTCCTTCGTTCTACTACTGTGGAGAACTACTGAGGACTGCTTGCAGGTCCGAAGCATTACTTCTGTCGTTAGGAGCTGAAGGCCGCGTCGAACGCCGCGTCCGGCGGGTCGAACAACTGTTCGCGCACGTAGCGCAGTGATTCGGGAGCGCCCCGCAGGCGGTCCATGCCCGCGTCCTCCCACTCGATCGAGATCGGGCCGTCGTAGCCGATGGCGTTGAGCACGCGGAAGCACGCCTCCCACGGCACGTCGCCGCGCCCGGTGGACACGAAGTCCCAGCCGCGCCTCGGATCGCCCCACGGGAGGTGGGAGCCGAGCCTGCCGTTGCGGCCGTTGCCGGTGTTGCGCTTGGTGTCCTTGCAGTCGACGTGGTAGATCCGATCCGCGAAGTCGACGAGGAACCCGGCGGGGTCGATGTCCTGCCACACCATGTGGCTCGGGTCCCAGTTCAGCCCGAACGACTCCCTGCGCCCGATCGCGTCCAGCGTGCGCACCGTGGACCAGTAGTCGTAGGCGATCTCCGACGGGTGCACCTCGAGCGCGAACCGCACGCCCTCGGCCTCGAAGACGTCCATGATCGGGTTCCACCTGTCGGCGAAGTCCTGGTACCCGGCCTCGATCAGCTCGGCGGGCACCGGCGGGAACATCGCCACGTACTTCCAGATCGCGGAGCCGGTGAAGCCGACGACGGTGTTCACGCCGAGTTTCGCGGCGACCCGCGCGGTGTGCTTCATCTCCTCGGCGGCGCGTTGCCGCACACCCTCGGGCTCGCCGTCGCCCCAGATGCGCTCGGACAGGATCGCCTTGTGCCGCACGTCGATCGGGTCGTCACAGACCGCCTGGCCCTTGAGGTGGTTGGAGATCGCCCACACGCCGAGCCCGTACTTCGCCAGGATGTCCAACCTGGACTGGAGATACGACTCGTCCGCCACCGCGCGCCAGACGTCAAGGTGATCACCCCAGCAGGCGATCTCCAGCCCGTCGTAGCCCCATTCCGAGGCCAGCTTCGCGACCTCTTCGAACGGCAGGTCCGCCCACTGCCCGGTGAACAGGGTGACCGGTCGTGCCATCACGCCACCTCCCTCGTCGTGCCTGCTGTCTTCGCCTCGTCGGTGTCCTTGATCGCGACCCACTGGCTGCCCGCCGCCGCGCTGGCCTGCACCGCGGCGACGACCCTCTGAACCCGCAACCCGTCCGCGAACGACGGCTCAGGGTCGGTGCCGTCGGCGATGGCGGTGAGCAGGTCGGCGGCCTGGTGGGAGAAGCCGTGCTCGTAACCGAGCAGGTGACCGGGCGGCCACCACGCGCCCAGGTACGGGTGCGTCGGCTCGGTGACGAGAATCCGGGTGAAGCCCTGCGTCTCGGCAGACGTCGATGCGTCGTAGAAGCGCAGCGTGTTCATGTCCTCGAAGTCGAACGCGAGGCTGCCGTCGGTGCCGTTCAGCTCGATGCGAATGGCGTTCTTGCGGCCGGTGGCGTAGCGGGTGGCCTCGAACGTCGCCATCGCGCCGCCGCTGAACCGGCCGAGGAACACCGCCGCGTCGTCCACGGTCACCTGGCCGGTGCCGTCGCCGTCCGGCATCGGACGTTCGGGGACGAAGGTGTCCAGCGTGGCGCTGACCCCGGTGATGTGTTCATCGGTGAGGAACTGGGTCAGGTCGATCACGTGGGCGCCGATGTCGCCGAGCGCGCCGGAGCCCGCGCGGGTGGCGTCGAGCCGCCAGGAGTACGGCGCGTCCGGGTCGGTGAGCCAGTCCTGGAGGTACTGCGCCCTGACGTGGCGCAGCCTGCCGATCCGGCCGCCCCGCACCAGCCGCCTTGCCAGCGCGAGCGCGGGCACCCGGCGATAGGTGAAGCCGACCATGGCCCGGACGCCGTCGGCCCGCGCCTGCTCGGCGGCCTTCGCCATCCGCTCGGCCTCGTCGACCGAGTTCGCGAGGGGCTTCTCGCACAGCACGTGCTTGCCCGCCGCGAGCGCGGCGATCGCGATCTCGGCGTGGGTGTCGCCGGGGGTGCAGACGTCGACGAGGTCGACGTCGTCCCTGGCGATCAGCGCGCGCCAGTCGGTTTCGACGTGCTGCCAGTCGAAGCGGCGGGCCATCTCCTCGGCCTTTGCGCGGTCACGCCCGCCGAGCGCCACCAGCCGTGGTTCGAGCTTCGGGTCGAAGAAGCTCTTGGCGTTGCGCCATCCCTGAGAATGCGCCATCCCCATGAAGGCGTAGCCGATCATGCCGATCCCGATCGGCGCTCTGTCCGCGTGCGTCATCAGCCCTCCCTTGGCGGTTCGTCGGCGCGGTGCGTCAGGACTCGAACCCGAGCGGGAGGTACTCCTCGACGTTGTCCTTGGTCACCACGGGGGCATTCAGCACGATCCGGCGCGGCACCTCGACCTGCACCAGGTCGGACATGCCCTTGTCCTGGGCGAGCAGCCGGGCGAGGCGGATGCCGTCGGCGGCCTGCGTCGGCGGGTACAGCACGGTGGCTTCCATCTCGCCTTCCTGGATCCAGCGCATCGCGTTGGCCGAGCCTGCGCCGCCGATGAAGAAGAACTCGTCGCGGTTGGCGTTGTCGAACGCGGCCTTGACGCCGACGCCCTGGTCGTCGTCGTGGTTCCAGATGATGTCGATCTCCGGCACCGCCTGCAGCAGGTTGGACGCCGTTTGGTTGCCCGACTCCACGGTGAACTCCGCCGCGACGCGGTGGTCGACGTTCTGGTCGCACTCCTTCAACGCGTCCTTGAAGCCGTCGGAGCGGTCCTGGGTCAGCGGCAGTGAGTCGAGGCCCGCGATCTCGGCGATCACCGCGTCGCCGAGGTTGTTCTCCTCGACCAGTTGGCAGGCGTACGTGCCTGCCGAGATGCCCATACCGTAGTTGTCACCGAGGATCGTGGTGCGTGCGGCGAACTCGCTGGAGAACTCGCGGTCGACGTTGACGACCGGGATACCGGCCTCCATCGCCTCGGTCGCGACCTTGGTCAGGGCGGCACCGTCGGTGGGCAGCAGCACGATCGCGTCGACGCCCTCGCTGATGAAGGACTCGATGTGGCTGATTTGCATGCTCGGGTCGTTGGTGCCCTCCGCGACCCGCAACTGGACGTCCTCGTACTTCTCTGCTTCGGCGGTGGCGGTCGAGTTGATCGCCGCCAGCCAGCCGTGGTCCGCCTCGGGACCGGAGAAGCCGATGACGACGTCCTCGCCGGGGTCGTCGTTCGAGCTGACCGCCCTCGGAGCGGTGTCGGTCTCCTGCGCGGCGGGGTCGTTGCCGGTGCAGGCGGTGGCAAGCAGGGCCACCGCCGCGATGGCGCCGGTGGTGTGCAGGAGTCTGCTGCTGCGTTGCGGCATGGTTCTCTCCTCGGATATGGGGTTGGCTGAGTTGGGTCGGGAGTCGCTGCGGTTACGGCGGGGAGCCGTTGCGGGCCGCGACGCGCTGTTGCAGCAGCACGGCGACGACGATGATCACGCCCTTCGCGACGGCCTGGGTGGACGTGTCGAGGTTGTTGAGCGTGAAGACGTTGGTGAGCGTGGTGAAGATCAGCACGCCGAAGACGGTGCCGACGATGGTGCCGCGACCGCCGGAGAGCAGCGTCCCGCCGATCACGACGGCGGCAATGGCGTCCAGTTCGTAGAGCATGCCGTGGGTCGACGTCCCCGCCGTGGTGCGCGCCAGCAGCATCACCGCCGCGAGTCCACATGCGACACCGACGAGCACGTACAGCAGGGTCGTGTGGCGCTTGACGTTGATGCCCGCCAGCCGTGCCGCCTCCGGGTTGCCGCCGACCGCGAGGGTCCTGCGGCCGAACGTGGTGCGGTTGAGCAGGATCCAGCCCGCGACCGCGACCACCGCGAAGATGATCACGAGCACCGGGATGCCGAGGATGCGGCCGCCGATCACGTCGATGAACTCGTTGACCGTGACAACCTGCGTGCGCTTCTGCGCGATGATCTCCGCGAGACCGCGCGCCCCGGCGAGCATCGCCAGCGTCACGATGAACGGCGCCATCCTGCCGTAGGCGATGAGTGTCCCGTTCACGAGTCCGCAGGCCGCGCCGACCAGCAACGCCGTGGTGACCATGACGAGCCAGTGGGTGTCCGCCGCGAGCGTCTGGGTGGCGATGGTCGATGCCCACACCGACGACAGCGCCACGATCGCGCCAACCGACAGGTCGATGCCGCCGCCGGTGATCACGAACGTCATGCCGACGCTGACCACGCCGATCACCGACGCGAGCCGCAGGATCGTCATCATGTTGTCGAAGCTGACGAAGCGGTCGCCCGCGGTGATGAGGCCGACGACGCACAGCAGCAGCAGCGCGATCACCAGGCCGAGGTTGCGCCCGGCAGGCCCGGAGAACAGGGCGGTCATGCCGCGCAGCGACCCTCCGCTGTCCCGGCTGGGCGCACCGGCGCTGGTCCTCTCCTCAGACGCGGTGGCGCTCGTTTGCGCACTCATGCCGCTTCTCCTTCCATCACCATGTCGAGCACCTGGTGCTCGTCGATCTCATCGGCGGGACTGTCATGCACGAGGGCGCCGTCGGAGATCACAAGGACCCGGTCGGACAGCCCGATCACCTCCTCGATTTCGCTGGAGACCACGACGACCGCGATACCGCTGGCCGCCAGATCCCTGATCAGCGCGTAGATCTCCGAGCGCGCGCCGACGTCGACACCGCGCGTCGGTTCGTCAAGCAGCAGCACCCGGCACTCCCGCAACAACCAGCGAGCCAGCACAACCTTCTGCTGGTTGCCGCCGGAGAGCGTGCGCACATGCCGCTGCACATCAGCGGGCCGGACATCGAGGGCACGCACCTGGTCGTCGGCCGCGCGCCGCTCGTCACGACGGTTGACGAAACCACCTCGGGCGAACCGGCCCAGGCTGGCGAGCGAGATGTTGCGCGCCACCGACTCATGCAGCACCAGCGCCTGGCTCTTGCGTTCCTCCGGACACAGCCCGACACCGGCGGCGACCGCCGCGCCGACGCGACCCGCGCGCAGTCGACGTCCCGCGACGGTCACCGTGCCCGCCTTGGCCTTGCGCGCGCCGTAGATCGTCTCAAGGATCTCCGACCGGCCGGAGCCGACCAGCCCCGCGAGCCCGACGACCTCCCCGGCGGCCACGGTGAACGAGACGTCATCGAACTCGCCCGGTCTGCCCAGCCCGGACACCTCAAGCACGGTCTCCCCCCGCTGTCCCTCCGACCGCTCCGGGAAGACGTACTCGATGGACCGGCCGGTCATCAGGCGGATGATCTCCGACGTCGGCGTCTCGGCGGCCGCGAGACCGGTGGCGGCGGTGCGCCCGTCCTTGAGCACGGTGACGCGGTCGCCGATCTCGCGGATCTCCTCCAACCGGTGCGAGATGTAGACGATCGCGACACCCTGCGCGGCCAGCTCCCGGATCACGCCGAACAGCCGGGCGACCTCCTCCTGGTCGAGCACCGCGGACGGCTCGTCCATCACGATCAACTTCGCGTCGTGCGAGAGCGCGCGGGCCATGCTCACGATCTGCTTGCCCGCAGAGGACAGTCGGCCGACCTCGATGTCGGGGGCCACCTCGGGGTGGCCGAGGCGGCGCAGCAGCGCAGCCGCTGAGCGGTTCGCCTCGGCCCGCGCGACGACTCCCCATCGCGCGCGCTCGTGCCCGAGGTAGATGTTCTCCGCGACGGTCAGCCCGTCGACCAGGTCGAGTTCCTGGTAGATCGTTGCGATGCCGTGGTCGATCGCGTCCTGCGGATTCACGATGCGAATGTCGTCGCCCTGCCAGCGGATCGTGCCCCCGTCCGGCTGATGCGCCCCGGCAAGCACCTTGATCAACGTCGACTTGCCCGCGCCGTTCTGACCCAACAAGCAGTGGACGTCGCCCGCCCGCACCTCAAGATCGATGCCATCCAACGCCTTCACGCCGGGAAAGCGCTTGACGATGCCGCTCATCCGCAGCAGCGGTTCCTGCCCTTCAGGGGCTGTGACCTGAATCTCCCTCGGACCCATGGTGGGAAACCTTAAGGGACTTTTGCACGCGAGTCAAGCAGAAGTTCACCGACTATCGTCCAAATGGTCGTACCGTAGCCGGGATAAGCCGAGGATGTTCTAGTGTTGAGCCAGCAAATCCTACTGCTGAGGGGAAGGAAGGCGATTACATGACTCGGGGCGAGCTGTCACCGGCGGGCACGGCGGCGCTGTTCCAGCTGCTGCGCGACGGGCGCCCGCGCACCCGCGCCGAGCTGTCCGCCGAGACCGGCCTGGCACGCTCGACCGTCGCCGAGCGCATCGACACCCTGCTCAGCTCAGGTCTGCTGAAGTTCAGCGACAAGGCGAACTCGACGGGTGGCCGTCCGCCGACGATGTTTGCGTTCAACCCGGCGGCCAGGGTGGTGCTCGCCGCCGACATCGGCGCGACCCACGCCAAGCTCGCCGTCACCGACCTCGCCGGCGACGTGCTCGTGGAGCAGGACAAGGTGCTCGACATCGCCGACGGCCCCGAGGTCGTGCTGCGGGAGGTGTGCGACCGCGGTCGTGCGCTACTCACCCAGGCGGCGCGGGACGAGCGCGACCTGCTCGGCGTCGGCATCGGGCTACCCGGCCCCGTCGAGCACCTCTCCGGCAAGCCGACGAACCCGCCGATCATGCCCGGCTGGGATGGCTTCGACGTCCCCGCGTTCGTGCGCGGCGAGCTCGGTGCGGTGACGCTGGCGGACAACGACGTCAACATCATGGCGCTCGGCGAGTACCGCAGCCACTGGTCGGAGTACGCGCACATGATCTTCGTCAAGGTCGCGACCGGCATCGGCAGCGGACTCATCAGCTACGGCCAACTGCACCGGGGTTCGCAGGGCGCGGCGGGCGACTTGGGGCACGTGCGCGTGCCGCACGACACCGACGTCGTCTGCCGGTGCGGCAACATCGGGTGCCTTGAGGCCGTCGCCAGCGGGGCGGCGATCGCGGCGAAGCTGACCGAGGTCGGGGTGCCCGCCGCGAACAGCGCGGACGTCGTCTCGCTCGCCCGCAGCGGCTCGGTGCCCGCGTTGCAGCACATCCGGCAGGCGGGCCGCGACATCGGCGAGGTGCTTGCGACGGCGGTCAGCCTGTTCAACCCCTCGGTGCTCGCGGTAGGCGGGGCGCTGTCGCTGGCGGGCGAGCACCTGATCGCCGGGGTGCGGGAGGCCGTCTACCAGCGGTCCCTGCCGCTGGCGACGCAGAACCTGCGCATCGTGCCGTCGCACTCCGGCGACGAGGCCGGCGTCTACGGCGCGGCGTTCATGGTGATCGACCACGCCCTCGCGGCCGGTCAGGTGGAGTCGCTCCTGGGGCCGTGACGACGACGTAAGGTCAGGCGCTCGCGAGTCGCACCTTAATCGCCGCGAGTCGCACCCTGTTGGCCATGAGATGCACCGAACCTGGCGCGAGTTTCACCGTCGCGCGACATCGTGCGGGACGAGCGATCGTGCGGCATCGGGGTGATAGGGATTGACCGTAAGACATCGAGCCTTCCGGGAGTTGATCAGCCTCACTCCCTCAGCGACGAAGTTTTGCCCGATTTGACGTGTTTTTCTTGTCACCCACGGAGCAAGGCTGATCAAATACTCGCCACGCCGCCGCCTTCGGGTGAGGCGGCGGCTGGCGAGGCGCACCCGCCGAACTGTCAGAACGGGGTAACGCCCGACACGAGCCGCTGGCCGTTGACCCGTTCGGCGCTGACCCGCAGCCGCGCCGCCGCGCGGCGAGGATGCTTGCCAGGTCGAAGACCATCGGCAGGTCGGCAAGGCCAGCGGACCCTGGCAGCGGCGGCCCGCTCTCGCCGCCACTGGCGCGACCGGCTCGCCGACGAAACTGCCCGGCTTGGTCACTTTGCTGGGTCCTACCGCAGCCGGATCTGGTCGCCGTCGACGACGACGTCGTGTTCCGGCAGCGGCTCCGGCGCGGGCCCGCCCGCCACCGTGCCATCGGCGACGCGGAACTTGCTGCCATGGCAGGTGCAGTTGATCGTGCCGCCGCTGACGTTCGCCACCGTGCAGCCCTGGTGCGTGCAGATCGAGGAGAACGCCCGGATCGTGCCCGCGCTGGGCTGCGTCACGACGACCTGCTCCTCTCCGAACACCCGCCCGCCGCCGACCGGCACGTCCGACACGCTCCCCAGTGCCGCGCCCCCGCCGGGTTCCGTTGCGCCATCACCAGCCGCAGGAGTCGTGCCCTCCGCCGGAGCCGGTGCCGTGCCCTCCGCCGGCGCCGGTGCCGGGGCGTCCGGCGTCCTGCCGTACGTCGTGCAGCCTGCCACCAGTGCGCCCGCGCCCACAGCACCCACAGTGCCCATCATGACCGTTCGCCGCGATGTGCGTCCGATGTCTTTGCTCATGGTCGACTTCCTTTCGATGTGGCCCCGGCTACGCCGGGATTCCGATGGTCGTGAACACCCACAACGCCGAGGTCAGCCACAGCCCGACCAGGGCGGCAAAGACCAGCCCGCCAGCGACCGGCAGGACCCATCCCGGCAGGTTCCGTCGGGTGAGCAGCAGCATCTTGGTGACGAACGCGCCGAAGAAGAAGCTGCCGAGCAGCGAATGCATCAGCACGCGCGGCGTCGCGGTTTGCAGGCCGAGCGCGTACAGGCAGTGCACCGCGACCGGCACCGCCGCGAGCACGGCAAGACGTCCGGACCAGCGGTGCAGCGTCCCGAGCCACTGCGGCGCGGTGACGCGGATCTTGCCGTACATCACCAGCGCCGACCCGACCTGCACCAGCGCGAGCACGAACGCGACCGTGGTGAGCCACGTCTTCGGGCCCAGCGGGCTGCTGAATCCGGCGATGTTGACCGAGTAGCCGGTGGGGTCGTGCAGGCGGCCGTAGACGCCGATGGCGATCGCGACGGCGGCCCCGATCGCGACCGGCACGCCGATCTTGACGGCGTCCGACGCCGAGGCGTTGGGCTGTTGGACAGTCATGACTCGCTCCTCGCGTTCCTGAGTTACCTGGCACCAAGGACGTCGCTGTCGCCGTCGATTCGTTCCGCAACGACGAACGCACCGTCGACCCGCGCACCGCCCTGCGCCACCGACAGCGCAGGAGCCGGGGTGGACTGGCCGGACACGGTGCGCACGCCGACCTGGCTACCGTCGGGGAGCACGATCCAGCCGATGTCGTTCCGCTTGCCGTTGACGGTCGCGTTGCTCTGGTACAGCCCGGCGGGCTCGTTGGCGAGCTGCGTGGAGTACTGCCACCGCTTGCCGGGCGCCGTGATCTCGCCGCTGACGGCGTAGTCGGAGAGCTGCCCGGTGAGCCGCGTACCGTCGGGGCCGCGCAGCCGCACCGTGTCGCCGGACACCGTGCCTTCCAGCCACCACTCGACGTTCTTGCCGTCGCAGAGGTAGCCCGCCGCCTGCGTGCCGGAGACCGCGACCGCGACGGCGATGCCGCCGGTCCGCGAGCGTCCGACGTAGACGGCTTCGTCGGGGAAGGCGCTGTCGGGCTGCGCCGCCGTGGTGGACGTCGTTTGCGTGGTCGGTGGCGCGGCCGTGGCTTCCCCTGGTGGCGTCTGTTCGGCAACCAGATCCGGCGCTTGCGACTCGTTCACCGCGAACAACGTCAGCGCGACCCCGACGACCGCCGCCAACGTGACCAGTGGCCCCTGCAGTTTCATCTCGAACCTCCTTGCGGCACCCATAATCGGGCCACAGGAGGGCGGCGGTCGTTGTCCGCCGACACACAACGAACGTCACCGCCGCGACAGAGCCATGACGCCGCTCAGTACCGCGCGGTGTTGCGCGAGAACGTCGGTTTAGTCCGCTTTCGCGAACAACACCGCGCGGATGGTTGATCAACTCAGCGGCGTACTGCGTGAGGTGGCCAGTGCTCAGCGTCGAGGGGATAGTGCCCGGTTGATCTCGGCGACGTCGAACTGCGCCGGGTCGAACTCGGCGCCCAACTCCAGGCCCATCCACTCCAGCATGTCGCCGTGGTCGGGGTGTGCCGGATCCGCCAACGTCGCCACCAGCACGTCGTAGCCCCAGATACCGCCGCAGTCGTCCGGCGGCGCGGCACGCCGACCGCCGGTGCACCTCGGGTACTTCACCGACGCATCGCGGTCGAGTTCCTTCTCCACGAGAATGTCGTGACCCCAGTTGTCACCGAGGTCGTAGACGTAGCGAATCTTGCTTTTCGCGCCAGGCGCGACCTGCTCCAGCGTCGCCGACGTCTCCGCGCGGATGTCGAGCTCGCGGTCGGACACGCCGAAGTCGCCATACGGGGTCTCGAACACGTGCATGTGGCCGCCGTCCCAGTCGAACGCCGCCTGGATCATCCCGTGGAGCTTGGCGAGCGTGACGTCGGCGGGCACCTCAAGACGTCGCCAGATGGGCGGTTTCGCACCTTGCAGGCCGACCTTGATCTGGTAGATCGGTGCCGGACCATCCGCCTTGCGCCGTTTGGCGGGCAACTTCCGCGGACGGCTTTCCATCGGGGAGCCTGTCCGCGCACCGTGCTGCGCGACCAGCAAGTCCGCCATCATTTGCAGCGCGGTGTTCGCGTCCAACGAGTCGTGCGACTTGCCGTGTTTCGGCAACGGCCTTGGCAGCGGTGGCATGGCGCGAAGCCGGGCGCCCAGCAGTACCGCCATCGACGCGAAGTCGTCCGGCTCGTCCTCGACGTCGAACAACGGCACGTCCAGCGCGTCGTCGACGGCCTCGACCTCGTTCTCGCGGTCATGCTGTGCCCGCGCCGCCAGCGCCGTCTCCACCTGCCAGCGCAGCTCCGCAGGTTCCAGCGGTTCTTCCACGGCGGTGAGGCCGCTGTCGCGCAGGTCGTTGCGGATCATCTCCAGCACCTGCGGCACTTCGTCACCATCAGCGACGATGACGTCCCTCGCTTCGCCGCAGTTGAGGTGATCGACCGCGACGACGCAGGCGTGGGAGCGTCCGGCTCGATGGAACGAGCACACCAGCATGGACGCGGCTCCGGCCGGGTCTCCGATGCGCAGGCTCTCGCCGACCGTCACCGGCTCGTCCAACTCGGCAGCCCAGCGCGGCGAAGGTGCCCCGGCGTCGCTCAGCCGCGCGGCAGCCGTGTGCGCAGCCTTGCCGATCTGGTCGTCGGCAACGGCGCCGAGCGACAGCAGCAACGCGAGCGCCTCCGACGTCGCGTGCTGCTCCAGCGCCGGGATCAACCCGTCCGTGAGAGCCTCTTCGAACTCGCTATCGGCCGACTGCGCCATCGCGAGGAACGTGGCGGCCATGACCTCCGCATCGAGTGCGCCGTCCGCGGTCAGCACGTCGCGGACACCCGCCAACAGCTGGTCGAGAACCTGATCAGGATCGATCTCGCCCGTGCATTCCGGGCAGTCGCACTCCTGCGGCGGGTCCGGCACCGGGCGGAGGACCGCCTTGCCTGTCTTACGGGAACGCTTCGCCGAGCTCATGGGCGTCCAGCATGCCGCATGGCGTGACGGCCGACACACGCGCCCCCGGCGTCATCCGACCGTGTCAGAACCGATGCCAACGCCGGCTCTTAGCATCCTTTCCTAGCTTAAAGGATGCTAACGTGGCTGTGTGGCATCCGATACGACTTGGCCTACCCTCGGCTGGGAAGAGCATCCCTGGCATCCGACGATTCCACCGGATGCTGTTTCCCGGCGCGTGCGGGAGCGGCACAGAGGCAACTACCAAGCAGCGGTTGTACCCGAGATCGCCACGGTCGACGTCAACCTTCCGGCATCAGTGTTGGCTTTGGCCGATGAAGCGTCAATCGCGATAGCTCATTTCGACGCGAGTATGGGCAGTGATGTCGCACCATTCGCTGCCGTTTTGTTGCGCTCCGAATCGGCATCATCCTCACAAATCGAGCAGTTGACCTCGGGCGCGAAGGCGGTCGCCCTGGCCGACATCGGCGAATCCACGCGATACAACGCGACGCAGATCGTGGCGAACGTCCACCAGATGGAAGCGGCCATCGCACTGGCCGACCGCCTGGACATCGAGTCCGTCCTCACGATGCAGAAGGTGTTGATGGAACAACACCACGCGGATATCGCCGGGAAGTGGCGTAACCAGCAGGTATGGATTGGCGGCAGTGGGTACGGCCCACACCAGGCGGAATTCGTTCCACCGCACCACCAGGATGTTCCCGCTCTCATGGACGACCTCGTTACGTTCATCGGGAGGAATGACCTCCCTGTACTCGCCCAGGCCGCATTGGCTCATGCCCAGTTCGAGACCATTCACCCGTTCGCCGATGGCAATGGCCGAACTGGGCGAGCACTGATGCACGCCATGCTGCGCGGCAAAGGACTGACCCGCGATGCGACGATCCCAATCTCGGCGGGCCTGTTAGCGGATACGGAGTCGTATTTCGCCACGTTGAACGCTTATCGCCAGGGGGACGCCGCAGCAATCGTGGAACTGGCCGCCGAAGCTTCGTTCCGTGCAGTCGCTAATGGCCGAGAACTCGTCGCCGATCTTCGTGACATGCGCGAGCGGTGGAACACCGTCATCCACGCACGCCGTGACTCGGCCGCTTGGCCGTTAGCGGAACTACTGCTTCGCCATCCGGTTATCGACGGCGATATCGTGCAGCGGGAGCTCGACGTGACGTCGGCTAATGCCCACCGCGCGATTCGTCATCTCGCCGAAGCTGGTGTTCTCACCGAGTTCACCGGACGCAGCCGCAACCGGCTGTGGCAGGCATCGGAGGTCATCTCCGCACTGGACGACTTCGCCGTACGCGCCGGACAACGTAGATAGGAGCGGCGCGGTGATCACGACAAACCCACTTGACCCGCGAGCTACGCCGTACATCTGAGGAGCCGACGTCCATGCCGAACATCGCCACCGCCGACCGCGTCGATCAGCAGACCTTGCTGGACTTCGTGCGACCGCGTCACAAGTGCCTGCTGGTCACCACCCGAGCCGACGGCCGCCCGCAGACCTCCCCCGTCACGTGCGGCGTGGACTCCGAAGGCCGCATCGTGGTGTCGACGTATCCCGAACGCGCGAAAGCCCGCAACATCCGCCGCGACCCGCGAGTCACCGTCTGCGTACTCTCCGACGACTGGGACGGCCCATACGTCCAGATCGACGGCCGCGCGGAGGTGCTGGACATGCCAGCGGCGCTCGACGGCCTCGTCGAGTACTTCCGCTGCATCTCCGGCGAACATCCGGACTGGGACGAGTACCGCGACGCGATGGCCCGGCAGAACAAGTCGTTGATCCGCGTGCACATCGAACGGTGGGGGCCGATCGCCACCGGCGGATTCCCGCCTCACCTCGCGGAGTCCTGAACGCCGCCCAGCGGGCAGCCAACTCAGCCGACACCGATCTTCTGACGTTCGGGCTCGACCACGGCAACGATGCGTTCCTCATCGCGCGGGTAGGGCGCACCGATGTACTTCGTCGAGATCTGGTCGATAATCTCCCAGGCCTCGTCGCCGTGGAGCCATTCGATCACTCGCCCGCGGATGACGACCGGCTCGAACGGGTCGTCGAGAGGTGTCAGGGACAGCGCGACCCGCGGGTCACGGCGCAGGTTGCGGGCTTTGCGGGAGGCGGGACCGGTGAGGAACACGATGTGATCGCCGTGAGTGCCGACCCAGAGCGGGACGGCGTGGGGTGAGCCGTCCGGCAGGACAGTCGCGAGGTGGGCCAACGAGGTGCTGTCGAGGACGCGGCGGACGTCGGGGTCAATCATGATGGTTCTCCTGTCGGGGTTGCGGGTCATCGCTGGACTTCGTACGCCTTGTGCCGCGACGGCGGCGACGAGGCGGAACCCGGCACCGGGGTCGCGCCCGGTGATGTAGCCGTCGACCGCCACCGCACGGGCACCAAAGACCTTGCTCATCTCCGCAAGCTCCTTCCAAGTTCCTTTAAGAGACGCCGTAACGTTAGCACGATGAGTTCCTTAAGGGAACTCTAAATGCTAGACTGGTGCCATGCAGCGCACGAACTTCGGCGACATGGCGTGCTCGATCGCGCGCACGCTCGACGTCATCGGGGAACCCTGGTCGCCGCTGATTTTGCGGGACGTGTTCGTGGGGCTCACCCGGTTCGACCAGATCCAGGCGGACCTCGGAATCTCGCGCAAGGTCCTGACCGAACGGCTGAACCACCTCATCGAGCACGGCGTACTCGAGCGTCGGCCGTATGACCGGCGACCGCGATACGAGTACACGCTGACCGAGAAAGGCAGGGAGCTCGTCGACCTGCTGATGGTGATGGTCGCCTGGGGCGACACATGGCGTGCGGGCAAAGCCGGTCCGCCGGTGCTGTACCGCCACCATGCGTGCGGAGAGATCAGCAGTGTGGACCTTCGCTGCGCGCACTGCGGAGAACCCATGCACGCCAACGACGTCGACCTACTCCCCGGGCCCGGCGCCGCCACCTGAGTGCGATCCGAGGCAGCAGAAAGGCCCTCTCCCTGAGTAAGGGAAAGGGCCTCTGCTGTGGAGCTGAGGGGAATCGAACCCCTGACCTCCTCGATGCGAACGAGGCGCGCTACCAACTGCGCTACAGCCCCTTGCGGCGGAACGAGCATAACAGGACCGGTGATCGGCTTCCTGCAGCGGGGGTCCGGTCTCGCGGCCACGCCGACCGCAAGATCGGAACGCCCGTACTACTCGCCGACCGCGCGCCGGTACACCGGCGACCCTGGCTGTTCGAGCTGCTCGAACGCCGGGTCCTCGTCATCGATGTCGACGACGACGGTGTTGCGGTGCCGCATGCGCGAGTGCGGGCGCGGCTTGCGCTCCACACCGGGGATCGTCCGCTCACCCATCGACGGCCGCGCGCGGTAGCCCGTGTCGTAGTCCTCGTACTCGGCCTCGTCGTAATCCGCGTCGTACTCACCGCGCTCGTCGTACTGGCCGTCGTAGCGCGGGTCGTAGAGGTCGTCCTCTTCGTGCCACCCGGCGCGCGCCGCGTTGAGCCGAGCCAGCCTGCGCTGCCTGATCTCCGTCTCGATCCGCACCTGCCTGCGCAGATACACCAGGTATCCCACCAGCGCGGTGCTCGCGGCCCCGGTGACCCACCACACCAACGGCAGGACGACGCCAGCGACGACCGCGCTGATCACCACGGTCGCCAGCAACGCGAGGACGACCCGCTGCCGAAAGGCATACTTCGCCCGCGCCGCGAGCTCGGCGGCCTCCGGGTCGAACCCGCCCCGCCCCGGGCGGTACCCCACCCGACGCGCTGCCAGGCGCGTCGAGTAGTCGTCGTAAGCCCCGTAGTCGTCCCGCTCGGACTGGCCGACACCGTCAACGTCGTCAACGTCGATGTCGTCACGCTCGGCGTCGTCACGCTCGGCGACATCGTGCTCCTCGGCGACCCCGACGTCGTCAGCGTCGGTCATGACCGGCTCGTCGACGTCGGCGCGGTCGTCGTGTGCTGCGGATTCGGACATCAGGTGCTCCTCCCGCTTGTCGCGCGCGCTCCCCCGTCGCACGACGCGTGATGCCAGGGCGTCGTCTGCCGTCTGCCCGACCTCTTGCCGCTTCCGCGCGACCATCGGCACGAGCACGATGAGCCATGCCGCAGCAAGCGCGACAATGATCAACGAGCTTGGCATCTTCTCTTGCTCCCCGACTGCACAACTGCTTCCCGTCACGCCACGCTAGCCACAGGAGTCACAGATCGGGCGGAGCCACGCCGCAAGATCACAGAATGGCATCACCAGAACGAGTGAATACGGTCACTCAAGCCGGGCATAGCGGAAAGAACGCCGTGCGCTGGTTAGACGTACTCCGCCTTACCCGCGTTGACGAGTCGCGCCACGAGCCCGCTGCCGGTCTCCTCCGTCGTCACCGCGAAGCAGAGGTGGTCCCGCCAGGCGCCATCGACGTCGAGGTAGCGCTCGAACAGCCCCTCCTTGCGGAAGCCCAGCTTGGTCAGCACCCGCACGCTGGCGACGTTGTCCGGCCGCACCGTCGCCTCCAGCCGGTGCAGGCCCGCGTGCGCGAAGGCGTGGTCGACGGCCAGCGCGACCGCCGCCGTCGCCGCGCCACCGGACGCGTGCGCCGAGCCCACCCAATAGCCGACCCACGCCGACCGCAGCGACGCCCGGATGATGTTGCCGACGGTAAGCTGACCAGCGAACTCGCCGTCGATGGTGAGCGCGAACGGCAGACACACTCCCCGCCTGCCCAGCGTGCGCAGCCCAAGCCACTGCGTCGGCCACGCCGTCACGCCGTGCCGGTCCTCCCAGGATCCCGGCGCGTTCGGCTCCCACCGCCGCAGGTACTCGCGGTCCCGCAACCGCAGCCGCCGCCATGCGCCGCCGTCGCGGTACCCCACCGGCCGCAGCCGCACTTCCCCGGCAGGCACCCGCAACGGCCCGAGTCGCGCAGGCCAGCCAGGGCATTTGCGCTCGGCGGCACTCGCTCCTGCTTCCGGATGGAGGGGTCGCGCCATGATCGCCGCTACGCTAGCCGCGCTGCGCCAGGAACGCGACCCGCACCTGCTCCCCCACGGTGATCTCGGTCTGCATCTCCCCGACCGTGATCAGGCAGTTCGCCTCAGCCAGCGACGCGAGCAGGTGCGTGCCGGACGTCCCGAGCGGCTGCACCAGGTACTCGCCGTTGCTCTCGTCTCGCAGCAACTGCCCGCGCAGGTAGCCCTTTCGCCCGCGCGTCGACGTGATGGGGGACAGCAGCCGCGCGCTGATCACCCGACGGTGTGGATTGCGGGTGCCGCGCGCAGAGCGGATCAGCGGCCGGATGAACACCTCGAACGCCACCAGTGCGCTCATCGGGTTACCCGGCACCAGGAACGTCGGCACCGCGTCAGGACCGAGCCTGCCGAACCCCTGTAAAGAGCCCGGGTGCATCGCCACCCGGGTGACGTCGATCTGCCCGAGGTCACGCAGCGTGGACACGACGTCGTCGCCCGCGCTGCCGCTGGTGCCGCCCGCGACGACCACGACCTCCGACATCAGCAGCCTGCCCTCGACGACCTCCTTCAGCCGGTGCCCGCCGCTCGGCGCGATGCCGACCCGGTTCACCTCGGCGCCCGCGTCCTTGGCCGCCGCCGCGAGCGCGTAGGAGTTGACGTCGTAGACCTGCCCGATACCTGGCGTGCGGTCGACGTCGACCAGTTCGTCCCCGATCGAGATGATCGACACCCTTGGCCGAGGGTAGACAAGCACCTTCGATCTGCCGACCGCCGCGAGCAGCCCGACCTGCGCCGCGCCGATGATGTCGCCCTGCCGGACCGCGACGTCACCGATCTGGACGTCCTCACCCGTCCGGCGGACGTACGCCGCCGAGGGCACCGACCGCGACACCGACACCACGGCGGGGTGGTCGTTGGTGTACTGCGTGGGCACGACGGCGTCGGCCAACGTCGGCAGCGGCGCGCCGGTCGCCACCCGGACCGCCTGTCCGGGCTGCAACCGGCGCGGCTGCCGCGACCCGGCCTGGATCTCACCGACGACCGGCAGCTCCATCGGGTTCTCCGCGTCGGCCTCGCGGACGTCGACGCTGCGCACCGCGTAGCCGTCGATGGCGGCCTGGTCGAAGCCGGGCAGCGCGTGCTCGGCGACGACCTCCTCCGCGCACAGCAGCCCCTGCGATTCCGAAATGGCCACCCGGACCGGCCTCGGCCGCACCGCGGCATCGAGCACCATCGCCAACTGGTCGTCGACGGAGCGGAACTCCACGTCGGGCTCAGGCTCGGGCGAGGTGCCGAGGCCATGCGCCCGCTGTGGGACGTCGTTCACCTCGGTGCCGCGTTCCTGCTGGTCGGGTGTTGTCATCGCTTAGCTTCCGATTCGTTCAGCCAGCCAGGTACGTAGGGAAGGACCGTACTCCGGGTGTTCCAGCGCGAAGTCGATCGAGGCGCGCAGGAAACCGCCGGGGTTGCCGAGATCGTGCCTGCCACCACGGTGCACCACAACATGAACCGGATGACCCTCATCAATGAGGAGTCCCACCGCATCGGTCAGTTGCAGCTCACCACCGGCACCAGGGGTGATCCGATCGAGCGCGTCGAAGATCGCCCGATCGAGCAGATACCGCCCAGCGGCGGCGAACGTGGACGGCGCATCCTCCGGCGCTGGCTTCTCGACCATCCCGTGCACCCGCTTGACGTCGACGTCCGAGGTGTCAGAGACGTCGAAGACCCCGTACGCGGAGACGTCGCCGTCCGCCACGTCGAACGCGCACAGCACGCTGCCGCCGTGTTCCGCACGGACCTTGGCCATGCGCTCCAGCACGCCGGTCGGCAGGATCAGGTCGTCCGGCAGCAGCACGGCGACCGCATCGTCGTCCTCGGTGAGGTTCGGCAGCGCGCAGGCGACCGCGTGGCCGAGGCCGAGCGCTTCCTGCTGGATGGCGATCTCGACGTCGAGCAGCCCGGGCGCCCTGCGCACCTTCTCCAGCAGCGCGTCCTTGCCCTTACGCGCGAGGGTGTCCTCCAGCGCGGGCGACGTCTCGAAGTAGTCGGCAACGGACTGCTTGCCGGGCGACGTGACGATCACCAGCCGCTCGGCCCCAGCACCAGCGGCTTCCGCCGCGACGAGTTCGATGCCGGGCGTGTCGACGACAGGCAGCAGTTCCTTCGGGACCGCCTTGGTGGTGGGCAAGAATCTCGTGCCGAGTCCCGCGGCCGGCACGATGGCGGTACGAATCGTCTTGTGGTTAGCGGTTGGGCCCGTCATGGTGCGAAGCCTAACCGTTCAGTCGCCCTCGGCGTGGCAGCAGCCACGCATCCCGTGCCGACGGGTTCGCCGCGGCGGCCGGGTGACCTCGTAACCTGGCGGCGTGACGGAATCTGACAAGGCCGTCGGGTCCGGTCCCGACACGATGACGAAAGCGGCATGGCGAGCGCGTTTGCTCGCCGAGCGTGACGCCGTCCCTGCCGAGGACGCGGCCACTGCCGCCGATGCGCTGGCGCGCGCGATGGCGGACTTGGTGAAGATCGCCCCCGGCGAATCGTCGGCTGCTGCCACCGCGTGCTGCTATGTCCCCTTCGGCACGGAACCGGGCTCACTGGCCATGGTGGACGCCTTGCGTGATTCCGGCGCCGAAGTCCTGCTGCCGGTGGTGCCCGACGTGCCAGGGCCGCTGGACTGGGCGCGCTACGAAGGGCCGGCCACGTTGCGGGCAGGCACGCTGCCCGGACTGCTCGAACCGGCCGGTGAGCGGGTCGGTCCGGAGGCACTCAGGCGGGCGTCGTTCGTGTTCGTCCCCGCGCTGGCGATCGACCATCGCGGGGTGCGGCTCGGCAGGGGCGCTGGGTACTACGACCGGTCGCTGCCGCTCGCCGCGCCGTCCGCCCGGCTGATCGCGGTGGTCCGGGACGCCGAGCTGGTGCCAGAGCTGCCAGCGGAGCCGCACGACGTGCGGTTGACCGGCGCGCTGCTGCCGGAACGAGGCTTGGTGTCGTTGCCACTCTGACGGCGGTGTGCGAGGCGGGACCGGCGTCTCGGCGGTGGTGTCGTGCCGGGCGGGACTCGTCGCGTGCGGTGTGACGAACCCCGGATTGCGCTCGGCGGATGGCATCACGCATGATGGAGCTAGCACTCTCATAGGTTGAGTGCTAGCTGACGAGGGAGCTTGAGGTGCCCACTTACCAGTACGCCTGCAAGGAATGTGACCACCAGTTCGAGGCCGTCCAGTCGTTCACCGACGACAGCTTGACGGACTGCCCTGAGTGCACCGGTCGGCTGCGCAAGCTGTTCGGGTCGGTGGGCGTCATCTTCAAGGGCAGCGGCTTCTACCGCACCGACTCCCGCTCCGCCAGCAAGTCTGCGAGTGGCGCCAACGGCGGGGCGAATGGTTCATCCGATTCGGGGTCGTCGTCGAGCTCCAGTGACTCATCGAGCTCGTCCAGCAGCTCGTCGAAGTCCTCGGACTCCAGCAGCTCGTCCAGTTCTTCCAGCAGCTCAAGCACGTCGAGCACGAACAAGGCGACGGCGAAGGCCTCCTGACTCTCACCGAGTTATCCACCGCAGCTCGGTTATCCACAGCGCGATAACCGGGCTTCCGCGCCGCTGCTGCGGCTTCTAGCGTCGTCGGCATGATCGGCACGTCCTGGCTCTCACAACTCCGTCACCCTCGCGACTGGCTGCGGCGCAGGCCCGTCACGCTGTCGCGACACGGTGCGACAGTGCGGAAGTCGCTCGCGGCTGCCCTGCTGGCCACGGCCGCGCTGCTCGCGTTCGCACCCGGCGAGTCTGACGCGTCGCGCACGTCGCCGGTGGTGGTCACGGCGCGCGACGTCCCCACCGGGACGACGCTGCGCACTGCCGACGTCACGCTCGCGCGGCTGCCACCCGATGCCGTGCCCACCGGCGCGCTGACGACCACCGACGCCGCCGTCGGCGCGATGCTGGCCGGATCGGCCCGCGCCGGCGAACCGCTGACCGACGCGCGGCTCGTGAGCGGCGGCGTGCCGGCGGGTGGGTCCAGCGGCGGCGCCGAGCCCGCCGGTACCGGCGCTGACGACGTCACCACTACCACCGACGACACCGCCACCGTGCCGATCCGGCTGTCCGACGTCGCGATCACCGGACTGCTGCGGCCAGGCACGCGCGTCGACGTCATCACCGCGGACCCCACCAGCGACGAGGGCCGCGTCCTCGCGAGCGACGCCACCGTGGTGACGGTGACTGCCCCAGACGAGACCAGCCAGCCAGCGGCCCGAGACGGCCCGCTCGTTCTGATCGCGCTGCCAGCGGACACCGCGACACAAGTCGCCGCTGCATCACTCCGGCAGCCAGTGACGGTTACGCTGCGATAGCGTTGCGCTCCACTCCGGACAGTGCGGAGCGAGCTGGCCCATCCCCGGACGCCGCGAGTCGGCGTCGTCGGTTTGCGAGGAGGAAACCGTGCTGAAGGGTTTCAAGGAGTTCCTGCTGCGTGGCAATGTCGTCGATCTCGCGGTCGCGGTCGTCATTGGCACCGCGTTCGTCGCGATCGTCACCGCGTTCACCGAGAGCATCGTCCAGCCGTTGATCAACGCGATCGGCGGGTCGGATGCGGCCCAGGGCCTCGGCTTCCGCGTGCTGTCGAGCAATCCGGCGACGTTCATCGACATCGGCAACGTCGTCAACGCCGCGATCAACTTCGCGGTCATCGCGGCGGTGGTGTACTTCCTGATCGTGCTGCCAGTCAAGCACCTGCAGGAGCGTCGGGAACGCGCCAAGCAAGCCGGTGAGGAACCCGTGGCGCCGACCGAGGCGGAACTGCTCACCGAGATCCGCGACCTGCTGCGCGAACGTGAGGGCAAGCTCTGATCGCTGGGCTCAGTGATGCGGGCTCAGTGGTGCGGCGGCCGGTTCTCCAGGTACCAGTCGTCGCTCGCGCCACCTGCCTCGTGCCAGGACGGCTCTCGCTCGTCGGAGGTGGTGTCCGGCAGAACCTGGCCGAACACCTTATCGAGCCGGGCCGCGTTCTCCCGGCGCGATGGCGACCGCCGCGACGCGGGCGCGTCGGACGATGGCCGCCGTGAGGGCTGTGTCTCATCGGAACGTGGCACGTCCTCATTCTCGCACGCCAGGCCGCCGCACTTCGCCGGGTCCGGGGCTGTTCCTGACTCGCGGCGGACCGGAACCAGTGCGACGATCAGGAACGCCCAACCACACAATCGAACAAGGTGGCCCCACGATGAAACTCGACAAGGCGAAAGAGATGGCGGCCAAGGCGACGGAGAAGGCGACCGAAGTCGCGGGCGACCTCGCCGAGCGGGTCGGCCCGTTGACCGAGCGCGTCGGTCCGCTCGCCGAGAAGGCGGGCGAGGCGGCCTCGCGCGGTGTCGAAAGGGCGGCCGGTGCCGCGAACAAGGTCACCGGTGGCCGGTTCGAAGAGAAGATCACCACCGCCGCCGACAAGATGGAAGGTGCCCTGCACAAGGACACCAAGCCTGGGCCGGAGTCCGACGGCCAGTAACCGCGACGGTCACAGGTCCGCGCCGGGCGCTCACCCCGAGCGCCCGGCGTCACCCGAGCGCCTTGCGTCGTCGCCCATACGCGGCACGCCCGACGGTCGCGACGCCCGGCCGGGCTTCGCGACCCGGCATCAGCTCACGCCTCGGCGGCGAGTCCGCCCGACAGTTCCCCGATCACGTGCGGCACCAGCGAGGAAAGCGTCGCCATGCCGTCGCGCACCGCGCTGCGAGACCCAGCGAGGTTGACCACGAGAGTGCTGCCGGAGACGCCGACCAGCCCACGCGACACCCCGGCGTCGACGGCTCCCGCCGCCAGACCCGACGACCGCAGCGCCTCGGCGATCCCAGGGATGTGCTGGTCCAGAACACCCTGTGTGGCGTCAGGTGTGACGTCGCGTGGGGAGACACCCGTCCCGCCGACGGTGATCACGACGTCCGCGCCGCCGATGACGGCGGTGTTCAGGGCGTTGCGGATCGCGACGGTGTCCGCGTGCACCGTCACGGTTCCGTCCACGATGAACCCTGCTTCTTCCAGCAGCTCGGTGACCAGCGGTCCCGAGGTGTCCTCGTGCTCCCCGTTGGCGATTCTGTCGTCCACGACCACGACGAGAGCCCTGCCAAGCCGTTGCGCGCTGCGTTCCATGGCGACCACGGTAGTCGGTCCCGCCACATCGGACACATCGCCATACCGAGGCGTGCGCCACTCCGGAACGCTCTGGACGTCGCGGCGGGCACGCTACGCAGCCGCCAGCCGCGCAGCCACCCGCCCGCGACAAGGCATGACGATTTCCTGACATACCGCCGCACAGAGCGCACACCGGGCAACGTGTCCGGGCACCGGTTCGTGCGCGTCGACGTCACCGACGCCGCGCTGTTCGGCGAATTGCTCGGCGACGTCGACGCGGTGTACCACCAAGCCGCGATAGTCGGGCACGGCCTGGACCCGTTCGACGCGCCGACGTACGCCTGGCACAACGACTACGGCACAGCCGTGCTGCTCGCCTCGATGCACCGGGCGAGCGTGTCGCGGCTGGTGCTGGCGTCGTCGATGGTGGTCTACGGCGAGGGCGCGTACACGTGCCCGGCGCACGGACCCACCCAGCCCGCACCGCGCCGTCAGGCCGACATCGACGCCGGACTCTTCGATCCGCGCTGCCCCACCTGTGACGACGTCCTCACTCCTGGGCTGGTGGACGTGTTTCGCTCGGCGCTGCGACGGGGCGAGGCCCCACCCCCTGGCTGCCGTGTCCCCCGCTCACAACGCCGTGTCCCCCGTTCACAGCGCCGTGTCCCCCGCTCACGACGTCGCCAGCGGCAACCGCACCTCGAACCGGCACCCGGGGCCGTGATTGCGCACCCCAATCCGGCCGTGATGCGCTTCGACCAGCCCCTTCGCGATCGCCAGCCCGAGCCCGCCCCCGGCGTCACCGGACCGCTCCGGCGTGCGCGCGGCACTACCCCGGAACGCGACGTCGAACACGCGCTCCAGTTCGTCTGGCGGAATGCCGCCGCAGGCATCATCGACGTGCAGCAACGCCGAGTCGCCGTCCACGCCGATGGAGACCGCGACCGTGCCGTCCGGCGGCGTGTGCCGGATCGCGTTGGACACCAGGTTGCGCACCACGCGCGTCAGCTCGGGGTCGCTGCCCAGCACAACCGGCTCGGCTGAGTCCTTGGCTGCCACCCGCACCCGTTTACGCTGCGCAACGGCGGTCTGCGACTCCAGCGCGTCGCCCACGACGTCCGCGAGCGGGATCGCCGACATCGTCAGCCGCAGCCCGCCCGCCGTGATCCGGGACAGCTCGAAGAGGTCGTCCACCATGCCGGACAGCCGGGTCGCCTCGCCGCTGATGCGGTGTGCGTAGTCGGCAACCTCGCCGGGCTGCGCCACGACGCCGTCGGCGAGCGCCTCCGCCATCGCGCGGATGCCCGCGAGCGGGCTGCGCAGGTCGTGGCTGATCCACGCGACCAGTTCGCGGCGTGCCGCCTCGGCCGCGCGTTCCCGGTCGCGCTCCCACACGCTCCCACACGCTCCGGCGCGCGAGATAGCGCCCCGACAACACGGCCGCCGGGATCGTCACGGCCGCGACCAGCAACCCGACCAGCAGCCAGATCGCCAACGTCGGCGTGAACATGAACCCACTGACGCCGAGCATTCCGACCAGCGTGGCCACCACCGGCAGCAGCGCGAGCACCGTCATCGCCGCCGCGATCGACCGGCTGCGCATTCGGTGCAACACCCACGCCCCGAGCAGGGCAACCGGAAGGGTGAACCCGACCGCGTACGGCAGGATGTCCCAGATGTGGCCGAGCTGCTCGGCGAACGTCTCCGCCGCGAGTGTCATGATCGCTCGACCGGGTCATATCGGTAGCCGACGCCCCACACTGTCGCCACTCGCTTGGGCGCGGCGGGGTCGGGCTCGATCTTCTCGCGCAACCGTCGCACGTGGACAGTCACCGTCGACTGGTCGCCGAAGTCCCAGCCCCACACCTTCGCCAGCAGGTCGGTGCGGGAGAACGCCATGCCAGGGTGGTTGAGGAAGAACGCGAGGAGGTCGAACTCCCGCGTCGTCAACGCGAGGTCGTTGCCCGCGAGAGTCGCCTTTCGCGCGGCGAGGTCGAGCCGCAGATCGCCGTCGGACAGCTCTCGCTGCGCCGGTTCCGGGGCCGTCCACCGCGCCCTGCGCAGCACCGACGCCACTCGCAGCGCCAGCTCACGCGGGCTGAACGGCTTCGTGACGTAGTCGTCCGCGCCGAGTTGCAGGCCCGCGATGCGGTTCTCCTCCTCGCCGAGCGCGGTCAGCATCACGATCGGCACCTCGCTGGTCCTGCGCAGCTCACGGCACACGTCGAGGCCGCTCTTGCCCGGCATCATGACGTCCAGCACGACGAGATCCAGCGGCTTCGCTGCGAACTGCCGCAACGCCTCGTCGCCGTCACCCGCCAGCACGACGTCGTAGCCCGCGCGTTCGAGATAACGGCGGACCACGTCGCGCACCGTCTCGTCGTCGTCAACGACCCGTACCCGGCCCTGTTGTTCACCCATCCGCGTCACCTCTCACCACGGCGTTGCCACCAGCACGCTCACCGCGATCGCCGAGCCTGCGCAGTGTGACCGGGACCGCGACGGCCGCCAGGCTGCCGACCAGCACACACACCATGGCGGCGACGCCGCCCCCTGAGAGGCCGATACGGTCCAGCCACACGAACACCAGCAGTGCGCCGGGCGGGTGGCCTGCGACGTGCGTCGCCCATGTGCCGGGTTCACCCAACAGGACGCGGTCCGTGAATCCGGTGAGCATTGCGGAGATGTCGGTGACGCCGGGGACCTCGTCCAGGTACTCCCAGCGATTGTCGAGCCGTTCGGCGAGGCCGCGTCGCCAGCCGTCGATCAATGCGAGTGACAACGTCCAGCCGACGGCGGTGACGTAGGTCAGCGCGAGTGCGGGGCGCCAGCGGAGTCGTTCGGCCAGGGCGGGACCCCAGGCGATGACGGCGACCGCGAGCAGCACGGCGAGCAGCGCCGCCAGGCCGAAGCGAGGCTCCCACCGGCCGTAGAGCGGCGCGGCCGGTGCCCACAGCACGACGCCCGAGCCCACCCGGTTGAGGTACGCGCCCACGACGGCCGCGGCGGCGACGAGTCCGGCGGCGACGGTGACGGCGAGCAGGTCGCAGCGCGCACCTCGGCGTGGGGAGGCGCGCGTGTCGGTGCCGGGGTCGACGTCCGACGTGGCGGAAGGCAGAGCCATTGCCCGAACGGTAGCCCGACCAGGGACGCGACGGTAACCGAAACGGGTGGACGTCAGGATTCGGTAATCCGCGCACAGGTTACCCCTATCGGCCGCGCTGGCTAGCGTTCGAAGGCGTGGACAAGATCGACGTCGTGCTGCCGTGCCTCAACGAGGCGCGTGCGCTGCCGGGCATGCTCACCGCGCTGCCGGAGGGCTACCACGCGCTGGTCGTGGACAACGGCTCGACGGACGGCTCCCCGGAGATCGCGGCGCGGCTCGGCGCGACGGTGGTGCACGAACCGCGCGCGGGCTATGGCGCGGCCGTCCACACCGGACTCGAAGCCGTCACAACCGACGTCGTGTGCTTCCTGGACGCCGACGGTTCACTCGATCCGGCGGAGCTGCCGACACTGGTCGCACCGGTGCTGGCGGGGACGGCGGACCTCGCGGTCGGCAGACGGGTGCCGGTCACGCGCGGCGTGTGGCCGTGGCACGCGCGGGCGGGCAACCTGGTGCTGGCGCGGCTGCTGCGGCGTCGCGGGCTCGACGTCCACGACATCGCCCCGGCCCGCGCGGTGAACCGGGCGTTGTTGCTCGCGCTCGGCGTGGCCGATCGGGCGTTCGGGTATCCACTTGAGCTGCTGATCAAGGCGCAGCGAGCGGGCTGGCGAGTGGTGGAACACGACGTCAGTTACGCCGAACGCGCGAATGGCACGACGTCGAAGGTGTCCGGATCGGTGCGCGGCACGGCGCGGGCGGTGCGTGACATGACGCGGGTGTTGCGACAGTGAGCGGGCCCGCGTCGGCGCGTACGGGGTCGCTTCAGCAGGCGACGCCGTTTGTACTGGTTCATGGCGAAGGCGCCGATACCGAGGTTCGCCGTGTCCTGCACCCCCGACGTTGTGTCCTGCGCTCCGAAAGCCGTGTTCGGCACTCCAGACGTCGTGTCGCGCACCGACGTAGCTCTCACGCACCACGTCGACGCGCTCCTCGGCCGCGCCACCGACGGCGGCTGGTGGGCACTCGGCTTACGCGACCCGGCACACGCCGACGTCCTCACCGACGTGCCGATGTCCACATCGGAGACCAGCGAGCACACCAGCCTCGCGCTCCAGGCACGCGGCGTGCACGTGGCCGACCTGCCATCGCTGTCCGATGTCGACACCATGGCCGACGCCCGGCGCATCGCACCCGGCATACCGGACAGCCGGTTCGCTGGCGTGCTGGACGACCTCCTCGCGGTACCTGTGGCACCCAACGACAACGGGCGGGGTACCTGACCGGCACCTCGCCCGTTGTCGTGTTGCTCGTTCCCGACGTCGTGTCCCTCGCCCGGTGCGGCGTGTTCCGCATCGCCAGCGTCCCACCTGACGAGAAGTCGCAACTCGCGCCGAATACGGTGAGACTCGCGCCGAATACGGTGAGACTCGCGGCGGCACCAGGACCTAGCCGCCGACGGCCTTCGCGCCGAGGGTCACCGTGATGGTCTCGTTGTTCCGCAACGTGAACGGAACCTCCTCGCCGGGCGCGCGGGTGCGGATCGCCGCCACGAGCTCGTCGGCGTCTTCGATGGACCGCTCGCCCACCTTGACCACGACGTCGCCCTTCTTCAGGCCAGCCTCGGCAGCGGGACCACCGGACTCGACCTCGCGAATAGCCGCACCTTGATCACGCGCGTCGCTGACCAGCGCACCGATGTAGGTCTGCGTGGCCTTGCCAGTCTTGATGATCTCGTCCGCCGTCCGGCGCGCCTGGTCGATCGGGATCGCGAACCCGATACCGACGTTGCCCGCGCTCGACCCGCTGAGGCCGCCGCCGGGGCTGTAGATCGCCGAGTTGATCCCGATGACCCTGCCCGACATGTCGACAAGTGGCCCGCCCGAGTTGCCCGGGTTGATCGCGGCGTCGGTCTGGATCGCGTCCATCACGGACGCGAGGTCACCGCTGCTGCCACCCGCGCGCACCGGCCGGTTCAGCGCGCTCACGATGCCGGACGTCACCGTGCCAGAGAGCTGGAACGGCGACCCGATGGCGACGACCTGCTCGCCCACGTCGAGGTCGTCCGACCGGCCCAGCTCCACCGGCTGCAGCCCGGACACGCCCTCGGCCTTGATGACGGCGATGTCCGTCGTCGGGTCGCTGCCAACGACTGAAGCGTCGAAGCGCCGACCGTTCTCGAAGGCGACGCGGATGGCGCCGTCCCCCTCGGCCGCCGCCTCGACGACGTGGTTGTTCGTCAAGATGTAGCCGTTGTCGGTGAGCACGAACCCGGAGCCCTCCCCGGCGCCGTCCGCGCTCGCGACCTCGACCTGCACGACGCTTGACGTCACCTTCTGCGCGACCGACTCAATGCTGCCGTCCGGGGCATTACCGGTCTGGCGCGCGGGACGCGGCTGGTCGAGCGAGTTCTCCGTCGCGGCAACCAGCGGGGTCTGCTCCGACGCGGCGAGGTAGCCACCGACGCCACCGGCCGCGCCCCCAGCCAGTAGCGCGACCACGGCCGCGACGACGACAGCCTTCCCTGAACCGGAGCGACGGTCCGTGCGCTGCGGCGGCTGCGGGTAGATGCTGGACGTCGTGCCCTGCGGACCCGCGCCGTACGGCGGCATCCCGTACGGGGCCGAGCCGTAGGACGGCGTGCCCGACGACGTCCCGAGTCCGCCGAACGCGGCCGAGTACCCGGTCGGCTGCTGGTAGCCGGCGCCGTACTCGGGCTTGGGGTACTCAGCGGTCGGCTGGTAGCCCCCTGCGCCCTGCCCGGTCTGCGCGGACGTTTCCGGCGACGCGGGCTGGTCCGGCTGCGCGGGCTGGTCCGGCTGCGCCGATGTCTCCGGCTGCGAAGCCTCCTGCGCCTGCGAGGACTGCTCGGGCTGCTCCCCGTGGGGTTCGGGGCTGCCCTCCCGTGACCACGGGTTCGGCGTGCCTTGGTCGTTGTCTGTCATGTCTCCACCATGCGGCATGGTCCTGAGAGTCGCCTGAAATGACGCTGTGGCTTAAGCCGTGAATAAAGCCACAACACTCTCAGTGTGGCACTGTCGGCGACGGCCAACGCGACGTTAGCCCGGTTGCTCACCGGTTCCGCCGGGTTGCCCGGGCAGCCGAATCGTAAACAACGCCCCGCCTTCTGCCGCGCTGCCCGCATACACCGCGCCGCCGTGGCGCTCCACCGCCTGCTTCACGATGGCGAGCCCGAGCCCCGATCCGGGTAGCGTGCGGGCTTGCAACGAGCGATAGAACCGGTCGAACACCTTGGGCAGGTCCTCCTCGGCGATGCCGGGCCCCTGGTCGGACACCTCGACCACCGCCGTGCCGTCGCCGAGCGGACGCAGCACCAGCCGCACGTGGCCATCAGCTGGCGAGAACTTCACCGCGTTGTCCAGCAGGTTCAGCACCGCACGCTCCAGCGCGTTGGAGTCCCCGACGAGCTGCCACGGTTGCACCGAGACGTCGAACTCGACGTGGGTGGCGCGTCTGCGTGCCCGGTCCAGCGCCCGCTCGACGACCTCGACCAAGTCGACCCGTTCCAGCTCCGCGCGCGGCTGGTCGGCCCGCGCCAGCAGCACGAGGTCGCCGATGAGCTGGGTGACCTCGTCGAGCTGTGCCTTGATGTCGGACTCGATGTCGGCCCTGTCCCTGTCGGACAGGCTGGGCGCGTTCGCCTTCTCCGCCGCGAGCAGCAACTCCAGATTCGTGCGCAACGACGTGAGCGGGGTGCGCAACTCGTGGCCGGCGTCCGCGACGAGCTGGCGTTGCTGCTCCTGCGCGGCGGCGACGGCGGCCAGCATGGTGTTGAAGCTGTAGGTGAGTCGGGCGAGCTCATCGTCACCCGACACGGGGATCGGACGCAGGTCGCCGGTGCGGGCGACGCGCTCGGTGGCGGCGGTGAGCTGCTGGACCGGTCGCAGTCCGCCGCGCGCGACGGCGGTGCCCGCGAGCGCCGCGACCACGACGCCAACGCCGCTCACCACGAACAGCACCACGGAGAGCTTGCGCAGCGCTTCCTTGGTCGGCGCGAGCGACTGCGCGAGCACCATCGCCTGGCCGGGACCGGACGGCAGGGCGACCACCCGCATGCCGCTCGCGGTGTCGGTGCGCAGCGAGGCTTCGAGGTCGCCCCGGGCGACGTCCAGCTCCGCCTGTCCGACCGGGGGCGGCTCGCCGTCACGCGGATGGGCGAGGTCCCCCTTCGCGTTGAGTACCCCGATCTGGATATCCGCGCTGGTGAGGAACGCGCCGGGGATCTCCACCAGCCGGTTGCGCACCGGCGGCGTGCGAACGGCGTCCTGCGCACGCTGCACAAGACGTTGGTCGACCTGCTCGTACATGTTGTCCTGCATGGTCAGGTACGCGGCCAGCGAGACCAGCGCGACCGCGCCCGCGACACAGGCGGCCGCGAGCAGCGTCACGCGGGCGCGTAGCGAGAATCGCCGCTTGACCTGGGGAGCGCCGGCAGTCACTTACGGCGTGTCCCTGAGCACGTAGCCGACGCCGCGCACGGTGTGGATCAGGCGCGGCTCGCCGTCCGCCTCGGTCTTGCGGCGCAGGTAACCGACGTAGACCTCGAGGGCGTTGCCCGACGTCGGGAAGTCGTAGCCCCAGACCTCTTCGAGGATCCTGCTGCGGGTGAGCACGTGCCTCGGATAGGTGAGCAGCAGCTCGAGCAGGGTGAACTCGGTGCGGGTGAGGCTGATCTCGCGGTCGCCCCTGCGGACCTCGCGGGTGACGGGGTCGAGGGTGAGGTCGGCGTAGCTGAGCGGTTTGACGTCCTGGGTGGCCCCGGTCTCGGCGGCAGAGCGGCGCAGCAGCGCGCGCAGCCTGGCGAGCAGTTCTTCCAGGGCGAACGGCTTGGGGAGGTAGTCGTCGGCGCCCGCGTCGAGGCCGGACACCCGGTCGGAGACGGTGTCACGCGCGGTGAGGACCAGGATCGGCAGGTCGTCGCCGTCGCTGCGGAGCCTGCGCGCCACTTCGAGGCCGTCGAGACGGGGCATCATGACGTCGAGGACCATCGCGTCCGGCCGGTCGTTGGTGACGGCGGCGAGTGCTTGCTGGCCGTCGCTGGCCAGTTCGACGGTGTAGCCGTTGAACTCGAGCGAGCGGCGCAGGGATTCCCTGACCGCCCTGTCGTCGTCCACTACCAGGATGCGCATGCACCCAGTGTTACCCGGCTGGCTGAGTGCCGCCTGAGAGGGCCGGTCACGCTCCGCGCGCGACGGGGGCGTGCCACTGCCGCCACAGCGCGAGCAACCGCACCGCGACGACGATGCCGGAGGCCACCGCGAGCACCGGCG
Source organism: Actinophytocola sp. (assembly GCA_009377475.1). Lineage (GTDB taxonomy): Bacteria > Actinomycetota > Actinomycetes > Mycobacteriales > Pseudonocardiaceae > Haloechinothrix_A. The sequence continues at coordinate 93,512 of WHTY01000005.1, forward strand.
TCGCGGGCAGGTCAGCGAGGTGGCCGACGCCGACGAGCACCGCGCCGAGCAGGGCGGCCAGGGCGTAGATCTCGCGGCGCAGCACCAGCGGGATCTCGCCGACCAGCAGGTCGCGGATCGCGCCGCCGCCGATGCCGGTGGTCATGCCGACCAGGCAGGCGGTGTAGACGGGGGCGTCGAGGGCGAGCGCCACTGCGGTGCCCGACGTGGCGAACAGGCCGAGGCCGATGGCGTCGGCAACCAACATCGGACGTCGCAGCCGTGCCACCTGCGGGTGAAAGACGAACACCAGAAAGGCGGTCGCCGCGCCGGCCGCGAGGTACGGCCAAGTCCGGAGCGTGGTCGGCGGGTGGACGCCGAGCAGGACGTCGCGGATGATGCCGCCGCCGAGCGCGGTGGTGAGGCCGAGGACGATCACGCCGAAGACGTCGAGCCGTGCGCGCACGGCCGCGAGGGCGCCCGACGCGGCGAACGCGACGAGGCCTAGGAACTCCAGCGCGACCAGCATCAACGCTCGAGTAAACCACCTCGGTAGGCCAGCAGCGCGGCCTGCACCCGGTTCGCGGCGCCGATCTTGGTGAGCACGGACGACACGTAACCCTTCACGGTGGCTTCTGACAGGAACAGCGTCGCGCCGATCTCCGAGTTGGACAGTCCCTGCGCGATGAGGGTGACGACCTCGCGTTCGCGTTCGGACAGCGAATGGAGCAGTTCCCGCGCGGGTTCGGCGGCGCGCTGCTCGTCGCGGTGAGCACGGACCATGCGGGCGGCCACGCCGGGGTCGAGAACGGCCCCACCGCGCGCCAGGTCCCGCACGGCCTGCACCAGCGGCGCGGGGCGGATGTCCTTGATCAGGAACCCCTGCGCGCCCATGCTCAGCGCGCGGGAGACGTAGGCGTCGATGTCGAACGTCGTCAGCATGGCGGTGGCGGGCGGGTGCGGCAGCGCCATGATCGTGCGCAGCGCTTCGAGGCCGTCGTCGGCCGCGCTCATCTTGATGTCGAGCAGGACGACGTCCGGGTGATGCAGCCGCGCCGCCTCGGCCGCCGCACCACCGTCAGCGGCCTCGGCCACGACCTCGATGCCCTCGGCGCCCGACAGCATCGTGCGCAGACTCGCGCGAACGAGTTCCTCGTCGTCCGCGAACATCACCCTGATCATTGCGCTCCTCCGACTCGTCCCTCGATGGTGTGATGAGGCTACTTAGAGAGACGTCGTTGATGGCCAGGAATTACGGCTGGGACGGAGAGCAGGGCTATTTGGATCGTATGGCGCCGATGGCAGCTGCCGCGACGGCGAGCAACCCCAACCATTGCCGGGCTGCGAGGTCTTGGCCAAGGAGAACCAGCCCTACCAGCCCCCGACCATGGGCTCCAGACTCGTCAAGACACCGAAAACTCGGGGCGGAAGTCGCCGCAGCGCCTCCAGGTGGCAGGTGTAGGGCAGCACACTGGACAGCACCGCGACGATCGCCGCGAGCGCGATCGTCTCCGGTTCGAGCAGCGCGGCGCCGGCCTGGGAGATCCCATACGGGACGCTGAGCAGCGCTCCCCAAGCGACGGCAAGGGCGAGTCCGCTCCCGTCCTTCACGCGCATGGCCAGCCGCTTGCCGACGAGAATGTACCCGCCCCAGCAACAGCCTGCCAGCATTGCGAAACCGGATCCGAGCGCGTCCAGTCCGGTCCCTGAGTACCCGAGCAAGACCACGCCCGCGGCGGCACAGCACGCCCACACCTTGGACACCTCATCCGACCTCGGCGAGCACCTCGTGAAAACGTCGAAGTTGGTGACGATGTTCTGCACGTCGTCGGAGCGTCGAGCGCGCCGATCAGCTTGAACACCTTCCCTGCCCCGTCGGCCTCGAGCGGGACACTCACCGACGGCCATCCCTCACCGCTCGACCACCCGGGTCGACAAGACCAAGATCCGCTATTCGTCGCACACCCGCTTCGGAATGCCCGCGACGATGGCGTCAGACGGACCAGCTACGCTGGGAGCGCAAGCCCTCGTAGCTCAGGGGATAGAGCACCGCTCTCCTAAAGCGGGTGTCGCAGGTTCGAATCCTGCCGGGGGCACCGATCCAGCCAGTGTGCGAACCTTTCGCTCCGTAGTCGATGTGCCGGGGGTGGAGGTGCGCTGGCTGGGGATCTTCGGGTCGCTGGGGATGATGAAGGTGGGTGCGGCCTTTTCTCGGCCGGTGATGTCGACG
>WHTY01000030.1 GCA_009377475.1 Actinophytocola sp.
CAGGTCCCAGGCGTAGCTGATCGCGCCTTCCTTGAAGTAGTCACCGAACGAGAAGTTGCCCGCCATCTGGAAGAACGTGTTGTGGCGGGTGGTCTTGCCGACCTCGTCGATGTCGCCGGTGCGCACGCACTTCTGCACGCTGGTCGCGCGCGGGTACGGCGGCGGCACCTCGCCGAGGAAGTACGGCTTGAACTGCACCATTCCCGCGTTGACGAACAGCAGGTTCGGGTCGTCCAGGATCAGCGAGGCGCTGGGCACCTCGGTGTGCTCCGCCGAGGTGAAATGGCGGAGGAAGCGGTTGCGGATCTCGTGTGTTTCCACGTGGTGGTCCTGTGTCTTGTGGGTGTGACCCGAGCCGGGTCAGCTGGGTGGATCGTCTCGAACCGGGTGCGGCGGACAGCGGCGAGCGCGGCTCAGCCGTCCGCCCGGGGCGCTCGCACCTGCCGCGCCGCGCGGTCGGCCGCGCGGTCGGCGCTGTAGGCGCTGTAGGCGTGGCGGCCCCGCGACGTCTCGACGTGCCTTGTCGGCACGCCCGTCCGCTGCGTCACCGTGTCGTGCAGCTCCTGCTCCCGTTCGGTCATCCCCGCGCGCACCTCGGCGCCGAACGCGCCAGCCGCGCTCGCCAGCTCGCGCATCGCGTCCCCCAGGTTCGACGCCAAACCGGCAGGGGTCGCCTGACGAGCGGTGCTGCTCGCCTTCCGCGACAGCGCCACACCGGCGGCGATGCCAACGCCGAGCCAGAACATCCGCTTCACTTCCTGCCTCGTTTCCTCGTCCGACGGGCGTGCTTGCCCGTGTCGTCCGCCTTGGCCTGTTTGCGTGCCTTGATCGCCTTGCTCAAGCCATAGGAGAGCGCGGCCGTCTTGACCAGCGGGCCGCCGAGGGTCGCGGTGAACACCGAGGACAGCGCGGAGGCATTGCTCGACACCTGTTGCACGTTCGCCGTCACGCCGTCCACCCGCTCCAGCTGGGTGTTGACATGGGTGATGGTGTCGTTCGCGCCGATCAGCAGCGGGTCACTGCGCTCGTGGGCCTTGCGGATCGCCACGGTCGCTTCGTCCAGCGTACGCCCGAGCTTCACCAAGGGAATCGCGAGCAGGATGACGAGCACGACGAATGCTCCTGCTGCGACGAGCGCTGCGATGTTCCCTGGCGACACGGGGCCTCCTCCATCTGACGTGCCGGAACCCTCCACTGGCCTGCCAGGCTACCGCGCGTTGCCCTCGGCCGATGGAGTGACCCGCTCCGGATTCCCGGTGCGTAGCGTCGGTCGCGGTTACTCCCCGCGCACGGCCATGCGCAGCTTCGGCACGCGGTCGGCGAGCACGCGCTCAGCGCCGCGGTCGGTCGGGTGGTAGTAGTCGGTGCCCACCAACTCGTCCGGCGGATACTGCTGCGCGAGCACACCCTCCGGGACGCCGTGCGGGTAGGCGTAGCCCTGCGCGTTGCCGAGCCGCTTGGCCCCGGCGTAGTGGCCGTCCCGCAGATGCGGCGGCACCGTGCCCGCCTTGCCCGCCCGCACGTCGGCCAGCGCCGCGTCGATGCCGGCGATCACCGCGTTGGATTTCGGCGCGGTCGCCAGGTGCACGGTCGCCTGCGCCAGCGCGAGCCTGCCTTCCGGCATGCCGATGAACTGCACCGCGTGCGCCGCCGCAACGGCTGCCTGCAACGCCGTCGGGTCGGCCATGCCGATGTCCTCGCTGGCGTGCACCACCAGCCTGCGCGCGATGAAGCGCGGGTCCTCCCCCGCCTCGACCATGCGCGCCAGGTAGTGCAGCGCGGCGTCGACGTCGGAGCCCCGGATCGACTTGATGAACGCACTGATGACGTCGTAATGCTGGTCGCCGTCACGGTCGTAGCGGACGGCGGCCTTGTCGACGGTCGCCTCCACCGTGGCCAGCGAGATGCGTGCGCCGTCTGGCTCGGGGGCCACGGCGTCGGCGGCGGCCTCCAGCGCGGTCAGCGCCCGCCGCGCGTCACCACCGGCGAGCCGCACCAGGTGCTCGCGCGCGTCGTCGTCAAGGTCGTACGCGCCGCCGAGGCCGCGCTCTTCGGTGAGCGCGCGGGTGATGACCTCGCTGATGTCGTCGTCGGTGAGCGAGCGCAGTTGCAGCACCAGCGAGCGGGACAGCAGCGGGGAGACGACGGAGAACGACGGGTTCTCCGTCGTCGCCGCCACCAACAGCACGGTGCGGTCCTCCACCGCACCGAGCAGCGCATCCTGCTGGGTCTTGGAGAACCGGTGCACCTCGTCGATGAACAGCACGGTGTCCTCCGCGGCGTGCGAGCGCCTGCGGCGAGCGGCGTCGATCACCCCGCGCAGTTCCTTGACCCCGGACGACAACGCCGACAGTGCAACGAAACGGCGTCCGGTCGCGCCAGCCATCAGGTACGCCAGCGTGGTCTTGCCGGTTCCGGGCGGGCCGAACAGGATCACCGACGCGGGCGCGGCGCCTTCCACCAGCCTGCGCAGCGGCGCGCCGTCGCCGAGCAGGTGCGCCTGGCCGACGACGTCGTCAATGCTGCGCGGGCGCATCCGCACCGCGAGCGGTGCGGCGGGGTCGGGTGCGCCGTCGGTGGCGGGATCGCCGGGCGCGCCAATGTCGGCCACATCCCGGTTGACCGTGAACAGCTCGTCCTGCACAGCCCCACGCTACCGCGGGACCCGCGCCGAGCTACCGGAACGCCGGGTAGAGCGGCAGCTCGAGACCGGGACCGAAGCGGCGCTCGATCGCGTCCGCGACGGCGGCGGCGTGCTCGGCGATCTCCTCGGCGTGCAGTTGCCCCGCCCTGGTCGCCAGCTCGCGCCACCACGACTCCAGCGCGGCCGGTCTGCTGGTCTGGCTGGTGTCCGGTGACTCGCCGAGGTCGGGCAGCTCCCGCGCGGTCTGCGTCCACACGCACGCGATGTGGCTGTCCAGCAGCGCGCCGGTGAACTCGTCGTCATCGGCCAGTTGCGGCCAGATCCCGGTCACCTCGGCGCGCCACGCCGCGATCATCGCCTCGCTCATCCCTGCGGGCAGCGCGAGCGCGCTGCGCCAGAACGCGAACGGCACCCGCAGGTGCGCGACGTCGATCATGGCGTTGCGCACCCTGCCGTGCTCGAAGTCGAGGAACCGCACGCCGTCGCTGGTGACGAGGTTGTTCTCCGGGGCAAGGTCAACCGGGGAGAACGCCCGGCACTCGCCCTCGTTGAGCCGCTGCGACGCCACGGCGACCTGCTCGATGACCGCGGCGGACGTCGCGACGCCGAGCACGTCCGCCAGCACGCCTGGCAGCTGCTCGGCGGCGTCGGCCGCCTCGGTGTCCTCGCTTGGGGGCTGCCCACCGAACCGGCGCAGCAGCGCGTTGAAGTCCGCCTCCCGATGTGCGGTGGTGGCGTGCATCCTGCCGAGCGCCCGCGACCACGACAGCAGCGTGCCCTCCGCGACGCGCGCGTCGCCGATGCGGAGCTTGTCGGCCAGCGTCGGCGCGCTGCCCAGGTCGGACTGCACAAGCACCCGGTGGGTGACGTCATGCCCGAGCAGTTCGGGACACATCCGGTCTTCGGAGGTCAGCGCGGTGAACAGTTGGTAGCTGACCGCCTCTGCCGCGAACGGGTCACTCGCCTCGTCGTCCGGATCCGGATAGTGTTTGATGACAAGGGTTCGGGGCAGCGAGAACGGCGACGACGCGACCGTGGCGCGCACGACGACGGCTGGCCCGCTGCCAGCGAGGTCTTCCGGCTTCGACAACGTGATCGCCGAGCCGAACCGGTTGGCCAGTGCGAGTTCCGCGGCGGCCACTGCTGCGGCTAGGGCGTTGTCGTGCGATTCGCCGTCGACCCGTTCGTCGTCGTGTGCGGAGGTGTCCACGTGCATCAGCAGAGGAGCCTACTAGCGTGGACGACGCAATGAGAAGCACCAAACAGTCACAGCACTCCCCGCGCGACCGTGACCGCGACGACGAAGGCAAGGCGCGAAACGCCAGGCCACGGGACGGTTTGGGGCGCCCCCTTCCCTACGGCACACCCGGGGTGGAGCGGCAGCCCGAAGGTGTAACGCGCTCCCCCGCCCGCACCATTGACGAAGCCCAGCAGTTGCTGGACGAGGGTAAGCCGTTTCACGCGCACGAGGTGTTCGAGGACGCCTGGAAGTCGTCCGACGACCCGGACGAGCGGCAGTTCTGGAAGGGCATGGCGCAGCTCGCGGTCGGGTTGACGCACGGGGCGCGCGGCAACCTCGTCGGTGGCGCGCGGCTGTTGCGGCGCGGCGCGGAGCACATCGGCCCCTACGCCGAGCAGCCGCCGCACGGGATCGCCGTGGCGTCCCTGGTGGCGTGGGCGAACGGTCTCGCCGCCGAGCTGGACGACGGCGAGCCGGTCGACGCGCCGGAGTCCCGCGCGCCGCGCCTGCGGGGCTAAGCGCGCCCGACTGGTGCAGGCCAGCGCCCCCATCAACCGGAGGTGGCGCCGTACATCGCCTGGAGATCGACGACGCTCGCGTCAGCTCGGCTGTCGCAAGCCGCGCGAAGATCGCTTTCCGCGCCGTTGCGAGCGAAGATCACCAGACGCGCTTGCCGTGCGTCGATGTCGCGCTCGTCGAGGACGTCGCGGATCCGTTCCAGTCGTGCGAGGTCGGCGATCGTGCGTCGCTGATGTGAGTGCTTCGCTTCCCCGAGCAACCGGATCGTCGCGCGGGACGTCCTCGGCACCTGACCGTCGGCGAGCGCAACGACGTCGAGCTCGTGACGGGTACGGCCGTGAGCGTCGTTGACAATGGTCGGACCGACTGGGCCGAACTGCTCACCGAACATGTCGACGGCCGCTCGGCTTGCTGTCCACACGCGAGCGAGATGTTCGAAATGCGGCCCGAGGATGCCGGAGGAGAACGTCTGCTCGGAGGCTTGCCACACCTCGTCCGCGCGGCGGTCCTCCAGCATCGCGAGCCGGGGAGAACTGACCGCGTGCTGGAAGCGCACGATCGGATCCGCTAACCGCAGTTGCGCCCGCCGCTGCAGCAGAATGTCCTCCACCCGCACGACGAAGCCCGCTTTGACCAAAACATCGAGCGGGTGCGCCAGCGCTTGCGCCGAGCGGCCGACGATCGACCCGATCTTGGTCGGCGTCGTGGCGCCACGGCTGATCGCGGTCAGCACGGACTGATACAACGCACGGTCCGTGATCCTCGGATCCTCACGCAGCAGATAGTCGGTCTCATCGAACAACGCGTGCGACGGGTCGAGGACGTTACCTGCCAGCCATTGACCCAACTCGTCAACCGACTCGGGTGGCGGATCGGCGATGAGGTCTCGGTATCCGGGGGTGCCGCCGAGAACGGCATGGAGCTGGAATGCCACCGTCGGATCATCGATCCCCCAGTACGTGGCGGTGTCGGTGAAGGAGAAGGGCTGCAAGCACAGATCAAGCATCGCTCGACCTCGCAGCGCCTTCGCGCCGGAGAGGAGTTCCGACATCACCGACAGCGCCGATCCGCACACGATCACCCGGATCGGAGGTGCCGAACCATCCTCGCGCGACTCGTCGTACAGCAGTTGCAGGAGGGAAGGCAACTCCGGCGAATGCTTGAGGATGTGCGGAAGCTCATCGATGACCAGCACCGGTGCTGGTCCGGCATGCCGCGCCGCGCGGGGCAACGCTGCGATCACAGAACGCAGCGCGTCCTCCCAGGTGTCGAAGACCAAGTTGCTCGCGGGAATGCCGAACAGTGTCTGCGCGGCTGCGCTGGCGAACCGCTCCAGAGCAAGCCTGCGCTCTTCCTCGACCGCCATCATGTACAGCCCACCGGCCGCTTTGACCAGCCTGCGCAGCAGAAACGACTTGCCCTGCCGACGGCGGCCGTACACGACGCCGAGTCGCATGCCAGGTCCGGGCACAGTCAAGAACCGGACCAGGTCAGACCACTCCTGCTCCCGGTCGAACACACCGTCGGGCCTCTCCATGGAGTTAGTATAACTCAACTTAGTCTAACTGTAGTTGAGTTATTTCGGGTGTCGTGCCGCGGCTAGCTGCCCGACTTCGACTCGGGCTTGGCGGGCTTGGCGTCCACGCCCGCCTCCTTGCGCTGCTGCGCGGTGATCGGCGCGGGGGCGCCGGTGAGCGGGTCGTAGCCGCCGCCGGTCTTCGGGAACGCGATGACGTCCCGCAGCGACTCCGCGCCCGCCAGCAGCATGACGATGCGGTCCCAGCCGAACGCGATCCCGCCGTGCGGCGGCGCGCCGTAGGAGAAGGCGTCCAGCAGGAAGCCGAACTTCTCGCGGGCCTCATCGTCGGTCACGCCCATCACGTCGAACACGCGCTTCTGCACGTCGGCGCGGTGGATACGGATCGAACCGCCGCCGATCTCGTTGCCGTTGCAGACGATGTCGTAGGCGTAGGCGAGCGCGTTGCCGGGGTCGGTCTCGAACTTGTCCACCCACTCCGGCGTCGGCGACGTGAACGCGTGGTGCACCGCGGTCCACTCGCCGTGGCCCACCGCGACGTCGTCGGTGGCGCCAGCAGGCTCGAACATCGGCGCGTCCACCACCCACACGAACGACCAGGCGTCGGAGTCGATGAGACCGAGCCGGTGGCCGATCTCGTCGCGCGCCGCGCCCAGCAGCGCCCGCGCCTCATGGGCAGGACCGGCGGCGAAGAACACACAGTCACCCGGCTTCGCGCCCACCGCGTCGACCAGGCCCTCGCGCTCGGACTCGGAGAGGTTCTTGGCGACCGGGCCGCCGAGGGTGCCGTCCTCGGCGACCAGCACGTACGCCAAGCCCTTCGCGCCGCGCTGCTTGGCCCACTCCTGCCAGGCGTCGAGCTGCCTGCGCGGCTGGTCCGCGCCCCCGGCCATCACGACGGCCCCGACGTACGGCGCCTGGAAGACCCGGAACGGCGTGTCGGCGAAGTAGTCGGTCATCTCGGTGATCTCGAGGTCGAAGCGCAGGTCCGGCTTGTCGGTGCCGTACTTCGCCATCGCGTCGGCGTAGCTGATGCGCGGGATCGGCGGCGTCACCTCGTGCCCAGCGAGCCGCCACATCGCGGCGATGACCCGCTCGCTGAGCGCGATGACGTCGTCCTGGTCTACGAAGCTCATCTCGACGTCGAGCTGGGTGAACTCCGGCTGCCGGTCGGCGCGGAAGTCCTCGTCGCGATAGCAGCGCGCGATCTGGAAGTACCGCTCGATGCCGCCGACCATCAGCAGCTGCTTGAACAACTGCGGCGACTGCGGCAGCGCGTACCAGTTGCCCGGCTTGAGCCGCGCGGGAATGACGAAGTCGCGCGCGCCCTCCGGGGTGGAGCGGGTCATGGTGGGCGTCTCGACCTCGACGAAACCCTCGTCGTGCAGCAACTCGCGCGCGACACGGTTCACCTCGCTGCGCAGCCGCATGGCCTGCGCGGGGGCGTTGCGGCGCAGGTCGAGGTAGCGGTGCTTGAGCCGCGTCTCCTCGCCGACGTCGACTCGGTCGTCGATCGGGAACGGCAGCGCAGCCGACTCGGAGAGGATGTCCAACTCGGTGACGAGCACCTCGATCGCACCGGTGGCGATGTCCGGGTTCTCGTTGCCCTCCGGGCGCGGCGCGACCTCGCCGACGACCCGGACGCAGAACTCCGAGCGCAGGCCGTGGGCGCGCTCGGCCATCTCGCCTTCGCGGAACACCACCTGCGCGACCCCGCTCGCGTCCCGCAGATCGATGAAGATCACCCCGCCGTGGTCACGCCTGCGCGCCACCCATCCGGCGAGGGTGACGGTGGTTCCGGCGTGGTCGGCACGCAAGCTGCCTGCATCGTGGGTGCGAAGCACGGGAGTTGCTCACTCTCTCAACGTCGATGGGTACGGCGGGATGGGCGCCAGTGGTCAGGCTAACGAACCCCCGGTTCCCGCCGGTCACCTGGCTACCGCTGGTGACAGGCGGCGCGAATTCGCCCAAGATCACCCGGGCGCGGCCAGCCCGCTGACATACTCACCGCCATGAGATCCGACGTCCAGCTCCCCCGTGCCGTCTACGCGAAGACACCCCTGCTCATCGGCGCGCTGTTCCTCGCGGTCGGCATGGTGCTGTTGGCGAGCGCGGTGATCACGAACATGCTGCGCGCGGACGACTGGGAGCGGCGGTCGGCGCACACGACGGGCATCGTCGTGGACATCACGACGTCGCACACGGAGACGCGGAAGTCGGATGGCGCGGCGCGGCGCAAGACCACCTACTGCCCCGTCGTGGAGTTCCGGGCCGACGGCAGGACGCACACGTTCGAGGCGGACACCTGCACCGATCCCGGCCCGCGCATCGGGGAACGTCTCGACGTGCGCTACGACCCGGCGAAACCCGCCGACGCGATGCTCGACTCGTGGACGGCGCGCTGGCTGCTCGTGACGATCCTCGGCGGCATCGGCGTGCTGTTCAGCGGCATCGGCGGGCTCGTGCTGATGCGGCTGGGCAAACTGCCAGGGCACAAACCCGTGAGGGCGTGATCTGACCCGGATCACCTGGCACGAACGCCGTGCGTTCGCGCAGGATGGACCTCGTGACTTCACCCCGGGACGGCCGACCGCGCCGCGCCGACCGCCGTGGCGACGACGAGGCCGAGACCAGGCCGATCCCACGGGTCCCTGGCGCGGCGTCGGGTCAGCCACCCCGGCGGGTGCCCGGCGGGGGCGGTCGACGTCGGAAGCCCGACGACGTCCCTGAGCAGCCTCGGCAGCAGCCGCGACCGCAGCAACGGCACCGCTACCTCGACAGCCTCGACAGCACTGGCAGCGCGGACGCCGCGGAGACAACCGAGATCGCCAAGGTCACCGACCCTGCCGAGCCTGCCGAGTCCGCTGAGCCGCCGGAGTCCGCCGACGCCGCCCCGCCTGCGGCCACGTCCGGTCACGGGCACTCCCACGAGCCGCCGCCTCCGGCGTCGACGCGGGTGCGCACGCTGCTCGCGGTGCTGCTCGCGCCGTTCCTGCTCACGGTGTTCGTCGTGTTCATCGCGCTGTTTCCGACCGGCGGCCTGCCGGACAGCGCGGTGGACTCCGGCACGCCGGTGAACGGCACCGTCACCGCAGCGTCCCTCGGGTCCTGCATGCACCAACCGAGCCTGCAACAGCCCGGCGGACAACCCGGCCAGCCCGCGCCGGGCGAGCCGCAATGCCTGCTGCTCGACATCACCCTCACCGACGGCCCCGCCGTGGGCAGCATCGTCACCAAGACCGCGCCAGTCGGACCGTCGCGGCCCACCTTCGCCGTCGGCGACGACGTCGTGCTCGCGTTCTCCGGCAGCGATCCCAGCGACGACGACGCGTACCTGATCATGGACTTCCAGCGCGGCACCCCGTTGCTGATGCTCGCGGCGGTGTTCGTGGGCGCGGTGCTGCTGCTGGGCCGCTGGCACGGGGCGCGCGCGCTGGCCGGGCTCGGTGTCAGCGCCCTCGTGCTCGGGTTTTTCGTGGTACCCGCCATCCTCACGGGCGAGGACCCGCTGCTGACCGGCATCGTCGGCGCTGGGTTGATCATGTTCGCCACGCTGTATTTCACCCACGGCTTCTCGGTGCGCACGTCGGTGGCGCTGCTCGGCACGCTGATCAGCCTGCTGCTGATCGGCATCATCTCGGCGGTGTTCTCCGGGCTCGCGCAGCTCACCGGGCTCGACGATCAGACAAGCAACCTCGTCGCTGCGCTCGGTCACGGCATCGACACGCAGGGACTGCTGCTGGCCGGAGTGGTCATCGGCGCGCTCGGCGTGCTTGACGACGTCACTGTCACGCAGGCCAGCGCGATCTGGGAGCTGCGGCGCGCGAACCCGCTGCTGACCTGGCGCGACCTGTACGACGCCGGGGTGCGCATCGGCAGGGACCACGTCGCGTCCGCCGTCAACACCCTCGTGCTCGCCTACGCGGGCGCGGCATTGCCGGTGCTGCTCTACACCGCGGTGTCCGGTGTCGGGTTCGGCACGATCCTCACCTCGCAGGACATCGCGCAGGAGATCCTGCGCACGCTCGCGGGCAGCGTCGGCATCGTCGCGGCGGTGCCGCTGACGAGCGTGCTCGCGGCGGTGATCGTCAGCCGCGAGACCGTCCCCGCGCTCAGCCGCGAACCGAAGCCGGAGGCCGACGTCGAGGCGCATTGATCGTCCGATTGGCCCCATGGCTTCCGCCACACGACGTTGGGCAGAACCAGCACGGGCCGGTTACAGTGCCCTGGCCGAGCTCAACGGATCGCGCCGCCCCAGGGCATCGGGCCAGGCAGCACGGTCGTCTTCGCCGGAGTCGGAGGATGCCGCCCCGGCACACGATGGGCGCGGCAGCCCCGACACGAGGAATGGGACACCGAGCATGAGCCAGCGCAACGGGCAATGGACCGGGCACACCCAGCGGCGGCAGCGGCTCAGCGACGTCACGGTGAACATGATCGTCACCAGGCCGATCGACGCCATCGACGCGACCATCTACACCTCGGCCAAGGTCGTCGAGGACACCTCGGCGGCGCTCGGCGCGCTGCCCAGCATCGCCCGCACGCTGGAGCAACTGCGGCCGGGCGGGGTGCTGCTCGAAGAAGTCGTCAAGCTGAAGCGGACACTGGACCGGATCGACCGCATCGGCACGTTCGTCGCGGAGGAACTGCCAGAGACGCAGCAGCAGTTGGAGACGCTGAGCAGCCAGCTCAACGACTCGGTGAACCGCATCGGCGAGCTGGCGCGAGCGATCCTGACCCAGACAGCGGTGAACAACGCGCTCAACGACTCCATCCGGTTGCTGTCCAAGGGGCTCGGAGTTGCCCAGGGCACGGCGGAGACGCTCGGGCGGGCGTTGGGCCGCACGCGGGTGCCCAAAGACGAGACGTGAACCTCCACAGCCACTTCACAGGCGGTGCCCATAGAATCCGGCCAACCAGGTTTTTCTGACCGGCAATCTCGCAAGCCGGACCCGAGAGGCGAGGAGAGCGCGTGGCGACCAACCAGCAACGCCGTGAGGCCGCGAAACGGAAGCTGGAGCGGCAGATCGAGTACCGGCAGCAACGCGCGAAGCGCAACAAGGTGGTCGGCGCGGCTGTCACCGCTGGCGCCGTCGTCGTGGTAGCCGGGCTGGTGGTTTTCTTCGCGACGCGCGGCGGTGACGACTCCCCTGCGCAGGCCGACGAGCAGCAGCCACCGGAGCCGACCGTGCAGATCCCGTCCGAGCGGGCGCCGGTTCCCGAGCGGCCGAAGCCATTGGCGAAGCAGGTGAAGTGCTCGTACCAGAAGAGCCCCGAGCCCGCCGCCAAGGACGTCAAGCCGCCCGAGAACGGGAAGGTGCCCGCGCGCGGCACCGTCGACGTCTCGATGGCGACGACGGCGGGTCCGATCGGGCTGACGCTGGACCGCTCGCTGGCCCCGTGCACCGTGAACAGCATGTTGAACCTGGGCAAGCAGGACTTCTACGAGGGAAGCGAGTGCCACCGCCTCGGCACCCAGGGTTTGCAGATGTTGCAGTGCGGCGACCCGACCGGCAGCGGGCGCGGCGGACCTGGCTACGCCTTCGCCGACGAGACGTTCAAGCAGCTCTCCTACGGCCGGGGGCTGGTCGCGATGGCGAACAGCGGGCCGGACACCAACGGCAGCCAATTCTTCCTCGTCTACGGCGAGGCGCAGCTCGAGCCGAACTACACCGTGTTCGGCACCATCTCCGACGAAGGGCTCGCCACGCTGGACAAGGTCGCCAAGGCTGGCATCGGTCAGCAGGGCCCGACCGGCGACGGCACCGGCAAGCCGGAGATCCCTGTGAAGTTCACCAAGATCACGGTGCGGTCCTGAGCAGACGTCGTAGGGTCAGTGACATGAGTACTGCTAGCGGGTCCGGATCATCGGACTCGCCGACTGGGCTTGAGCTGACGCGGACGGGCAATGTCGCGCGGCTGACGTTCACGCGACCGGACAAGCACAACGCGATCAGCTTCGACATGTGGTCCGCCATTCCCGGCATCGTCGCCGAGGTCGAGGACGATCCTGCGATCACAGCGCTGGTGCTCACCGGCGAGGGTGCGAACTTCTCGGCGGGCGCGGACATCGCGGAGTTCGGTGAGCTGCGATCCACGGCGGATGGCGCGGCCCTCTACGACAAGGCGGTGCACGCCGCCGTCACCGCGCTCGCCGACATGGTCACGCCCAGCATCGCGCTGATCAGGGGCAACTGCATCGGCGGCGAGTGTCAGATCTCGGTGGCGTGCGACTTCCGGTTCGCCGCAGAGGGCGCGCGGTTCGGCATCACACCGGCGAAGCTCGGCATCATCTACGACTACACCTCGACGCAGCAGTTGGTGTCGCTGGTCGGCCCGGCCAACGCCCGCTACTTCCTGTTGTCCGCCAACCTGGTCGGCGCGGGCCGGGCGCGGGAGATGGGCCTGGTCAACGACGTCTACCCGGACGGCGAGCTTGACGCGGCGGTCGAGGACTTCGTGGCGACGCTCGCCACCCGCTCGCAGACGTCGGTGCGCGGGATGAACCGGATCATCGGCAAGATCGCAGCGGGCGCGAACGACCCAGCCGAGACGGACGACGAGACCGACCAGCTCCGGCGCGACGCCATCCACGGCGCGGACTACGCCGAAGGCGTGGCGGCGTTCCTGGAGCGCCGGACGCCGCGGTTCACCCACCACCACTGAGCGGCGTCCCAGCCGCGCGGTCGAGTCGGGACGCCTGCTGGCCCTGAGCGTCAGGACGCCTGCGGCCGAAGCACTGAGTGAGTTTGCCTACTGGCAGAAGTCGATCAACTTGCCGCGCGCTATGACCACGGCGTGACGTTTATGTCGGGTTTTCGTGGTCACAGCGCGCAGGTAGTTGATCAACAGCGTGGTGGAGCCCCCGACGCGGCACGCGAGCGGGTGCGAAGCGGCACGCGAGCGCCGGGTGTGGCGCCGGGACGGCGCCACACAATCGCGTCAGGACGCCGACGTGACGCGATAGACGTCGTAGACGCCCTCGACCTTGCGCACCGCGTTGAGCACGTGGCCGAGGTGTTTCGGGTCGCCCATCTCGAACGAGAACCGCGACACCGCCACCCGGTCACGGGACGTCGTCACCGATGCGGACAGAATGTTGACCTTCTCGTCGGCGAGGATCTTGGTGATGTCGGACAGCAGCCGGTGCCGGTCCAGCGCCTCCACCTGGATCGCGACAAGGAACACCGACGACTCCGACGGCGCCCATTCCACCTCGACCAGCCGCTCCGGCTGGGCGTGCAGGTCCTCGGCGTTGGTGCAGTCGGTGCGGTGCACACTCACCCCGCCGCCACGGGTGACGAAGCCGAGGATCTCGTCGCCTGGCACCGGGGTGCAGCAGCGAGCCAGCTTCGCCCAGACGTCGCCGGCGTCCTTGACGACGACGCCGACGTCGTTGCTTGAGCGCCGACGGCTGATGGTGGACGGCGTCGCGCGCTCGGCCAGCTCCTCCTCGGCCTCCTCGACGCCGCCGATGAACGCCACCAGCCGCGACACCACGTGCTTGGCGCTGGTGCTGCCCTCGCCCACGGCGGCGTACAGCGCGGTGATGTCGTTGTAGCGCAGTTCGGTGGCCAGCGCGCCCATCACGTCAGCGGAGATCAGCCGTTGCAGCGGCAGCCCCGCCCGGCGGATCTCCTTGGTGATCGCTTCCTTGCCCGCGTCGATGGCCTCTTCGCGGCGCTCCTTGGCGAACCACTGCCGGATCTTCGCTCGCGCCTTCGGCGACCCGGCGAAGCCGAGCCAGTCCCTGCTGGGACCGGCGTTCTCGGCCTTCGACGTGAAGATCTCGACGACCTCGCCGTTGTCCAGCTTGCGCTCCAGCGCGACGAGCCTGCCGTTGACCCGCGCGCCGATGCAGCGGTGCCCCACCTCGGTGTGCACCGCGTAGGCGAAGTCCACCGGCGTCGACCCGGCTGGCAGCGTGATCACGTCACCTTTCGGCGTGAAAACGAAGATCTCGCGGGTGGCGAGGTCGTAGCGCAGCGACTCCAGGAACTCACCGGGGTCGGCGGCCTCGCGCTGCCAGTCGAGCAGCTGCCGCATCCACGCCATCTCGTCGACTTCGAGCGCCCCGGACTTGCCGTTGTTGTGGGTGCCCCGTGTCTCCTTGTAGCGCCAGTGCGCGGCGATGCCGTACTCGGCGGTGCGGTGCATCTCGTAGGTGCGGATCTGCACTTCCAGGGGCTTGCCGTCCGGCCCGATCACCGTGGTGTGCAGCGACTGGTACACGCCGAAGCGCGGTTGCGCGATGTAGTCCTTGAACCGGCCCGGCATCGGCTGCCACAAGGCGTGCACGACGCCCATGGCGGCGTAGCAGTCGCGGACGTCGTCCACCAGGATGCGCACGCCGACAAGGTCGTGGATGTCGTCAAGGTCGCGGCTGCGCACGATCATCTTCTGGTAGATCGAGTAGTAGTGCTTCGGCCTGCCCTCGACCTTGGCCTGCACCCGCGACTTCGCGAGGTTGTCCAGCAGCTGGTTGATGACCGAGCGCAGGTAGACGTCGCGGGACGGCGCCCTGTCCGCGACCAGCCGCACGATCTCGTCGTACTTCTTCGGCTGCAGGATCGCGAACGCCAGGTCCTCCAGCTCCCACTTGACCGTGGCCATGCCAAGCCGGTGCGCCAGCGGGGCCAGCACCTCAAGGGTCTCGCGGGCCTTGCGGACCTGCTTCTCCGGCGGCAGGAACCGCATGGTGCGCATGTTGTGCAGCCGGTCGGCCAGCTTGATGACCAGCACCCTCGGGTCGCGGGCCATCGCGATGACCATCTTGCGGATGGTCTCGGCCTCGGCTGCGGTGCCGAGCTTGACCTTGTCCAGCTTGGTGACGCCGTCGACGAGGTGGGAGACTTCGTCCCCGAAATCCTTGCGCAGCTTGTCAAGCGAGTAGCCGGTGTCCTCGACGGTGTCGTGCAGCAGCGCGGCCACCAACGTGGTGGTGTCCATACCCAGCTCAGCGAGGATCGTGGCGACCGCGAGCGGGTGCGTGATGTACGGATCGCCCGACTTGCGGCGTTGGCCGCGATGCAGCTCCTCGGCGACGTCGTACGAGCGCTGCAACAGGCCAAGGTCGGCACTGGGGTGCAGCTCCCGATGGACGGCGGCGAGCGGTTCGAGCACCTGCTTGACCGAGGCGGGGCGCTGCGCGGTGATCCGCCGCGCCAGCCGTGCCCTGACCCGCCTTGTGGCGGAGGGAGCACCGTTCTGCTGCTCGTTGCCCTGGCTCGCCCGGCCCGAGCTCCGCTGCGGCGCGCTACCCCGCTCAGCATCGTCCTGGCTCACCGGAGACCGGAGCTCGTTGCTCACCCGCACCTCCTGTACCGGTAGATACCAATCCGACCGAACCCAAGCCTGACTGGCTGGTCAAACGAGCGTGCCAGTCGTCTTGCCTTCGATCTTCGTGGTATGCGGCGCTCGCTGGCTCACATCCTGGGTCTCCAGCCTAGCTCCGGTGCTCCCGCCGCGGCACACAGCCTTCCCTGTGCTGACCGCAGCGAGAGCGGAGGCATGCGCGACGGGTTATCTGCCGCGCTTACCTGTGGGCTTGCCAGCCGGTTTACCAGCAGGTTTACCAGCGTTCTTGCCCGCGAGCCTGCGCTGGTCGCTCTTCTTCAGGTTGCGGCCGGGCACGGCGGATGCCGCGACGACCGCTTTCTCCTTGCGCAGTTCCGCCTCGTGCTCCTCGTCGGACTCGTCGTCGGCCAGTCCTGCCCCGGCCCGCGCGGTCTGGCTCGCGGTGCGCTTACCGAGCGTGCGCCGCGACGCGACCCGGCTCGCCTGCTCCTGGTAGGCGGGCTCGCGCATCTTGAGGTGCGTCAGCGTCGGCGTGGCCAGGAAGATCGACGACAGCGTTCCCGCCATGATGCCGATCGCCTGCACCAGCGCCAGGTCCTTCAGCGTGCCAGCACCGAGCAGCCCGGCGCCGATCAGCAGCAGGCCGAGAACCGGCAGCAACGACGTCACCGACGTGTTGATGGAGCGCATCAGCGTCTGGTTGACCGCGAGGTTGGCCGCCTCGGGATAGGTCTGCCTGCTCAGGTCGAGCAGTCCCTTGGTGTTCTCCCTGACCTTGTCGAACACGACGACGGTGTCGTAGAGCGAGTAGCCGAGAATGGTCAGCAGGCCGATCACGGTCGCTGGCGTGACCTCGAACCCGATCAGCGAGTACAGTCCGGCCGTCACGGTGAGGTCGAAGATGAGCGCGACGAGGGCGGCGACCGCCATCCAGCGCTCGAAGTACACCGCGAGGAAGATCATCACCAGCACGAGGAACACCGCGAGCGCGATGAGCGCCTTGTTGGTGATCTCGTCGCCCCACGATCCGCTGACGTTCGAGTCGCTGATCGCGTTGACGGTGGGCTCACCGCCGGTGCCGATCGGTTTGAGCTGGTCGAAGAGCGCGCGCTTGAACTCGTCGATCTCGCCGACGTTGAGCGTCTCCGTCTTGATCTGCACCGCCTGGCTGCCGCCTGCGCCGATGACCTGCGTCGACGATGGCGTGCCGCCGAAGGTGTCCGCGTAGATCTCCTCGACCTCGTCCGCGGTGATCGGCCCCTGGACGCCCTGGGCCGGGAGCTGGATCTGGGTGCCGCCGACGAACTCGATGCCGGGTGTGAACCCCTTGAACGCGATGCTGCCGACCGAGATCAGCATGATCACCGCGGCGATCACGTACCAGGTCCTGCTTCTGCCGATGATGTCGAAGCCGCCGGTGCCGAGGTAGAGCTTGGTCAGCCTGCCCTGCTTGGGCGGTGTCGTCTCGGCCTGCGTGGTCGTGTCCATCGAGTCCGCCATGATCAGACCCCCCTCGCTGCCGCAGGGCCGGATTGTCGCTTGCTCCGCTGCGCCGCCGCGCCGACGTCGGTGACCATGCCGAGCCCCGACAACGCGCGGTTGTTCAGGATCTTCCACTTCCCGGCCATGACCAGCATCGGGTGCGTCACCATGAACACGATGACCAGGTCAAGCACCGTGGTCAGGCCGATGGTGAACGCGAAGCCCTTCACGCTGCCGACCGCGAGCAGGTAGAGCACGACGGCGGCCAGCAGCACGACCCCGTCCGCCGAGAGGATCGTCCTGCGGGATCTCACCCACGCTCGGGGGATCGCCGAGCGCACGCTGCGCCCGCCGCGTATCTCGTCCTTGATGCGTTCGAAGTAGACGACGAACGAGTCCGCGGTGACACCGATCGCGATGATCAGGCCCGCGATACCCGCGATGTCCAGTGTGAATCCGACCGATCGGCCCAGCAGGATGATCACCGGGAACACCAGCGCCGCCGTCAGGCCGAGCGAGGCGATGAGCAGCACGCCGAGCAGCCGGTAGTAGGCCAAGCTGTAGAGCACGATCAGCGCGAACCCGATGGCGCCCGCGATCAGCCCGGCACGCAGCGACGACAGGCCCAGCGTCGCGGAGACGGTCGAGGCGTCCGACGTCTCGAACGACAGCGGCAGCGAGCCGTACTTGAGGATTTGTGCGAGGTCCTGCGCCTCGGCCTGCGTGAAGTCACCGGTGATGCGGGTGTTGCCCGCGATCGCGGTCGTCACCGTCGGCGCCGAGACGACCTCGGTGTCGAGCACGAAGGCGACCCGCGCGGGGTTGCCCGGCGACTGCGCGGACTCCCTGGCGAGCTCCGAGGTGATCTGCGCCCACCGCGAGTTGCCCTCACCGGTGAAGGTGATGTTGACCTGGTAGCCGACACCGTCGCTGTTCACACTCGCGGTGGAGTCGCCGACCTGCTGGCCGTCGAGGATCACCGGGCCGAGGAGATACGCCAGCCGCTTGTCGTTGGACTGCCGGTCCTGGTCACAGGCGAGCAGCGGCAGGTCAGGATCGTCATTGCCGCGCAACGGATCCTTGGTTCCCTCCGAGCAGTCGATCTCCTGCAGGGCCTGCTGCAGAGCCTGCTGCGCCTCGGGACCGGCGCCAAGCAGGTCCTTGTTCTGCCGGACCTGCTTCGCCTGCGCGATCTCCTTGCGGGTCTCCTCCGGCAGCGACGAGTCGTCGTCCTGGGCACTGACCTGGTCGTCGCCTTGCGCCTTGGCGGGCGCGGCACCGGCGGCGCCACCACCACCGGACCCGGTGTCGGACGTGGCGCCGTCCTGCTCAGCGTCACCCGGCTTCGCGGCGCCGTTGTCACCCGACTTGCCGGGCTTGTCGCCCGAGCCGTCGCCACCGTCCTGGCCCGGCTGCTGCTTGGCGGCCGCCGGGTCGAACGGACCGGCGATGACCTTCCGGAACCCCAGCTTCGCGGTCTGACCGAGGGTCTTGGCCTCCTGACCCTCATCGCCAGGCACCGTGATCACGAGCTGCCTGCCGTCCAGCACGACCTCGGCGCCGGAGACACCCAGGCCGTTCACGCGCTCGGCGATGATCGCCCGCGCCTGGTCCAGCGACTCCTGGGTCGGCTCAGAGCCATCCGGCGTGCGCGCGGTCAGGGTGACGCTGGTGCCGCCCTTGAGGTCGATGCCGAGCCGCGGGCTCGGCTCCCGGTCACCGGTGAAGAACACCAGCCCGTACAGCACGACGACGATCAGGATGAAGAACGCCAGATAGCGTCCCGGACGAATGGTCCCGGCGGGTGGTGCCACGGGAGGGTCTCTCCTCGAACTAGTTCTTGACATGCCCCCGGGTGGGGCACATGACGCACGTCGCATGGCCGCACGACGGCCATGGCTCGGGAACTGTACCCGTGACCACGTAAATCGTGCGTTATGCGAGGAAGATCGTTACTTACCCTTGTGCTCCAGCGGAGAGGCGACCTTGGCGCCACCGCGCTCGTCCGTGTCGCCGTCCTTGTCCGAGTCGTCGGTGATGTCAGCCTCGTCGCGGTCCTCGTCGAACTCGTCAACCTCGTCGACGTCCTCGTCGAACTCGTCGTCCTCGACCTTCTCCCGAACGGCGGGCCGCAGCCACGTCGTCACGACGCCGTCCGCGATCTCCAACTCGATCTTCGTGTCGTCACTGGCGTCGACGACGGTGCCCTCCAGCCCCGACGTGGTCCGCACCCGGTCGCCCTCGGTGAGGCTGTCCTGCAGCTGGTGGTGCGCCGCCATCTCCTTCTTCTGCTTGCGCACGGCGAAGAACATCATCAAGCCGAGGCCAGCCATCATCACGATGAGCAGTTCCATCGATTTCTCCCTCTAGGGGCACCGCGGTGATTCCGCCATGCCCGTTGGCGAGTACGTATTTGTTGCGAGTCTGCCAGTTTACGCCCCGGCCACCGACGGCAGCCCCTCCGTCACCGCAGCTCCCCGCGTATCAGTCGAACAACGACTGAGCGGCGTCTGGCGTTCCGCCCTTCGGCGGCGGCAGCCCCAGGTGCTGCCACGCCGCTGGTGTGGCGACCCTGCCGCGCGGCGTGCGGGCGAGCATCCCGATCCGCACCAGGTACGGCTCGCACACCTCCTCCACCGTTGTCGCCTCCTCGCCGACCGCGACGGCCAGCGTCGACACTCCGACCGGGCCGCCGCCGAACAACCGCACCAGCGCGCCGAGCACCGCACGGTCCAGCCGGTCGAGGCCCCACTCGTCGACGTCGTACACCTCGAGCGCGGCCCGCGCCGTCTCCCGGGTGACCCTGCCGTCGGCGCGCACCTCGGCGTAGTCGCGGACCCGGCGCAGCAGGCGGTTGGCGATGCGGGGTGTGCCTCGGGAGCGGCCCGCGATCTCCTCCGCGCCGTCCGCTTCAAGCCAGACGTCCAGGATGGCCGCCGACCGGCGCAGCACCTGCTCCAGGTCGACGGGCTCGTAGAACTCCATGTGGCCGGTGAACCCGAACCGGTCCCGCAGCGGGCCGGTCAGTGCGCCGGACCGGGTGGTCGCGCCGACCAGGGTGAACGGCGCGATCTCCAGCGGGATGCTTGTCGCACCCGGCCCCTTGCCGACGACGACATCGACCCGGAAGTCCTCCATCGCCAGGTACAACATCTCCTCGGCGGGCCGGGCGATGCGGTGGATCTCGTCGATGAACAGCACGTCGCCCTCGACCAGGTTCGACAACATCGCCGCGAGGTCACCGGCGCGTTCCAGGGCAGGCCCCGATGTGATGCGGATGGCGCTGTCCAGCTCGGACGCGATGATCATGGACAGGCTGGTCTTGCCGAGGCCGGGCGGGCCGGACAGCAATACGTGGTCCGGCGGCACTCCCCTGCGCTTGGCGCTCTGCAGCACCAGCTCCAACTGCTCGCGCACCCTGGCCTGGCCGACGAACTCGGACAGCCTTCGCGGGCGCAGCGTCGTCTCGACCTCGCGCTCGCCGTTCTCCGGCAGGGCGGACAGCGACGTCGACTCGGCGGCGTCAGGGCCTCCGTCCGCGCCGTGCGCGTCGTCAACGTCGCCTGACTCTGCGACCGCGTCCCCAGTGTCGGCAGGGTGGGCGGAATCCGCGGCCGTGTACTCCTCGCTCATGACGTCCTCATCGTGCATCCCGCTCGTCACCGCTTCTTACCGAGGACCCCCAGCGCGGCCCGCAGCACGGCGGAGGTGTCGCCAGTACCCCCGGAGCCATTGTCACCGCCGTTCGCGGCGAGCACCCCATCAACCGCTTTCTCCGCCTGCTTGGCCTGGAAGCCCAGCGAGACCAGCGCCTCCACGACGTCGGGTTTGACCCCGCTCGCGGCCTCACTGGGCGCCGCGCCGACAGCACCGCCACCGGCCGCGTTGCCCGCCGGGGCCGCGTCCACCTTGTCCCGCAGTTCGAGGCTGAGTCGCTCCGCACCTTTCTTCCCGATGCCGGGCACCTGCGTGAGCACCGTGGTGTTGCCCTCGGCCAGCGCCGTACGCAGGGTGTCCGGCTGCAGCACGGCGAGCGCCGCCAGCGCCAGCCGTGGCCCGATACCCGACACCGACTGGAGCAGCACGAACAGCTCGCGCGACTCGGTCTCGACGAAGCCGTACAACGTCAGCGAGTCCTCCCGGACCACGAGCTGCGTGTGCAGCGTGGTCTGCTCCCCCACCCGCAGGGTGGCGAGGGTGGCCGGGGTCGCCAGCACGGCGAGTCCGACACCACCGACCTCGACCACGACGTGATCGAGTGAGATCGCGAGCACCTGCCCGCGTACCGACGAGATCATCGCGTTCCTCCTCGGCGCAGCGCCGTGTTCTGCCGTGCCGCGCCGTTTCGTTGTGCCCGCGCGGCTGCGAGCCGCGCCTTGTGTGCTTTGGCCAGGCCGGCCGCGCGCCGCTCCGCTTCGGCGAGCCTGGCGCGCATCGGCTCCCGCCAGAGGTGGCAGACGGCGAGCGCCAGCGCGTCGGCGGTGTCGGCGGGCTTGGGACGTTCCTGGAGTTGTAGCAGCCGGGTGACCATGGTGGTGACCTGCTGTTTGTCCGCGCGCCCCGAGCCGGTGACGGCCGCCTTGACCTCGCTCGGCGTGTGGAACCCGACCGGCAACGACCGCCGTGCCGCGCTCAGCGCGACCACGCCGCTGGCCTGCGCGGTGCCCATCGCCGTGCGGACGTTCTGCTGGCTGAACACCCGCTCGATGGCGACCGCGTCGGGTTGGTACATGTCGAGCCACTCCTCGACGGCGTCGGCGACCTGGCGCAACCGGTCGGCCAGCTCCAGGTCCGCCGGGGTGCGCACCACGTGCACGCCGACGCAGCTCACCTGCCGCCCGGTGCCGCCGTCGACGATGCCGACCCCGCATCGGGTCAGCCCGGGGTCCACCCCGAGAACGCGCACCGGCAACCTCCACCACGGCGAACACTCGTTCGAGGAGGGAGGTTACCTGTCCGCACTCGGCGGACTCGACCCGACGCGCCGGAAAGCGGTCAGTCGAGATCGAAGGATGGCTCGCCGGTCGCGTTCAGCACGGGCTGCCACTGCGCGAAGCCCTCGGGGGCGTCGTCGTCCCAGGGCCAACTGCCGTCCGGCGTCGGCACGATGATCTGCAGGCCGGGGAAGTCGCCGTCGGGGTAGAGCACGAACGCCGAGCCGAAGAACACCGGGTAGTACTGCGGGTCGACGTGCTCGACGGCGACCGGGATGCCCTCGAAGAAGCCGTCGTAGAGCACGCCAGGCTCGAACTCGACGCCCATCACGGCCTTGTCGACGTACGCGTCGAGCAGCACCGTGGCGAGCTGTTCCGGCAGGCCGACGACGACCGCTTCCGGAACGCCGTGCTTGCGCCACGCGCCCGCGGTGAAGCAGTAGCCGCCGACGCCGTCCTCGGGCGCGACCGATACGACCGCGTTACCTCGGGTGTCCGCTTCCTTGATCAGCCAGTCACGAAGCTGCTCGAGATCATCGGTCTTGGGCGCCGGTGTGGGTGATGCGTCCGTGGTCACGGGCACTCATTGTGCCTGCTTACGGTCCGCTTTCCCCAGGACCGTCCAGCGGATCTTGTCATCACCCGTCCGGCGTAGCAATCACGAAGCGGCATGCTGCCGTGGGTACCCCGGCGGCATGCCGCGTGTCCGTTTCGTGGCTCAGCCGACCTCGGCGAGCACCTCGTCGCTGACGTCGAAGTTGGCGTAGACGTTCTGCACGTCGTCGGCGTCCTCGAGCGCCTCGATCAGCTTGAACACCTTCTTCGCGCCGTCCGCGTCGAGCGGCACGTTCACCGACGCCAAGAAGCTGTTCTCCGCCGACTCGTACTCGTACCCGGCCTCGCGCACCGCGTCGCGCACCGCGACCAGGTCGGTGGCCTCGGAGACGATCTCGAAGCTCTCGCCGAGGTCGTTGACCTCTTCGGCACCGGCCTCAAGCACCGCCATGAGCACGTCGTCCTCGGTGAGCCCGTTCTTCGGCACGATCACGACGCCCTTGCGGTTGAACAGGTACGACACCGAACCGGGGTCGGCAAGCGAGCCGCCGTTGCGGGTCAGCGCGGTGCGCACCTCGCCAGCGGCGCGGTTCTTGTTGTCGGTCAGGCACTCGATCAGCACGGCGACGCCGTTGGGCGCGTAACCCTCGTACATGATCGTCTGCCAGTCGGCGCCACCGGCTTCCTCACCGGCGCCGCGCTTGCGGGCGCGCTCGATGTTGTCCTTGGGGACGGAGTTCTTGTTCGCCTTGAGGATCGCGTCGTAGAGCGTCGGGTTGCCCTCGGGGTCACCCCCGCCGGTGCGGGCGGCGACCTCGATGTTCTTGATCAGCCGTGCGAACAGCTTGCCCCGCTTGGCGTCGAGGGCGGCCTTCTTGTGCTTCGTGGTGGCCCACTTGGAGTGGCCGCTCATTTGTCCTCCATCTTCATCGCTACCTGCGTCCTCATGCCGCGTCCTCCGACACGGCCGCGCGGACCATGTCCGCGAACAGCCGGTGGACCCTGCCGTCGCCGGTGAGCTCGGGGTGGAACGCGGTCGCGAGCACGGCGCCCTGGCGAACCGCGACGATCCTACCCGCGGCGGGTCCCGCGGCAGCGGTGTCCGGCACGGCGGCGAGGACCTCGACGTCCTGGCGGGTCGACTCGACCCACGGCGCCCGGATGAACACCGCGTGCACCGGTCCATCGTCGATTCCGGTGAAGGTCAGGTCCTCCTCGAAGGAGTCCACCTGCCTGCCGAACGCGTTCCGCCGCACCGTGATGTCCAACGCGCTGAGCTGGTGCTGGTCTTGCCTGCCGTCGAGCACCTCGTTCGCCAGCAGGATCATCCCGGCGCACGAGCCGTAGGCGGGCATCCCGTTAGCGAGCCGCTTCCGCAGGGGTTCGAGCAGGTCGAACGTGTCCAGCAGCCGCGACATCGTCGTCGACTCGCCGCCGGGGATGACAAGGCCGTCCACGGCGGCCAGTTCCGACTCCCTGCGCACCGTCATGGTGCGCACGCCAGCGGCGCGCAGCGACGCGACGTGCTCCCGCACATCGCCCTGCAACGCGAGCACACCGACACATGGTTGAGCAGCAGACAAACCGCGATTCCCTCCGAAATGACTGCTCACCAGCATAAACGCGCCGGGTTGGCGCGCGCTGACCGGGTGCGGATAGCCAGCTGGCCGAGGGTGCGCCCAAGGTGCCCTTCGGTACATATTCGGTACCGAAGGGCACCTTGGGCGCACCCGGGCTCCGGCTCGCTCGACCGGACTCAGGGCACCCCGGCCAGTCGCAGCAGGGCGGCGGTCGCGGCGGCGGCGAGCACCACCACGACGAACGGCGCTTTGCGCCAGGCCAGCACCCCACCGACCAACACCCCGGCGGGACGCGCCCAGCCCGCGAAGCCCTCGGCCTCGGTCAGTGCCGCCGTGCCGACCAGCGCGGCCAGCAGCAGGACGGCGGCCAGCGTCATCGCCTCTTCCGCGCGTTGCGGCAGCCGCACGCGCTCACGCAACATGGGCCCGCAGGCGCGCAGCGCATAGGTTCCCGCCGCCAGCACCACGACGGCGACGATCAGGATCACCTGCTCGGACACGACGCCTCCTCCCCGGACGATGCCGGGTCCGCTGCCGACGCCGTGCGCTCGCGTGCGCGTTGTTCGTGCAGCACGAGCGCGATCGGCAGGGCGAGCAGCGACAGCAACACCGGAAGCCCGGCTGGCAGCAGCGGCGTCGCCGCCAGCGCCACCGCCACACCGACCAGCGCCGCCGCCCCGGTCGCCTTGTCCCGCAGCGACGGCAGCACCAGCGCCAGCAGCACGGCGGGGAACGCCGCATCGAGGCCGAGCGCCGCCGTGTCGCTGACGGCGGTGCCCGCCACGGCACCGAGCACGACGCCGACGTTCCAGCACACGAACAGCCCCACGCCGCACGCCCAGTACGCCGCCTTGCGACGTTCGGCGTCCCGCTGGGCGAGCGCGAAGGCGACCGTCTCGTCGATCATCACGTGGGTGCCCACCCACTTCCGCCAACCCCTGCCCAGGACGTCGCCGATCGCGAAACCAAACGGCACATGACGCGCGTTCACCAGCAGTCCGGCCAATACGGCGGCGACCGGGTTCCCGCCCGCTGCGATGATGCCCACGAACAGGAACTGCGCCGCACCGGCGAAGACCAGCACCGACAGCAGCATCGGCAGCCACATCGGCAGCCCGGACCCGACCGCGATCGCCCCGAAGGAGAGGCCGACGATGCCGTCCGCGAGCAGCACCAGCGCGATGTCCCTCGCGAGATCCCCCTGCACCAAACGTCTTGTTCGATTAAACGAACGCATGGACACTATAATGAACGACGCGACATCGTTCGTCAACACGAACGAGTGTACTTCTGGAGCGAACAATGCCGGATGACCCGACCACCGCGCCGCTGGCGGCCATCGCCGACGCCTTGCGGCGCGAACGCACGCGCGCCGGGCTCTCGCTCAGCGAGGTCGCCAAACGCGCCGGCATCGCCAAGTCCACGCTCTCCCAGTTGGAGTCCGGCGCGGGCAACCCCAGCATCGAGACGCTCTGGTCGCTCGGCGTCGCCCTTGAGGTGCCGTTCTCGCGGCTCGTCGACCCGCCTAAGCCGACGGTGCGAGTAGTCCGGGCGGGTGAAGGCCCCGCGGTGACCTCCGAACAGGCGCACTTCATCGGCACGCTCCTGGCGGCCTGCCCGCCCCACGCCCGCCGCGACCTCTACGTCATCGCCATCGAGCCGGGCGCGCCCCGCAAGGCCGACCCGCACAACCCCGGCACCGTCGAGCACCTGATCGTCGGCGCGGGACGCATCCGCACCGGCCCCGCAGGGGACCCGGTCGAGCTCGGCACCGGCGACTACACGGCGTTTCCCGGCGACGTCCCGCACGTGTACGAAGCGCTCGAGCCGGGGACGTGGATCGTGCTGGTCATGGAGCACACATGACGGCCACCGCTGAGCCGATCCACTGCGAGCGCTGCGGCCGCGACCGCGCGGCGGACACCGTCCTCGACGCGCTCGCCTGGGTCAGCGACACCGACGCCGGCGGCACCCGGTGGCTGTGCCCGGACTGCGCGCGGAGCCACGTGCGCGACATCGAGGGCAAACTCCCGCGTGAGTACTGGTGACGGCTGACCACATACCAAGAAGATCGGAAGCCAGGCCGACTGGCACACTCGCCTCACCTGCGAGTCGGCCCGGCTGTAGATCGGATTGGTAGCTACTAACGCTGTAACACGAACGGGTTACGATACGACGGATTTCGTACAGCCCGGTGACACCGGGCAGTCACTTCTGCGACACGTCCGTCCTTGGAGAAAGCGGGACCCGCGCATGGCCGTCATCATCGAGCTCGCCATCATGGCGTTCGTCGTTGTCGGACTACCGGTGTTGCTCGTCAGGCGGGTCTGCCGGGGCATCGAGCGGGAAATCGCATCCTGGGGGCCGTCGCCCACTAGCCAACGTCGGTTCCAGCTGGTCACCGTCATCAAACAACCGCGCAGCGCCCAGCGCATCGCCGCCGACTGGTGGCCGCGCGACCGCTGGGCGCCGCCCCACGGCTGAGCCGCCCGGCCGTGACGACCGAACGGCCCCGCCTCGGCACAGTCGATCGAGCGCAGCGGCCCTGACCGGCTGCGGTGACTACGGCGCGAGCACCAGCGGCGTGACCCGCTTGCCCTGCACGGAACCGTCCTTCGCGGAGTACTCCCAGACGGTGAGCGTGCCCCGCTGGGTGCGGTCGACGTCGAACCCGATCGTGACGTCGAAGGCGCCCCATCCGGTGCCGTTGTCCGTCATCGCGAACCCTTTCGCGAGCACAGTCCCGTCCGCGCCCTTGAGCCGGTACTGGAACGTCGCCTCGAAGACGGCGGCCATCCCCCTCGCCCGCAGGCTGCCCGTGGCCGTGCTCCCGGCCGCTGGCGAGTCGACGAACACGTTGGGCAGCAGCTCGTGGTAGTCCGCGCGCGACACCGGCTCGTCCAGCACGATCCCTTCGCCGGAGAACATCGTCACGGGCTTGCCGTCGAGCCGGAACTCGACCTCGTTCACCGTGGGGAACTGCGTCACGGTGTAGACGACCTGCGCGAGCCGCCCGAACATCGAGAAGGAGCCGCCGCCGGACTCGAACTCCCGCGACAGGTCGACCGTGGCCAGGCCGTTCTTGATGTTCACACCGAGCACCAGGGTGTCGGTGGGCACTGCGGACAAGATGCCGTCGATCAGGTTCCTGTCCCCGGCCGACGGCCCGGCGACGAGCTGTTCCAGCGAGGCGCGGGCGATGCCGGGAGTCGCGGGAATCTGGCGGTGCACCGACACGAGGAACGGATCGGCTCGCCCGGGGGTGCCACCGCCCGGCGCGATGAAGTAGAGCCGGATCGAGGTGGTGTCGCCGCCATCGGGCGTGCGCGATTCCGTCGTTCGTGGGGACGTCGTGACGCCGGTCTGGGGCGGGGTGTCATCCCCATCCGGTCGGGTGGTGGTCGGCTCCGGCTCCGACGGGGCGGTGGTCCTGTCCCCCGCATCCTCGGTCGGCAGCGGTCCGGCGTCGACGACGTCGCCACAACCTGCCAGCGTCAGCAGGAGCACCAGCCCTGTGGCCAGGAATACCGCGATGCGTTTCATGATGGTCCTCCTGTCTGCTCCGGACCCGACGGTTCGCAGGCCCGTCACGCGCTCCGGCGCTCGTGCCTAGCGTCGCGCCGTGCCGTCATAGCCATGTCCGCGCCATGTCACAAATCGGTCATAACTGGTACCCGCACCTCGACCGCCAGCCCGCCGCTGTCCCGGTTGCGCGCGGTCACCTGGGCCCGCAGGACCCGCGCGTGCTCCCGCAGGATGGCGAGCCCGAGCCCGCTGCCGGTCCCGGCGCGCGCGGTGTCGCCCATGGTGAACCGGTCGAAGATCCGCTCCAGGTCGTCGTCCGGCACGCCTGGCCCCTCATCGGCCACCTCGATCACCAGCACCGGCCCGTCGAGGTCGGCGTCCACGGTGACCGACCGGCCATCGGCATGCACGTGCGCGTTGTCGACCAGGTTGGCCACGATCCGCTCCAGTCTCCTGCGGTCGGTGCGCACCCGGAGCCCGGTGGGCGCTCGGACCGTTGCGGCAGGCAGTCGCTGCGCGACGACGGCGTCCAGCAGCCGCGCCACGTCGACGTCGACCACGTCGAGGTCGGCGGCGTCCCCTGCGGCGTCGAGGCGGGACAGCTCCAGCAGCTCCTCGACAAGGCCACGCAGCCGCCGGACGTCGCGGTCGAGCAGCTCGACCACCCGTCTCGTCCCCGTGGGCAGCGCGTCGCGCTCCCCCGCCAGCTCGGCGGCCTCCTGCACCAGCGCGGTCACCGGCGTGCGCAGCTCGTGGGACACGTCGGCCACGAACCGGCGCTCGCGGTCTCGTGCGGCGGTGAGTTCGTCGACGGAGTCAGCGAGGGAGCCAGCCAAGCGCGCCATCCGCCCGCCCGCGAACGCCCCCACCAGTACCAGCACCACCGAGGCTCCGAGCAACACGAGGCGCAGCTGTTCCAGCGCGCTGTCGACGCCGCTGGTCTCGGTGACGAAGTAGAAGTCCGGCCCGGACGGCGGTTTCCTGGTGGCCGTCACCAGGTACGGACTGCCTCCGACGTCGACCCACTCTGCGGCCACGTGTCCGGCCGCCAGCAGATCGCGGACGTCGCCGGAGACGACCTCCGGCGCCGTCGGCACGCCAAGGCCCGAGACGAAGTCCTCTCCCCTGGCGAAGTCGACGTAGACGTCGGTGCCGCGCCGCTCGAAGTCGTCGGCGAGGCCCGACCCCGCGATGTCTCGGGGGGCGACAGTCGCGTCGAGTCGTTCGGCGGCGAGCACGCCGACGGAGAAGCGCGCCTCCTCGACCGCCCGGTCGAGCACCTCGGCGCGCAACGAGCGGGAGACGAGTGCGTACGCCAGCGCGGACAACGCGACCGCCGCGACCGTGACGACCCCCATCACGGTCAGCACCAGGCGTGTCCGCACCCGGCGTCCCCGCCGGGCGGTCACGGCTCCGCGGCCGCGCGGTAGCCGAACCCGCGCACGGTCTCGATCACCCGCGGGCGGGACGGATCGGCCTCGATCTTGCCGCGCAGCCGCTGGATCGTGGCGTCCACGAGCCGGGAGTCTCCGAGGTAGTCGTAACCCCACACCCGGTCGAGCAACTGCTCGCGGGACAGGACGTGCCCGGCGTGACGGCCGAGCTCGACCAGCAGCCGGAACTCGGTCGGCGTGAGCTCGATCCGCTCGTCACCTCGCGCCACGGTGTGCGCGGCGACGTCCACCCGCACCGCGTTCAGCCGGATCACGTCGTCGGATGGCGCGGCAAGGGACGCCCGTCGCAGCGCGGCGCGGACCCGGGCGATCAGCTCGGGCATCTCGAAGGGCTTGGTGACGTAGTCGTCGGCGCCCACTTCGAGGCCGACGACGACGTCGATGGTGTCGGTGCGCGCGGTGAGCATCACGACCGGCACCACCGACGCCGCCCGGATCCGCCCGGCAGACCGCCAGCCCGTCCAGCCCAGGGAGCATCACGTCCAGCACGACGAGGTCGGGCTGGTCGGCGTGGAAGCGCCGCAGCCCGTCGTCGCCCGTAGCCGCCGTGAGCACGTCGAAACCGGCGGCACGGAGCCCGCGCTCGGTGAGCTCGCGAATGGAAGGGTCGTCCTCAATCACCAGGAGGCGGGCTGTCATGAGCCCAGTATCCCGGCAGCTGACCGGTTTGCGAAGTTGTTACCAGCCGCGCTCGGCCAGCCGGTGCGGCTCGGGCAGCTCTTCGACGCTGATGCCGACCATGGCGTCGCCGAGCCCCCGGGACACCTTGGCGAGCATGTCCGGGTCGTCGTGGAACGTCGTGGCCTTGACGATCGCCTCGGCACGCTGCGCCGGGTTGCCGGACTTGAAGATGCCGGAGCCGACGAACACGCCCTCGGCGCCGAGTTGCATCATCATCGCCGCGTCGGCCGGGGTGGCGATGCCGCCAGCGGTGAACAGCACGACCGGCAGCTTTCCGTTGCGCGCCACCTCCTCGACCAGCGGGTACGGCGCCTGGAGTTCCTTGGCCGCGACGTAGAGCTCGTCCTCCGGCAGCGTGGACAGCCGACGGAGCTCGGCGCGGATCTGGCGCATGTGGGTGGTCGCGTTGGAGACGTCGCCGGTGCCTGCCTCGCCCTTGGAGCGGATCATCGCGGCGCCCTCGGTGATTCGCCGCAGCGCCTCGCCGAGGTTGGTCGCCCCGCACACGAACGGCACGGTGAACGCGAACTTGTCGATGTGGTTGGTGTAGTCGGCTGGCGTGAGCACCTCGGACTCGTCGATGTAGTCGACGCCGAGCGCCTGCAGCACCTGCGCCTCGACGAAGTGGCCGATCCTTGCCTTCGCCATCACCGGGATCGAGACGGCATTGATGATGCCGTCGACCAGGTCGGGGTCGCTCATCCTTGCGACGCCGCCCTGCGCACGGATGTCGGCGGGCACGCGCTCCAGTGCCATGACGGCGACGGCGCCGGCGTCCTCGGCGATCTTGGCCTGCTCCGGCGTGACGACGTCCATGATCACCCCGCCCTTGAGCATCTCGGCCATGCCGCGCTTGACCCGCGCGGTGCCCTTCTCGGCCGCGGGGGTTGCTGGCGTCTGGGATGGAGTCTGGGCAGCGGTCACTGCGAGAACCTTTCTCATTCGTGGTTTCGACCTCCATCCTACGTCGCACGTGGACCGCTCAAGCAGGCCAGTACGGGGGTATCTCAGCAGTCCACTTCGTGATTCGTGCCACCCCCGTTGCCGTTCTGGTGCAGCGGCGCCCTTGCCCAGAATCGCGATCAGGTGTGTGATCGAAGCCACACCTTTTCCCGCTGGGACAGGAGGCCGCCATGGCTGACAGACATACGCGCAACGGCGGCTCGAACACCGCTGTCGCTTCGCCCTCCGGCGTGCGCAACGTGGCACTCGTCGGGCCGTCCGGATCCGGCAAGACCACCCTGACCGAAGCCCTGCTCGCCGCGACCGGCACCGTCTCGCGGGCGGGCACCGTCGTCGACGGCACCACGGTCTGCGACCACGACCCGGCCGCCGTGCGGCAGCAACGTTCCGTCGGCCTCGCGCTCGCTCCCCTCCACCACGACGACATCAAGATCAACCTCATCGACACGCCCGGCTACGTCGACTTCATCGGCGAGCTGCGGGCGGGCCTGCGCGCCGCGGACGCCGCGTTGTTCGTCGTCTGCGCCGCCGATGGCATCGACGACACCACCGTCGCGCTCTGGCAGGAGTGCGCCACCGTCGGCATGCCGCGTGCCGTGGTGATCTCCCGCCTCGACCATCCCCGCGCCGACCTCGACGCGGAACTCGCCGCGTGTCAGCAGGCGTTCGGCTCCGGTGTGCTGCCGCTGTACCAACCCGCGGGCGACACCGGACTGATCGGGCTGATCTCGCAGCGGCTGTCCGACTACCCGAACGGCTATCCGCCGGTGGCGGGCACCCCGTCCGACGACGACCTCGCCGCGATGTCCGAGGCTCGGGACGCGCTGATCGAGGGCGTCATCGAGCAGAGCGAGGACGAGACGTTGATGGACCGCTACCTCGCCGGGGAGGAGGTCGCGGAGGCCACGCTGATCGACGACCTGGAGACCGCCGTTGCGCGCGGGTCGTTCCACCCCGTCATCCCGGTCTGCGCCACAACGAGCGTCGGGCTCGCGGAGCTGCTCGAGGTGATGACCAGGGCGTTCCCGTCGCCGCTCGAACACGACCCGCCCGCCGTGACCTCGCCCGGCGGCGCGCCGCACGACCCGCTGCACGCCGATCCCGACGGCCCGCTCGCCGCCGAGGTGGTGCGCACCACGATGGACTCCTACGTCGGGCGGGTGTCGCTCGTGCGGGTGTTTTCCGGCACGCTCCGGCCGGAGCGGCAGGTGCACGTCTCCGGGCACGGCCTCGCCGAGCGCGGGCACGCCGACCACGACGTCGACGAGCGCATCCTGCACCTGTACTCCGCGCGCGGCGCCGACCTGGAGGAAGTGCCGTACTGCGTCGCGGGTGACCTGTGCGCGCTGACGAAGGTGTCGTCGGCCGAGACCGGCGACACGGTGTCGTCGCCGGACGATCCGCTGCTGATGGCGACCTGGCCGATGCCGGAGCCGCTGCTGCCGATCGCGGTGGTCGCCAACAATCGCAGCGACGAGGACGCGCTCGCCCGCAACCTCGCCCGGCTCGTGGCGGGCGACCCGACGTTGCGGCTGGAGCGCAACGCCGAGACGAACCAGCTCGTGCTGTGGTGCATGGGCGAGGCGCACGCCGACGTGGCGCTGTCCCGGCTGCGGGCTGGCGGTGTTGACGTCGGCACCGAAGACGTCCGCATTCCGCTGCGCGAGACGTTCGCGGACAAGGCGCACGGGCGCGGCAAGCACGTCAAACAGTCCGGCGGGCACGGGCAGTACGCCGTGTGCGAGATGGCGGTGGAACCGCTCCCCCGTGGGTCGGGATTCGAGTTCGTGGACAAGATCTACGGCGGCGCGATCCCGCATCAGTTCATCCCGAGTGTGGAGAAGGGTGTCCGCGCGCAGATGGCGAAGGGCCTGCTGGACGGCAACCCGGTGATCGACATCCGGGTGACGCTGCTGGATGGCAAGGCGCACAGCGTCGACTCCTCCGACGCCGCGTTCCAGACGGCTGGCGCGCTCGGGCTCAAGGACGCCGCTGCCAACGGCACAGTGGTCCTGCTCGAACCGCTGGACGAGGTCACGGTGACCATGCCGGACGAACACCTCGGCACGGTGCTCGGCGATCTGTCGTCGCGGCGCGGCAGGGTGCTCGGCACCGAGTCGGTGGGCGACGGCCACAGCATCGTCAAGGCGGAGGTGCCCGCGACGGAGCTGCTGCGCTACGCGATCGACCTGCGGTCCATGACGTCCGGCACGGCGACATTCACCAGGACGTTCGGCCGGTACGAGCCGATGCCGCAGGGGATGCACGCCCCGGCGTGACCGGCTACGGGTCGGGTTCGGCGATCTCGAAGTACTCCGGCGCGGGGGCGCTGCCCGCGAGCCGGAAGTAGCGCACCTTGCGGCGCCGTCGCAGCGCGAGCGTGTCACGGACGGCGTCGTTGTGCACCCGGCGGGCGATCACGACGCGCTGTTCGGCTTCGGCGAGCTCGCGCGCGAGCCCGTCCGGCAGCGCGGTCCGGTCGAGCCGCGCGAGGAGGCCGGTGAGGTCGTTCTCGGCTGCTTCGCGCTCGACGCGCCCGGCGGACTCGGCGGCATCGGCCGCTGCCCGCAACCGCGCCGCGAGCGGCATCGGCGTGCCCGCGCTGGCGACCGCGCGCGCGACGACGGCTCGGCGTGCCAGCGCGGCGTCCAGCGCCGCCCAGCCCGCGTCGGTGCGGATGTGCAGTCGGTCGAGCCGGTTCGCCGTGGCCACCAGGAGCGCGCCGAGCAGCAGCGCGATCAGCACGACGCCGGTGAACAGCAGGAGCAGGGCGGTCGTGCTCACCGGTTGCCCTCCGACGCCACCGTCGTGATCACCGGCGCCTCGCCGACGCGGCGTGGGTCGGCGGCGATCGCTGCCTTGTAGACGCGCAGCACCTGGTCGCACACCAGCCGCCAGTCGTAGCCGGCCACCCGCTCGGTGCCCGCTGTGGACAGCGTCGCCAGCCGCTCGGCGTCGCCCAGCACGTCCCGCAGCGTGGCGGACAGCGCCGCCGCGTCTCCGGTCGGCGTCAGCACCCCGGCCTTGCCGTCGTCGAGCACCCGGCGGAACGAGTCGAGGTCGCTGGCCACGACCGGGGTGCCCGCCGCCATCGCCTCGGTGAGGATCATGCCGAAGCTCTCGCCGCCAAGGTTCGGCGCGCAGTAGACGTCGACGCTGCGCAGTGCGCTGGCCTTGGTGTCGTCGTCCACCTGGCCGAGCAGGTCGATGCGCGTGGCCAGCTCCGCCCCTGCCTCCTCGTACAGTTCTTCTGGCTCACCGCCTCCGACGACCAGCAGCCGGAGATCGGGCAGCTCGCTCACCAGCGGTCGCAGCGCGTCGAGCAGCACCGTCATGCCCTTGCGGGGTTCGGTGAACCGGCCGACGAAACCGACCGTGGCGCCCCGCCGCGGGTGCCCCGGCAGCGGTTGCGCGTTCGCGTAGAACGGCACGTTCACGCCGTTCGGGATCTCCACGGCGTCGCCGCCGAGGTGTTCCACCTGGACTCGACGCGCCAGCGCGGATACCGCGATCCGAGCGGTGATCTTCTCGAACAGCGGGCGCAGCATCGGCCGGAACCCGACCATGGTGCGCGAGCGCGGCGTGGACAGGTGGAACGTGGCCACGATCGGGCCGTCCGCCACCATCAGCGCCAGCATCGACAGGCTGGGCACCACCGGCTCGTGCAGGTGCAGGACGTCGAAGTCGTTGGCGGCGATCCAGCGCCGCACTCTCGCGTACGAGACGGGGCCGAACTGCAACCGGGCGACCGAGCCGTTGAACGGCACCCCGACCGCCCTGCCTGCGGGGTGCACGAAGTCGGGTAGCTCCGAGTCGGCGGCAGCGGGCGCGAGCACGGACACCTCGTGGCCGCGTGCCAGCAGCGCCTTCGCGAGTTCGACGACGTGGCCCTGCACCCCGCCCGGCACGGCGAACGAGTACGGACAGACGATGCCGATCTTCACGAGCCCCTCACCACTCGCTCCTCATCGGCGTGTCCTCACGACTCACTGGCGTCTGCGGTGTCGAGGTCGTGCCTGGTCGCCTCGTCGAGGTCGGCGAGCCACAGCTTCTGCAGCATGTGCCAGTCGGCGGGATGTGCGGCGATGTCGCCCGCGAACACGTCGGCGAGGTGCTGGGTGGCGGAGGCGATCTCGTCGCGGTCGTTGACCCGGATCCTGGGGTGGATCCGCATCCCCCAGCCCTCATCGGTGAACCACGTCGTCACCGGCAGCAGCGCCGCGCCGGTGCGGGCGGCGAGCCACGCGGGACCAGACGGCATCCGGGTCGGCTCGCCGAAGAACGTGACGGGTTGGCCCGAGCGGGTGAGGTCGCGGTCGGCGAGCAGGCACACGATGCCGTTCGCCCGCAACCGTTTCGTGAGCGACACCAGCACCCTGGCGCCGCCGCCGAGGGGCAGCACCTCGAACCCGAGCGCCTCCCGATAGGCGAGGAACCGCCGATAGAGCGACTCCGGCTTGAGCCGTTCCGCCACGGTGCTGAACGCGCCGAAGTACTGCACGATCCAGACCCCGGCCGCGTCCCAGTTGCCGCTGTGCGGCAGCGCGAGCACCGCGCCGTTGCCGTCCCGGAGCGCGGCCTCCAGGTTCTCCTTGCCCTCGACGCCCGCGCCGAACCGCTCGGCGAACCGCGCGTGGTTCAGCACCGGCAGCCGGAACGCCTCCTGCCAGTACCGCGCGTAGGAGCGCATGGCCTTCTTGGTGAGCTCGTCCAGCTCGTCGTCACCCGCCTGGGGGACAACGCGCCGCAGGTTGCGCCGCAGTTGGGACACGCCAGCGCCGCCGCGCACCGCCGCGATGTCACCACCGGCCGCGAACAGCGCGTCGGCCATTTTCGCGGGCAGCAGCCGCACCAGCCGCCACCCGGCGCCGAACCCGGCGTCGCTGAGCAAGTCGGTGGTGCGGCTCACGGCGTCACCTCCCGCGCTGATATGCGCGCCGAGCGTACCCGCTGCACGAACGTCCACACCGAAAGGACCGCCAGCAACCACAACGACACGGCGATCGCGTACGGCACGCCGAACCCTTCCAGGCCGGTGCCGACGAGGGCGATGATGAGCCGTTCGGCGCGTTCGATCAGGCCGCCGTCCGCGTTCAGCCCCGATGCCTCGGCGCGGGCCTTGATGTAGGAGATCACCTGCGCCAGCACCAGCACGAACAGCGCGACGCCCGCCGAGACGGTGTCCTCGGCGACGGTGAACGCCCACCACGCGATCGCGGCGAACAGCGCGCCGTCGGTGAGCCGGTCGCAGGTCGAGTCGAGCACCGCGCCGAACGGCGTCGACTTGGACGCGCGGGCCATGGCGCCATCGAGCATGTCGACCATCGCGAAGCCCCACACGGTGAACGTGCCCCACAGCAGCAGGTCGTTCGGGAAGAACGCCAGCGCGCACACGATCGCGCCCACCGTGCCGATGACCGTCATCGCGTTCGGCGTCAGTCCGGCGCGAACCAGCGAGGCCCCGATCGGGTCAACGACGCGCGCGATCGACGCGCGAGCGAACACGTTCAGCATCGGTGACGGGGCCTTACTTCCGGAGACGCGGGCGGATTACGTGTGATCAGCCTAGCTGTCCATCGGACGCGCAGGTGTCAGGCTCCCGGAGGGCGGTGTCACTGGCGTGGACGACGTCACACGTCTCGTTCAACGCCGCCACCACGGCCTCGCTGATCTCGTCGAGCCGGTCGAGCTGTTCGGCGGTGAGCGCGTCGAACAGCGCGTGCTTAACGGCGGCGTCCCGCGCGGAGGTGGCCGCCCACAGCGCGTCCGCGCCGACCGGGGTGAGGGTGGCCAGCGCGCCGCGCTTGTCACTCGGACAGGGGGTGCGCCGGACCCAGCCCGCCGCCGCCAGCCTGCCGACCGCGTGCGACAGTCTGCTGCGGGAGAACCGCACCGCGCAGGCCAGCTCGTGCATCCGCAGGGTCCGCTCCGGCGCGTCGGCCAGCGTGGCGAGGACGGCGAAGTGCGCGTGCGGCATCCGGGCGGCGGCCTGCAACCGCCGCTCCAGGTGCTCGCTCAGCATCGTGATGGCGGTGCTGAAGCGGTCCCACGCCGCGCGCTCGCGAGCGCTGAGCTGTCCCGTCTCGTCCACGGCCGCCATGGTACGGGCGGACACCGACACCGGGATCGCCTCGCGCCTGGGCGCGACGCGCGAGGGAGCCCTCATTGCGCCGGATAAAGCTCGATCTTCGCGGAATTGTCGATCACGAGATCGGACTTCACACTCGTTCGCCCTCATCGCGCAGTTCGCGCTGGATGCGGACGATCGACTCTCGGGAGACTCCCATTCCGCCAGCTCGACGCCTGTCGGCTCGGGCAAGCAGCTCCGCCATGGTGGGGCCGTTGGCGAACTCCGCGCGCTGCTGTTCGAGGTACGCCTCGAGGCCGAACGGGTCGCCGTCAGCGGGCCGCTGCCCTTCATTGGCGTCGTCGGCGTCTCTCGCGTTGTCTGCCATGTCCTCAGGCTAGACCCGCTCACCGACAATCCCGGTGATTGGCTCGCCTCGCGCCTGCCGCCGCTAGACGTCGTACCAGGCGTCGGCAAGCAGCTTCCTGGTGTCGCCCAGCAGCTGCGGCAACACCTTCGTGTGGCCGACGACCGGCATGAAGTTCGAGTCGCCACCCCACCGGGGCACCAGGTGCTGGTGCAGGTGTGCGGCGATGCCCGCCCCGGCGATGACCCCCTGGTTCATGCCGATGTTGAACCCGTGCGCGCCGGAGACCGCCCGCACCGCGCGCATCGCCCGCTGGGTGAACTCCGCGACCTCAACCGTCTCGGTCGGCGTGAGGTCGGTGTAGTCCGCGACGTGCCGGTACGGCACCACCATCAGGTGACCCGGGTTGTACGGGTACAGGTTCAGCACCGCGTACACCTCGGCGCCGCGCGCCACGACCAGCCCCGCCTCGTCCTCCATCTCGGGGATGCGGCAGAACGGACAGCCCTTCGGCTCGTCGTCATCGGGCTTGCCCTCGCCCTTGATGTAGGCCATGCGGTGCGGCGTCCACAGCCGTTGCAGCGCATCCGTGACGCCGACACCGTCCTGCTCGGTCAGCTCGGGGCCGTCCGTCACGCCAGCACCGCTTCCACGGCCTCCGCCGTCGGCGAGGCGTTCTCCTTGCGCTCGACCCAGTTCGCGATGACGTCCACCGCCGACGCGACCGGCACGCCGTTGACCTGGCTGCCGTCGCGGAACCGGAACGACACCGCGCCGCCCTCGACGTCGTTGCCGCCCGCGAGCAGCAGGAATGGCACCTTGTCCTTGGTGTGGGTGCGGATCTTCTTCTGCATCCGGTCGTCGCCGGTGTCGACCTCGACCCGGATGCCGCGCGCCTTGAGCGCCTTGGCGACGTCGAGCAGGTGCGGCACGTGCTCGTCCGCGATCGGGATGCCGACCACCTGCACCGGCGCCAGCCACGCGGGGAACGCGCCCGCGTAGTGCTCGGTGAGCACGCCGAAGAACCGCTCGATCGAGCCGAACAGCGCGCGGTGGATCATCACCGGCCGCTGCCGGGAGCCATCGGACGCGGTGTAGGACAGCTCGAACCGCTCGGGCAGGTTGAAGTCGAGCTGGATGGTCGACATCTGCCAGGTGCGGCCCAGCGCGTCCTTCGCCTGCACCGAGATCTTCGGGCCGTAGAACGCCGCGCCGCCCGGGTCGTCCACCAGCTCCAGCCCGCTGTCGGTTGCCGCGACCCGCAGCGCCTCGGTGGCCTCGTCCCACACGTCGAGCGCACCGACGTACTTGTCCTCATTGCGGGTGGACAGCTCCAGGTAGAAGTCGTCAAGGCCGTAGTCGCGCAGCAGGTCGAGCACGAAGGTCAGCAACGACTTCAGCTCGTCCTGCACCTGGTCGGGCGTGCAGTAGATGTGGGCGTCGTCCTGGGTCATGCCGCGCACGCGGGTGAGCCCGTGCACCACACCGGATTTCTCGTACCGGTACACCGACCCGAACTCGAACATCCGCAGCGGCAGCTCCCGGTACGACCGGCCGCGCGCAGCGAAGATCAGGTTGTGGAACGGACAGTTCATCGGCTTGAGGTAGTAGTCCTGGCCGGGCTTGCGAACGGTGCCGTCCTCGTTGTGCTCGGCGTCAAGGTGCATGCCGGGGAACATGCCGTCCGCGTACCAGTCGAGGTGGCCTGAGGTCTCGAACAGCGCGCTCTTGGTGATGTGCGGCGAGTAGACGAACTCGTAGCCCGCCTCCTCGTGCTTGGTGCGCGAGTAGTCCTCCATGGCGCGGCGGATGATGCCGCCCTTCGGGTGGAACACCGCGAGCCCGGAGCCGACCTCCTCCGGGAAGCTGAACAGGTCCAGCTCGTTGCCGAGCTTGCGGTGGTCACGACGTTCGGCTTCGGCGAGCAGTTCGAGGTGGCGGTCCTGCGCTTCTGGCGACTCCCACGCCGTGCCGTAGATGCGCTGGAGCTGCGGGTTGTTCTCGTTGCCGCGCCAGTACGCGGCGGCCACGCGGGTCAGTTTGAACGCCGGGATGTGCTTGGTGGTCGGCACGTGCGGGCCCCGGCACAGGTCGCCCCACACCCGCTCGCCGGTGCGCGGGTTGAGGTTGTCGTAGCTGGTCAGCTCGCCACCGCCGACCTCCATGACCTCGGAGGTGTCGACAGTGTCATCGCTACCCTTGACGTCGACCAGCTCAAGCTTGAACGGCTCGTCGACCAGCTCCTGCTTGGCCTCGTCGACCGACTCGAACACGCGGCGGGAGAACCGCTGCGAGCCCTTGATGATCTGCTTCATGCGCTTCTCCAGCGCCTTCAGGTCATCCGGGGTGAAATGGTGGTCGATGCCGAAGTCGTAGTAGAAGCCGTCCTTGACCGGCGGGCCGATGCCGAGCTTGGCCTGCGGGAACTCCTGCTGCACCGCCTGGGCGAGCACGTGCGCACACGAGTGGCGGATTACACTGCGGCCGTCCTCGGTGTTGGCCGCGACCGGCTCGACCTCGGCGTCGGCCTCCGGCGCCCAGGTCAGGTCGTGCAGATGGCCCTCGGCGTCACGAACGACGATGACGGCGTCAGGGCCTTTGCTCGGCAGGTCGGCGTCTCGCACCGCAGCACCCGCCGTAGTGCCCGCCGGCACCACCACGCGTCCGGTGGGTGCGGGGGCGTACTGGGACGGCTGGGACACGGTGAACTCCTCGGATTCGGTTGGACGGTGGGTGGGCGCCGAGCGGCACCCGGTAACTGTCGATGCTATCGAGTGCCGCTCGGCGTTTTCCCACCGTGTCAACCGTGCCGCGCCGTGTCCCCCATCCCCGACGCCGTGTCCGACGCTCACAACGCTGTGTTCGGCGTTCAGTACGCCATGTTCGGCGTTCGCGACGTCGTGTCGGCCTCAGAGCTCGGTGGCGACCTCGTCGTAGTCCAGCCGGGGCAGCCGCTCCAGCCACGGGTCCTCGCCCGGCTTGCCGATGTTCACCACGACCAGCGACTTCGTGGTGCCACCGGGGAAGAACTCGGCGTCCACACCCGCGTTGTCGAAACCGGTCATCGGGCCAGCCGCAAGCCCGGCTGCACGGACGCCCAGGATGAAGTAGGCGACCTGCAGGCCCGCGTTCAAGTGGGCGTTCTGATGGCGGAAGTCGTCCGCCTCGAACAGCTCCTTCGCGCCGGGCGCGTGCGGGAAAAGGCGAGGCAGGTGCTGGTGGAACTCGGTGTCGGCGGCGAGGATCGCAGTCAGCGGCGCGGACTCCGTCTTGGGACGGTTGCCCTCCATCAGGTGCGGCAGCAGCCGCTGGCGTGCCTCGCCCGAACGCACCAGCGCGAGCCGGAGCGGCTGCTGGTTCATCGACGTCGGCGCCCACTTGACGAGGTCGTAGATCGCGCGGACCTGCTCGTCGGTGACGGGCTCGTCGCTGAAGCTGTTGGCCGTGCGCGCCTCGCGGAACAGCAGGTTCTGGGCGTCGTCGGAGAGGTGGAGAACGTCGGCGGACGTGGTCGGTGCTGCCATGGGATGGGCTCCGCTTCCTCGTGTCGGTGTCGAATACCTACATCCCACGGCAACATGGTTGAACGTTGAACTATTTCTGCGCCACATCGATCGCGGTGTGGATCACACGCGTGCACTCACTCGGGCGCGTGTGTTCCCCTCTCGGGGCGCTCTGGCGCGCGCAGCGGGTCGTGCCCG
Organism: Actinophytocola sp.; assembly: GCA_009377475.1. Classification (GTDB taxonomy): domain Bacteria; phylum Actinomycetota; class Actinomycetes; order Mycobacteriales; family Pseudonocardiaceae; genus Haloechinothrix_A. Next base: position 40,547 of record WHTY01000030.1, read on the forward strand.
ATGTCCATCAGGGCGTGACGCCACGCCGCATCGCCCTGCACCGGCTCCAAGTCGTCCCGGCGCTGGGCATACACCTGGTCGATCACATACTGGATCACCTCGACGTCGTCAGCGGTGAGGTCCGCCTTGCGCTTGCGCAGGATGTGCAACACGTGCTGGCCGGTCTTCGTGCCGGCGCGGTCGGGCACCTCCTCGCCGTCCGGCGTGGCCGACTCCGTGCGCAGCCAGTCGCTCAGTTCACGGGACGTCATGTTCACGACACGGTGGAACTCGTCCCAAAGCGCGTTGTCGATCACGGCGATTTCTCCCTCCATCGCCTGCCGAGTACCCGGTGCCGGGCCGCCGCACACCGGCACGGATGTGGGATCACCGGGAAGGCTGGGTACCCCCGCCGTGGAGGTAGAAAGGAGCGAAGCAATGGCGAAGAAGGCCGAACCGATCACGACGCAGCTCGACGCCACGCAGCGCGACACAACATGCCGGGTATTGCAGCAGGCGTTGGTGGATCTAGTGCATCTGCACCTGGCGGCGAAGCAAGTGCACTGGAACGTCGTCGGGTCGCAGTTCCGCACGGTTCATCTGCAACTGGACGAACTGGTCGCCAGCGCGCGGGAGTTCGCTGACCAGGCCGCGGAGCGGTCGGCCACGCTGGGCGTTCCCGCAGACGGACGTCCCCACACCGTCGCCGACACCAGCGACGTCCCGGAACCCGACGAAGGCTGGTGCCGCGACGTCGACGTCATCGAGTACATCGTGTCCGCGCTGGATCGGGTGATCCGGCGGTTGCGCGCCGGAATCGACGAGACCGACAAGAGCGACCTGGTGACCCAGGATCTGCTGCTGGAGGCGGCTGCCACGTTGGAGAAGGCGCACTGGATGTGGCAGGCGCAGCTGGCGGCTCGCTGATCGGGAAATTGCCCCATGACGCGGGACTCGCGGCCCAGGGTCGTGGTCTAGGTTGATCAGGTGATCCGCGTCGTGGCCGCCGAGGATGTCTACCTCATCCGCGAGGGGTTCCGACTGCTGTTGTCCACGCAGGTCGACATCGAGTTGGCAGCCAGCGTGGCGACGCTGCCGGAGTTGTTCGCCGCGGTGCGCAAGCACGATCCGGACGTGGTCGTTACCGATGTCCGGATGCCACCGGGCAACAGTGACGAGGGAATCCGGGCGGCCGAGTCACTCACGGAGTCGCATCCCGGCCTCGGGGTGGTGGTGCTCTCGCAGTACGTCCAGCCGGCCTGTCCAACGCCGCGAGCGCGGCCATGCGGTCGCCGATGCTGGGGGGTCAGGAACGCGGGGTGCTTGATGAGCCGTCGTTGCTTGGGCACCTCTTCTGCGGCCGGGTGTCTGCGAGGCAGGAGTGGTTTGAGGCCACTTGTCATCGCGGCTGAGGCGAGATTGCATGGACCCCGACAGCGCGCAGTCAACGCCTGGAGGGGACCATGTCGCACGACGAGTTATTGCGGCGCCATCGCGCGGTGATGCCACGCTGGCTCGCGCTGTACTACGACGAGCCGATCGAGTTCGCCTCCGGCAAGGGGCGGCACGTCATCGACGCCGACGGCCGCAGCTACCTGGACTTCTTCGGCGGCATCCTGACCAACGCGCTCGGCTACGACGTCGCCGCGGTCTCCGACGCGATCCGACGCCAGGTCGGCACCGGCGTGCTACACAGCTCGACGTTGTACCTAATCCGCGAGCAGGTGGCGCTGGCGGAGCGCATCGCGGAGCTGTCCGGCATCGACGACGCGAAGGTGTTCTTCACCAACAGCGGCACCGAGGCCAACGAGGCAGCGTTGCTGCTTGCCACCCAGGCGCGGCGGTCGAACCAAGTGCTTGCGCTGCGCAACTCCTACCACGGCAGAGCGTTCGCCACCATGGGCGTCACCGGCAACCGCGGCTGGTCAGCCTCCGCGCTCAGCCCGGTGAACGTCAGCTACGTGCACGGCGGCTACCGCTACCGCAGCCCGTTCCGCGATCTGCCCGACGCCGACTACATCCGCGCCTGCACCGACGACCTCCGCGAGATCATCGAGACCACCACCGCGGGGGACGTGGCCTGCATGATCGCCGAGCCGATCCAGGGCGTCGGCGGGTTCACCACCCCGCCGGACGGGCTGTTCACCGCGTTCAAGGAAGTGCTCGACGAGTACGGCATCCTGTTCGTCAGCGACGAAGTGCAGACCGGCTGGGGCCGCACCGGGGAGCACTTCTGGGGTTATGCGGCGCACGGCGTCACCCCGGACGCGCTGACGTTCGCCAAGGGGCTCGGCAACGGCCTCGCCATCGGCGGCGTGGTGGCGCGCGCGGAGCTGATGGACTGCCTCACCGCGAACTCGATCTCCACCTTCGGCGGCAACCCGCTCGCCACGGCAGGGGCACGGGCAGCGCTGGAGTACGTGCTCGACCACGACCTGCAGGCCAACGCCGCCCGGCAGGGCGGGCGGCTGCGAGCGGGGCTGCGGGAGTTGGCAGGCACCGTCGGCATCATCGGTGACGTGCGCGGCAAGGGCCTGATGCTCGCAGTCGAACTGGTCGAGCCCGGCACCACCACCCCGTCACCCCAGGCGGCCACCGCCGTGCTGGAAGCCACCAAAGCCGCAGGGCTGCTGGTCGGCAAAGGCGGGCTGTACGGCAACGTCATCCGGATCGCGCCGCCGATGACGCTCACCGACGACGAGACCGAAGAAGGTCTCGCCACGCTGCGGACCGTGCTCACCGACGTCAACCAGCAGCCCGCCCGATAACCAGAAAGCAGGACGCTGGCCGCTCCCCTGAGACGGTGAGCGGAACATTCCGGAACGCCGGCACGTTCACGCCGTATGGTCGAGGGTGGCATGCGGACCGGCGGATTCACCGCGCGGAGATGGCAAGCCGTACAGCTGGGCGGCCTGTTCGCGCTCGCGCTGGGATTGATGCTGTTCGCGTTTCTCCATGTGCTGCCGCCGACCAGCGACATCAGCCCGATCACGCGGACGATCAGCGAATACGCGCACACCGACGCCAAGTGGCTGTTCGACCTGGCGGTCCTGCTCATCGCCGCAGGATCCGTGGCGACGTTCGCGGACATCGCCCGCCGCAAGCTGTCCGGCCGGTCGGCGGTCGTGCTCGGTGCACTGTGGACGGTGAGCCTGCTGGTGATCGTGATGTTCACCAAGACGGACTGGTCGGTCGGCACGAGCATCGGTGGCACGATCCACCACTACGCCAGCCTGACCGCGTTCCTCTCGCTGCCCGCAGCCGTTTTCCTGGCGGCGCACGCGGTCTTTCCCTCCTCGATCGTGTGGCGGTGGCTCGCCAGAGGACTGAGCATCCTGTCGCTCGCGGTGTTCAGCACGATCGGCTTCGCGGTCGTCTACATGCTCACCGGCGGACCGCCGTGGTGGCAGTCCCTGCCGCTTGGCCTCATCGAGCGGCTGGTCGCGGGCAGCGCCGTCGGCGCGCTCGCGGTCCTGCTCGTCGGCCTCGCGCGGACCGAGACGTCCATGGGTCCGTCGAGATCACGCTCCTCCGCCCATTGACGGGGTAGGCGCGGCAGCCGCCTACATCCGGTCAGGACGTAGGCGGCTGCGCGCCCCTCAGTGGTAGTGGACTCGGTCAGTCCAGCTGTACTCGGTCCCAACTGAAGAGGTCGTCGGAACGGGGCGCAATGGTGATGCGCAACCATTCCGAGACGGTCTCACCCTCGACGATGACGCGGGTGAGGTTCGGCACCGGCTCGGTGATCCCGTAGCCGTCGTGGCCGCTACGCGACGATTCATACCCGTAGCGTTCCCCGGTTGGGTGACCAACAGATAGCCAACGCCCGATCACTGGCTTGCGCGACTCCGAAGACTTCGGACGCGCCGCGTCACGTCGCGCACTCGGGAGCACCTTGGCCCGCCGAGTGGCTACGTTCTCGGCTCATACCGCATGGCAACCGCTCCCGAGCCGAACTCCACCCGGCCGACGAGCGTCAAGTCGACACGCTTCGACAGCCCCGCGAACAAGGTCGGGCCGTGGCCCACCAGCGTGGGATGTACCACGAACTCGTACTCATCGATCAATCCCAGCTCCGCCAATGCCAGCGGGAGCTTCACGCCTCCCACGAACAGCCCCTCGCCTGGCTCCCGCTTCAACTCCTGAACGGCCTCCCCCAACTCCCCGCGCACGAGCTCCGCGTTCCAATCGACCCGATCCAGGGTGCTCGACACGACGTACTTCTTCGCCGCGTCGATCGTCCGGGCGAAGGGCTTCGTCCACGACGGCATCGCTTCTGTTCGACCCGACGGGCGCCAGGCTGCCGACATCATCTCGTAAGTCACCCTGCCAAAGAGGAGCGCATCAGCCCGGTCGAGGTTCTCCGTCGCGTGACGATGCAACTCTTCGTCCGCGACCATCACACGATGGTCGCAGCATCCGTCCAATGTGGCGTTGATGGAATACCGAAGGGGCCGCACGACGTCACCCTACCGCCGCCTGCGTCCGGCGCCCTGAGCTCGCACGTCCGATATCGCCGAAGACATCGTTCGTCTCGCGCTGGCGCGACGGACGTCGCCTCGCACAGCGTCCAGAGGTGTTCTTCCAGTTTTTCCGTGGGCCAGGCTCGTCCGGGGAGCAGGCGTTCGAACAGGTCGATCGCGATGAGGCTCCAGAGCATGTCGGTGGCGGTGTCGGCCGTCCACGGTTCGGCGAGTCGTCCGGCCGTCGCCAGCCCCTCGGCGATGCGCCGGCACCCGGCCAACTGCGCCTCGGTCACGGTCTCGCGGTGCCGCGCGGCGTCCGGATCGGTGTACTCGACCCGCTGAATCGCCCGATCGACTTGCATCACCGGGGGTGGTAGCTGACCAGGTGCCGCACCCAGGCGGGCATGTTCGGTCCGCACCTGGCGCTGTTGCTGGAGATGGCGGCCGTGCTCGCGGTGCAGTTCCTGCTGCCGTTCCACCTGTGCCGCACCGGCGCGACACCGACCGAGATCGGGCTGACCATGCTGGCGTTCCCGGTCGGCGTCCTGGCGTTCGGCGTCCTCGGCGGGGTGCTCACCGACGTCTGGAATGGACGGTCGATCGCCACGATCGACGCCGCGACTGTCGCGATCGGACTACCGCTGCTCATTCCGCTCGATCCGGGCTGGACCAGGACGGAGTTGGCCTGGCGGCTCGCGATCACCGGCGCGGGCGCGGGGCTGTTCGCGGGTCCGAACCAGACGGTCGCGATGAGCACCGCACCACCACAGCTGCTCAACACCACGGGCGCGACCACGAGCGTCGCCCGGCAGCTCGGCCCCGCACTGGTCACCGCGAGCTGGGCATTGTCCGGTGGCGCGATGCGGCTGTCCGTCGGGCTCGCCGCCCTGAGCGTGCTGGCACTCGTCCGGCGCGCACCGCACCGAACCGCACCAACACGAGAAGGGACACCCGCATGACTGTCTTCACCCAGGACGAACTCACCTACCTGAGCGAACGTCGTCTCGGCCGCATCGCGACGGTCGGGCCGGACGGCACACCGCACGTCACGCCGGTCGACTGGCGGGCCGAGTTTCAGCACGGCGTGATCGAGGTCGGCGGCATCAACCTGCCGGGCACCAAGAAGTTCAGGGACGTCGCCCGCACCGGCCGCACCGTCCAACGCGACACCACCCACACCCCGACATGACAACCCGCGACCGCACGATGTCCACGAGGCACCACTGACGGCCTGGCGCGTCCTCCGCACTCGACCTGGCGAACTATCCCCGGCGGACAGTCACCACATCGATGACCTCCTGCGCCGCTGACCAGGCGAGCCTCAAAGTTGACCGCCATTTCATCGCCAAGCGATCAGAAAGGCCCTGCTCCCGTGATCGAGAACAGGGCCGCTGACCTGCGAAAACGTCTGGTGCGCGATACTGGGATTGAACCAGTGACCTCTACCGTGTCAAGGTAGCGCTCTCCCGCTGAGCTAATCGCGCGAGGCGGAGACGGGAATCGAACCCGTGTACAGGGCTTTGCAGGCCCTTGCCTGAACCACTCGGCCA
>WHTY01000170.1 GCA_009377475.1 Actinophytocola sp.
CTTTGTCTTGCCGATGAGCGGGCGGATGTGCATGTCGGCCAGCTCGCGGTAGCGATTCTTCGTCTTGCGCCCGACCTTGCTTCGCTCCAGGTAGCGGTCGAGCAGTTGGTTGACCGTGGCGTTGGTGCGCGGATGGCGATGTTCGTCGACCTGATGGACCAGGCGCGTCAACTCTCGCTGCGCATCACGTTCGGCGTCCGGACCGGCAGGCACCACCGACTTCAGGTCGTACCGCCTGCCTGTTACCGGATCCACACCCGCATAGACGCGGACGCGCAGCGCCCCGCTGGGGAGCTCTTCGATGTTGCCTCGGCTCCGCTGCCGGGGCTTGCGCTTGCGCTGTGTCGGCGCGGACATGGAGCTGATTCTATGGCGTTTTGTGCCACAACTCGTGCCATGAACGGCTCGTGCGTGTCGTGCCCGACAACGTTTCCCCAGGTCATACCTTGAGCCGACAAGGGGACTCGAACCCCTGACCTACGGTTTACAAGACCGTTGCTCTACCAGCTGAGCTATGTCGGCACGGCCGGAAACCGGCCTGTCACCATCGTATGTTGCCACGTCACAATGCCCGGAGGACCCCCTCCCTGGGGCGGCCCGGCAGCCGGAAGCCGATCAACTCCACGGGCCCCTGCTGATATGCCCACAACGCTGCCCGGTTTGCCCGCTTTCCGTGGGCATATCGGCAGGGTGACTGGCCAACTCGACCGGCCAACCGGCCGGGGAGACCCGCCCGTGCCGTCAACGCTGCCCCAGCGCGGTGAAGGCGTCATTCACCGCGCCCAGCGCACCCAAGGCGTCCTTCACTGCGCATGGACTGTCGCTGCGCCAGTCGCTCGGTTGATGTTGTGGCGAGAGCCATACGGCACGACAGTGGAAACCGGCGCGCAACCCCGCAAGAACCCTCAAAAACAACGCCAACACCCGGCCACGAACGGCTGTGACGAACCTTACCGCTGGCCCCTGCAACAGTCGGGCTGCCTGCGCCGATGCCTTGCGGGATATTCTGTGAGGAGGTGGCAACATGAAGCTCTCGCCGCGCGGGCGTGGTGCGCACGTCAAGCGGCGTGCGTGGCGGGTGATTGAGGCGCCGTCGGACGCGCCGACGGACGACACGGGCAAGGCGAACAGCAGTAAGAGCCCGCTGCGCGCCTGGGGCATCCTCGAGGCGCCCATGCGCGAGCAGCCGAGTCCGGTCACGGACATGGCCATGGGGCCGGAACTGCCTGATGACGCCACCGTTCACTTCGGGCTTGAGCTGGCCCTGCGCATCGGCGAGGTCCAGATGGCGACCGGCGCCGGCGCGTCCGACGTCACCGCCACGATCCTCGCCGTGACGTCGACGTTCGGCCTGCCGCAGTGCGAGGTCGACGTCATCTACACCTCCATCACCGTGACCTGCCACCGAGGCACTCAGATGGCGCCCGTGACGGCTGTGCGCGTCGTGCGCAGTCGCAGCCTCGACTACAGCAGGCTCAGCGCCGTCGAGGAGCTGGTCAAGCGGATCACCCGGGGTCACATCAGCGCGGAGGACGCCTACGCCGAGCTGCGCAAGGTCAACGCCGCGCCACACCCGTACCCGCGTTGGGTCGCCACGCTCGCGCTCGGCGGCATGGCCGCGTCGGTCACCGTGTTCATCAACGGTGATGCGGCGACCGCCGCGCTGGCGTTCTTCGTCAGCGCGCTGATCGACCGGGTCGGCAGGGTACTGAACCGCTACGCCTTGCCGATGTTCTTCCAGCAGACGATCGGCGGGCTTATCGCCACGCTGATCACGATGGCCGCCATCAGCAGCGACATCGGCGCGTTCAAGTCGCCGAGCCTTGTCGCCGCCGCCGCGATCACGGTGTTGCTGTCCGGGCTTGGAACGGTCTCCGCCGTGCAGGACGCCATCACCGGCTACAACGTCACGGCGGCGGGTAGATCCATGGAAGTCGCCCTGATGAGTGCCGGGCTGATCACCGGCGTTGTGATCGCGTTCCAGATCGCGGTCTCGTTCGGCTTCGTGAAACGGACACCGCTGCCCGCGCTGCCAGAGCCGACGGCGATCGGACTGCCGATCCTGATGCTCGCTGGTGCTGGCACCGCCGGGTTCTTCGCGCTCGCCAGCTATTCGCGGGTGCGGCCGTTGCTGGTCGCGGCCGTCGCGGGCATGGTGGGCACCGGAACGTACGCTGCGATCCGGCTCTCCGGCGGCGACGCGCTTGTGGCGACCGCCGTCGCGGCCACCCTCGTCGGCTTCTCCGGCGGCCTGCTGTCGCGGCGGCTGAAGGTGACGCCGCTTGTCGTCGCCGTCTCCGGGATCACGCCGCTGCTGCCTGGCCTTTCCACCTACCGAGGGCTGTACGAGCTCGGTGTTTCTCCCGTCGGCGACGCTAGCACGCTCATGAAAGCCATCGCGCTCGGGCTTGCGCTCGCGGCGGGCGTCGTCCTCGGCGAGTATCTGGCGCAGCCGGTGCGGACCAGGCTGGGCAGGCTGGAGCGCAAGCTGGTCGGCCCGAGGATGGCCGGACCGCTCAAGCCGGTCAAGCGGAGGTTGGAGTAGTGGCATCGCTCCGACAGCACTCCCATCCGCACGCAGGACAAGTAGGCTCGGAACCGTGAGCGAGCCGGATTTCCTCGTCGTTGCCAACCGCCTCCCGGTCGACCTGGAACGCGGGCCGGATGGCACGCGGCGCTGGACGCAGAGCCCCGGCGGCCTGGTGTCCGCGCTCGAGCCGTTCCTGCGCTCCCGCAAGGGCGCGTGGATCGGCTGGCCAGGCGTGCCCGACGTCGACGTGGACCAGTTCACCGACGACGGCCTCATCCTGCACCCCGTCCCGCTGACCTCGGCCGAGGTGCGCGACTACTACGAGGGCTTCTCCAACGCCACGCTATGGCCGCTGTACCACGACGTCGTGCAGCGTCCGGCGTTCGACCGGGGCTGGTGGGACGCCTACGTGCGCGTCAACCAGCGGTTCGCCGACGCCTGCGCGAAGGTCGCTGGCCAGGGCGCGACGGTGTGGGTGCAGGACTACCAGCTCCAACTGGTGCCGACCATGCTCCGCGAGCTGCGTCCGGACCTGCGGATCGGGTTCTTCCTGCACATCCCGTTCCCGCCGGTCGAGCTGTTCATGCAGTTGCCGTGGCGCGCGGAGCTGGTGCGCGGGCTGATCGGCGCGGACCTGGTCGGCTTCCACCGGCCGGGCGGCGCGCAGAACTTCCTCTGGCTGGCGGGGCAGTTGATCAGCCTTGAGCCGAGCAGGGGCGCGGTCGGCGTCCGGTCAAGACCCGGGCATGTGCAGGTGGGCGACCGCACCGTGCGCGTCGGGGCGTTCCCGATCTCCATCGACTCCGCCGGCCTCGACACGCTCGCCCGCACGCCGGAGGTCGCCAAGCGGGCGGCGGACATCCGCGAGTCGCTTGGCAACCCTGGCACCGTGCTGCTCGGCGTCGACCGTCTCGACTACACCAAGGGCATCGACCTGCGGCTGCAGGCATTGCACGAGATGCTGCAGGAGGGAATGGTCCCCCCTGAGGACGTCGCCTTCGTGCAGTTGGCCACACCGAGCAGGGAACGGGTCGAGCACTACCAGCGGATGCGCGGCGACATCGAGCGCATCGTCAGCCGTATCAATGGCGAATTCGCGACCGTGGGACATCCGGTCGTGCACTACTTGCACCAGTCGGTGGACCGTTCCGAACTCGCGGCGTTTTTCCGGGCGTCCGATGTCATGGTCGTCACCCCGTTGCGAGACGGGATGAACCTGGTGTGCAAGGAGTACGTGGCCTGCAAGCATGACCAGAAGGGCGCGCTGGTCCTGTCGGAGTTCGCTGGCGCCGCGGCCGAGCTGACCAGCGCGTTCTTGGTGAACCCGCATGACCTGGACGGGGTGAAACGCGCTTTGCATACAGCTATTACCCTCGACCCAGCCGAGGGCCGTCGCCGGATGCGTGCTCTGCGGCGTCAGGTCCTCACCCATGACGTCGACAGGTGGGCTCGCTCATTCCTTGACGCGCTCGGCGCGTGACGGCCGTCGCGCCGTAAATTTGAGCCATAATCTTTCGTACTTTATCGATTTTGTTGGAGGGGCGTTGACCGCCGAGGCACTTCCCGCGGACCTGCGCCGCGCCATCGTGCACATCGCACGCACTCCACGATTGCTTGTCGCGTGCGACTACGACGGTACGCTCGCTCCGATCGTGGAGAACCCCGACACCGCGCGTCCGCTGCCGGAATCGGTCGGCGCGATGCGCTCGCTCGCCGCGTTGCACGAGACGACGGCCGCGGTGATCTCGGGGCGGGCGCTGCGTGATCTGGCCACCCTGTCCCGGCTGCCCGCCGAGGTGCACCTTGTCGGCAGCCACGGGTCCGAGTTCGACATCGGCTTCGTCCACGAGCTGGACGCTGACGCGCGCGAGCTGCACCGCAAGCTCGAAGTCGAGCTGGACCGGCTCGTCGTCGGCGTGCCAGGGGTGTCGCTGGAGATCAAACCGGCCAGCGTCGCGGTGCACGTGCGCCGCGCGGGACCGGACGACGCCCAGCGCGTCATCGACGCCGTGCACGACGGACCCTGCCGGTGGGACGGCGTCACCATCACCGACGGCAAGGCGGTCGTCGAGCTGTCCGTCGTGCCGACCGACAAGGGCAGGGCGCTCGACATCCTGCGCCACCAGGTCGGCGCGACCGCCGCGGTCTTCCTCGGCGACGACGTCACCGACGAGAAGGCGTTCGCGCGGCTGTCCGGGCCTGACCTCGGCGTGAAGGTCGGCGAGGGCGAGAGCATCGCGCAGTACCGCATCGACACCGCTGACGACGTCGCCACCGTGCTCGCGTTCCTGCTCGAGGAGCGGCGCAACTGGCTCTACGGCGAGCAGGCGCCGCCGATCGAGCGGCTGTCCATGCTGGCGAGCGAGCGCTCGGTGGCGCTGTTGACGCCGGACGCGCGGCTGACCTGGCTGTGCCACCCCGGCCCAGACGCGCCAGCCGTGTTCGCCGACCTGCTCGGCGGACAGAGCGCTGGCCACTTCTCGATCGGCCCCAAGCACAACGGCCTCCCGCTGGGGCAGCGCTACCTGCCCAACACGATGACGGTCGAGACGCGCTGGTCCCGGCTGCTGGTCACCGACTACCTTGAGCCGGACACCGCCGCGCACCGCACCGACCTGGTGCGCGTCATCTCCGGCGAGGCCGAGGCGTCCATCGTGTTCGCGCTCCGGCCGGAGTTCGGCGGCGTGCCGGTGCGGCTGCTGCCGGAGCACGACGGGTTGCGCGTGCTCGGCACCTCGGAGCCGTTCGTGCTGCGCTCGCCCGGCGTCCACTGGACGATCACCTCCGACGGCCTGCACGACACGGCGGAGGCCGTGGTGCAGCCAGCGCCCGAGGAGCCGATCGTGCTTGAGCTGCGCTGCGGCACGACCGACCTCGGCAGGCACGACCTGCCCGAGCTGGAGCGTAGGCAGCGGGCAGGGGCGTACTGGAGCGACTGGGCGACGACGCTGAAGGTGCCCGAGGTGGAGCCGGAGCTGGTCGCCCGTTCGGCGCTGACACTGCGTGGCCTTGTCGACAAGGAGACTGGCGGCGTGCTCGCGGCGGCGACGACGTCGCTGCCTGAGGAGATCGGCGGCGTCCGTAACTGGGACTACCGGTACTGCTGGATCCGCGACGCCGCGATGACCGTGCGGGAGCTGGTCGCGCTCGGCTCGGTCGAGGAGGCAGAAGGGTATCTGCGCTGGCTGCACGGGGTGCTCACCACGCTCGCCGGTCCCGAACGCCTGCACCCGCTGTACACGCTGACCGGCAACCAGATCGGCGCCGAGGCCGTGATCGACTCGCTGCCCGGGTACTCCGGCTCGCGGCCGGTGCGCGTCGGCAACCTGGCGAACCACCAGGTGCAGCTCGACGTCTTCGGCCCGGTGGTCGAGCTGGTCGTCGACCTCGCCGAGGTGCGCGGCGAGCTGCGCGACGAGGACTGGCAGATGGTTCGCGCGATGGCCGAGGCCGTCGATCGGCGCTGGTTCGAGCCGGACCACGGCATCTGGGAGGAGCGCCACGTGCCCCGGCACCGGGTGTACTCCCGCGTGATGTGCTGGGTGACGATCGACCGCGCGATCAAGCTCGCGCAGACGTACGGCAGGGAGATGCCGGCGAACTGGGAGGCGCTGCGTGACAGCATCGCCGCCGACGTCCTCGAACACGGCTGGAACGACGAGGTGCGCGCGTTCACCACCGCCTACGACGGCGTCGACCTGGACGCGGCGTCGCTGTTCGTGGGGCTCGCCGGGCTGATCGACCCCGCCGACGAGCGGTTCCAGTCCACGGTGACCGCCATCGAGGCCGAGCTGCGCAGCGGCTCGACGGTGTACCGCTACCGTCGCGACGACGGGCTGCCCGGCGGCGAGGGTGGCTTCCACCTGTGCGCGGCGTGGATGATCGAGGCGTACCTGCTCACCGGACGTCGTACCGAGGCGCAGGAGCTGTTCGAGCAGCTCGTCGACGCCGCCGGTCCGACGGGCCTGCTGCCGGAGCAGTACGACCCGATCGCGGAGCGCTCCCTCGGCAACCACCCGCAGGCGTACTCCCACATCGGGCTGGTCCGCTGCGCCACGCTGCTGTCCCGCTAGGTGGCTGGTGTTTTTCGCGTGGCGGTGACCCGGTAGCCCCGGCTGCTGGGCGAGAATGATCTCGTGACGTTGGGACGGTCGCCGAGACAGGCGGATTTGCTGACCACGACGGCCAACTATTGCGAGGGCCGGGTC
>WHTY01000090.1 GCA_009377475.1 Actinophytocola sp.
CGCGGCCGCGCGTGCGGCGTGCACGGAGCTGTCGCGGATCGCGGGGACGTTCCGCAGCGACATGTTGACCGCCGTCACCGCATCGGCGGAAGGCGCCGTCACCCTGGCGGATGGGGATGCCCAAACGGCTTTGGGGCCGTTGCGGCGGGCGGCGCAGTTGTGGCAGGACCTCGACGTCCCGTACGAGCGCGCCAGCGTGTGCGTGTTGCTCGGGCGAGCCTGCGGCACGTTGGGCGACAGCGACGCTGCGGAGTTCGAGCGGACCGCCGCATACGACGTCTTCGCGCGCCTTGGCGCTGCGCCGGACCTCGCGCCGCTCGGGGACACCTCTGGACTCACGCCGCGCGAGCGTGAGGTGCTGCGGCTGCTCTCGACTGGCGAGACCAACAAGGCCATCGCAGTCGATCTCGTGCTCAGCGAACGAACGATCGACCGGCACGTCAGCAACATCCTCGCCAAGCTGGGCGTGCAGAGCCGCGCGGCGGCGACCGCGTACGCCTACGAGCACGGCCTCGTTGGGTAGAACAACCCAGTCGTCCGGCCGGTGAAGTTGGGTGGTTGGGCCGAAGTGCGGCGCGACGTCCGCGCCTAGCGTCCTTGACATCACCTGGAAGAAGGAGGAGGACGCCATGCCACACGTGTCACGCAGCACCGCAGCCGAGTCCGTCTCGCTCGACGGCCTCGACGTGAAGTTCGAAGCCCTCGACGGCGGGTACACGGTCTGCTTCGAGTCCCACTCCGCTGACGCGGACCTTGCGACGATGTTTCGGGGCCTGCCCGACGACCGGTGCCACTTCCCCCGTTGGGGTTACGTCGTCAGCGGCAAGGTCGGCTTCCGGTTCCCCGACCACGAGGAGACCTACGCGGCGGGCGACGCCTACTACGTGCCGCCGGGCCACACCCCGGTGCACTACGCGGGGGCGGAGATCGTGGAGTTCAGCCCGACCGACCTGCTTGGCGAGGCCATGGGCGTCGTCATGCGCAACGTCGGCGTCGGCGCGTAAGGGAGGCGGACGTCGTGAGCGTGTTCTATCAAGTCGCGTGCCGAATCGGCTTCCACCCGTGGGAGGACCTTGCCGAGCACCCGCCGTTCGCCACGAAGCTCGCTGAACTGCTCGATCGCGAGGAGAGCGGGCTGACGCCGCCATTCGGGAGGGCGCTCGACGTCGGTACCGGCAGCGGCGTCTGGGGCGTGTGGCTCGCACGGCGCGGCTGGGACGTCACCGCCATCGACGTCGTCGAGCCCGCGTTGCGCCGCGCCCGCGAGCGGGCGGAGCGTGCGGATGTCGCCATGCGCATCATGCGTGCGGATGTCACGTCGCTGAGCGAGCGCGACGTCGGCGACGGCTTCCGGCTGGTACTTGACACCGGGACGTTCCACGGAATCGACCGCGCCGAACGCGCCGCGATGGGCCGGGCGGTGAGCGCCGTGGCCAGCCCCGACGCGACCGTGCTGCTCGGCGTCTTCGCGCCGGGCCGTCGTGGTCCGCTGCCGAGGGGCGCCACTCGAGACGAGGTCGAGGCGGCGTTCGCCGGATGGAAGGTGACGGACGTCGAGGTCGCGGACACCGATCCGGATGCCCTCGCGCGGAAACTGAAGTTCGACGAGCACTGGTACCGACTCCGCCGGGAGTGACGGGCTGACTCAGGCGACCTTCCACGTGCGGTTTCCCACGGTCGCGACGAGGTCGACGGTGCCGCCGAGCGCCTGGACGTACGCGCGGATGGTGTCGATGCCGGACACTTCGCCGTGCTCGATCTTGGAAATCCTGGTCTGCGACACGCCGAGCGTCTCGGCCAACGCCACCTGGGTCACTCCGGCCGCCTTGCGCATCTCGGCGAGTTGGTGGCCGCGCACGTAGGCCTCCGTGCGCTCGCGCGCGACGATTTCCCCGGCGTCGCGTTCCGCGGCAGAGCGAGGATCGATCGCTCTGGCCTTGGCTTTGACGTCGTCCCACCTCACGTCCATCAGTATAACTTATTTGTCATGAAGCGGGGACGTGGCGAGAGGGCGTGTCCGCTGTGCTTATCGTCGGCCCGTCAAGGATTGTGATTGTCCGCGTCGCCGGGCGATCATGATGCGTTCGGGCGATCCGTATCGCCACGGTGTCTGATGATCGACTGCGGGACCGGGGTACGCGCTGGGTGCGCGATGGTCGGGGCCCCGGGCGTCAGGCGGCGGCGGGGAGTGGGAGCCCGAGAAGGATGTGACCCGCGCGGGTGAGCGTGGCGGGGACAAGTTCCCGCACGGTCCCCTGGCGAACGGGCGCGATCAGACCGAGCTGGGCCAGTCGGTGCGCAGTGAACTGATCGCAGCAGGCGAGCCCGTCGATGAACAGGTCCGGCTCGCAGCTGCAACTCATCTCAGCGTTGCCGTGCGCCACGGCCAGCAGCGTCGCGCGTTCCCGATGGTTCAGTTGGATGCCCTCGCTTCGCATTGCGGGCCTCCCGATGGGACTAGGGATGTGACCTGCTCCACATACTAGCGCGCTCTAGTAGATCGCGCTAGTAGAGCGCGCTAGTTTTTTTTCTGGGAGGGACGTCGAGTCGAGGTCGGTAGGACGTGCGCTGCATGGTGTCTGTCGCGACGTGCCTCGCGTCGTTCAAGAAGTTGATCGCACCTACTCGCGTTGTGGTGCGAAAATGTCCGGTTGGCGCGGTTTTGCTCGCAACAACGCGAGTAGACGTGATCAACACGCGGGGGATGGACTCCAGGGCGCAGGGCGGCGCGAGGGGAGGGCGGGCACGGGGCGGTGTGCGTCCTCAGCGCGGCGGGCCGGTCGTGTCCCGCACCCGCAGCTCCGGGTCGAGGACCAGCTCGCGTGCGGGGGCGTTCGGCGACTCGATCCGCTCCACCGCCGTGCGCACGGCAAGTCGTCCCAGCTCATCGGCGTTCTGGTGCACCGTGGTCAGCCCGATGTGGGACAGCATCGCGACGCGGCTGTCGTCGTAGCCCACCACCGACACCTCCTGCGGCACCTTCACGCCCGCCTTGTGCAGCGCGCCGAGCAGCCCCAGCGCACAGCGGTCGTTGGCGGCGAGCACCGCCGTCGGCAGCGCGTCCTCGCTGAGCAGCACCTCCGCCGCGCGCATGCCGGAGTCCTCGGTGTGGTTGCCGGGGATCACCCGGATCCGCTCGGCGAGGCCGTGCTTGCGCATCGCCGCCCGGTACGCCTTACGCCGTTCGGCCGAGCCGGGACCGGCACCGCCATCGATGTGGATGACGTCGCGGTGCCCCTGGCTGACGAGGTAGTCCACCGCCTGCCGGACGCCCTTCGCCTCCGCGGTGTGGACCGAGTCGAGCGTCGCGTCCGGCACCTTCCTGCTGATCGCGACTACCGGATGTTCCCTGCTCAACTGCGTCAGATACGCGGCGGACATCTTCGGTCCAAACAGGATCAACGCCTCGCAGCGGTGTCCGACGAGCGCGTCGACCGCCCGCTCCTCGTCGCGGGTCGGCACCGTCGTGGACAGCACGATGTCGTAGCCAACCCGATCCGCCTCGGCGTAGCAGGATTCCACCAGATCGGCGTGGAACGGGTTGCGGATCGTCAGCATCACGCCGAGCGTCCTGGTGCGACTGCTCGCGAGCGTGCGTGCGGCGGTGTCCGGGCGGTACCCGATCTCCTTGGCGACGTCGAACACTCGCTGCCTGGTCTGCTCGCTCGCCCCCGGCGCGTTGCGGAAGATCAGCGACACCAGCGCGCGTGACACGCCCGCCTTCTCCGCGACGTCGGACATCGTCGGCCGCCTGCCGTGACGCGCTCCCGTGACGCCGTCGCCGGATGCCTGCTGCTCAGTCATGTTTCGACTCCGTCGCCAGATGGGAACCGCATTATGCCTGATTGGCTGGGTGGGCCGGTCGTCCCACGCGTGACCAGCTTGGGCTCCAGCACGAACTCTTCCGCCTCGTCGCGGACGCCGTCCAGCCGGTCGACGACGCACTGCACCGCGAGCTCCGCGTGCCGGTTCGGGTCCTGCCGCACGGTGGACAGGTCGATGTGCGACAGGTGCGCGAGGTGGCTGTCGTCGTAGCCGACCACCGACAGGTCGCCCGGAACCTGGAGGCCCGCCCGCCACACGACGTCGAGCAGCCCCAGCGCACACCGGTCATTGCCCGCGAGCACCGCCGTCGGCATGGCCTCGCGTTCCGCAAGCAGCACCTGCGCCATCGCTGAGCCGGACTCCTCGGTCTGGTCGCCGGGCAGCACGCGGATGTAGTCGTCCAGGCCGTGCTTGCGCATCGCCGCCCGGTACGCCTTGCGCCGCTCGGCCGCCCCTGGGCCGCGCCCGCCGTCGATGTGCGCGATCGAGCGGTGCCCCAGCTCAACGAGGTGCGCGATCGCCTGCCGCACGCCCTTCGCCTCCGCCGTGTGCACCGAGTCGACGTCGATGCCACGGAAATGCCTGCCCAACGACACCACCGGCAGCTTCCTGCGCAGCTCGGCGATGTAGCTCGTCGGCAACGTCGGCCCGAGCAGCAGGAGCCCTTCGCAGCGGTGACCGAGCAGCGCGTCGACGGCTTTGCACTCGTCGCGGGTCGGGGACGCCGCCGACAGCAGGATCTCGTAACCGCGCTGCTCAGCGACGGGGTAGATGCTCTCCACCATGTCGGCGTGGAACGGGTTGCGCACGGTCAGCAGCACCCCGAGCACCTTGCTGCGGCTGCTCGCCAGCATCCGCGCCGCGCTGTCCGGCCGGTAGCCGATCTCGTCCGCGACCCGGAACACCCGCTCGCGGGTCGCCGTGCTCGCGCCGGGCGCGTCGCGGAACACCAGCGACACGAGCGCCCGTGACACGCCGGCCCGCTGGGCGACGTCGGTCATGGTCGGGCGCCGGTCAGTCCGGCGCGGTGGTCCCCCCGTCGTCTCGGTGTCCCCCTGTGCTTCCGGCATCCCCACTCCGATCATTCGCCGCGATCACGGCGTTGGAATTTCTGTCGTTCAGGTCTTGACACGACCGTGTGAGGGCCATCATAGTCTTCATCACTAGAGCGCGCTAGTAGAGCGCACTAGTCAACGTGGAGATCGTCGCCACAGTGCGAGGAGGAGTAGTGCCAGTGCAGACCGAGGGCGGCCCACCGGACGCCGGGGTCGAGGTTCTGACGATGGGTCGGGTCGGCGTCGACGTCTATCCGGAGCAGGTGGGGGTGAGCCTCGCGGACGTCACGTCGTTCGGGAAGTACCTGGGCGGCAGCCCGACGAACGTCGCGGTGGCCGCGGCCAGGTACGGCAGGCGTGCGGCGGTGATCACCCGCACGGGGGAGGACCCGTTCGGGCGATATGTGCACCGGGCGCTGCGCGGTTTCGGGGTGGACGACCGGTTCGTCACCTCGGTGGTTGGCGCGCCGACCCCGGTCACGTTCTGCGAGATCTTCCCGCCGGACGACTTCCCGCTGTACTTCTACCGCGAGAACGCCCCCGACCTGCAAATTCACGCCGACGAGCTGGACCTCGACGCGGTCCGGTCGGCGGACGTCTTCTGGGCGACGGTCACCGGGCTGTCGGTGGAGCCGTCGCGCTCGGCCACTCTCGCGGCGCTGGAGGCGCGGGGCCGGTCGGGGATCACGGTGCTTGACCTGGATTACCGGCCGATGTTCTGGGAGTCCCGCGAGCAGGCCCGCGAGGTCGTCGCGGAGGCGCTGCGGCACGTGACGGTCGCGGTCGGCAACCTCGACGAGTGCCTGACCGCCGTTGGCACGGCCGAGCCGCACGAGGCCGCGAAGGCGCTGCACGAGGCCGGAGTGTCGCTGGCGGTGGTCAAGCAGGGCCCGAAGGGCGTGCTGGCCGACGACGGGAGCGGTCCCGTCGAGGTGCCGCCGATTCCGGTCGACGTCGTCAACGGCCTGGGTGCCGGGGACGCGTTCGGTGGCGCGCTGTGCCACGGGCTGCTCTCCGGGTGGGACACCGAGCGCACGATCTCGTTCGCCAACGCCGCTGGTGCGCTGGTGGCGGGTGAGCTGTCGTGTTCGGACGCGATGCCGACCGCCGAGCAGGTGGCGGCCAAGCTGCGGGAGGTCGCCGGTGTCTGAGGATTGCTTGCAGGTCCGAAGCGAGGGCACTGTCGCGCTAACCCAGGAGCAGGTGCGCGAGCTGGTGACCACGCGGGTGCATCACCCCGAGGCCATCGCCGAAGCCGCCGCGCAGCGCACGCGCGCGAAGTCCGTGCTGGGCGACACCGGCCGCGCCATGATCATCGCCGCCGACCACCCCGCGCGGGGCGCGAACAAGGTCGGCTCCGACGCGAGCGCGATGGCTGATCGTGCCGAACTGCTCGGCCGGATGCGGACCGCGCTGGCACGCCCTGGTGTGACCGGGGTGCTGGCCACCGCCGACATCCTGGACGACCTCCTGCTGCTGGGGGCGTTGGAGGGCAAGTCGGTGTTCGGGTCGATGAACCGCGCCGGGCTGGCCGGGTCGTGCTTCGAGATCGACGACCGCTTCACCGGCTACGACGCCGAGGCCATCGACCGGTTCGGCTTCGACGGCGGCAAGATGCTGACCCGCATCGCGCTGGACGATCCCGCGACTCCGTCGATACTGGAGAACACCGCGCATGCGGTGGACGCGCTCGCTGAGCGGGGCCGGATCGCGATGGTGGAGCCGTTCCTGTCGCGCTGGCACGACGGCAAGGTCCGCAACGACCTCTCACCGGAAGCGATCACGACGTCGATCACGATCGCGTCCGGGCTGGGGCGCTCCAGTGCCTACACCTGGCTGAAGTTGCCCGTGGCCGACGACGTCACCGCGATGGCTCGCGTGCTGGCGTCATCGACCCTGCCGGTGTTGCTGCTGGGCGGCGAAGTCTCCGACGCCGACAAGGCGTTCGCCGCCTGGCAGCACACCCTCGCCCTGCCGACCGTGCAGGGCCTCGTGATCGGACGTTCCCTTCTCTACCCGGCCGACGGCGACGTCGCCGGAGCTGTCGACAGGGCGGTGAGCCTGCTGTGAACACCACCGAGAAACTGCACCTGACCGCCGGTTCGACCGGCCAGGGCCCGTACACCACCGTCGTCACGCCGGAGTCCGCTGGCTGGGGCTTCTCCGGGCTGCGCGTGCTGCAGCTCGCGCCGGGTGGCTCGCACGTCATCGAGACCGGCGACGACGAGATGCTGGTGCTGCCGCTGTCCGGTGGCTGCACCGTGGAAACTCGCGAGACCTGCTCGCAGGGTCGAGCCGATAAGACTGCGGAGACCTTTCGGCTGACCGGCCGGGACGGGGTCTTCACCCGGGTGACTGACTTCGCGTACCTGCCCCGCGATGCCCGCGCCGTCATCACCAGTGAGCACGGCGGCCGCTTCGGGCTCCCTTCCGCGCGGTGTGAGCGGCGACTGACGGCGCGGTACCAACCGGCCGAGCGCACTCCCGCCGAACTGCGGGGTGCGGGGGTGTGCTCCCGGCAGGTCAACAACTACTGCCTGCCCCACACCTTTGAGGCCGACCAGCTGCTGGTGTGCGAGGTGCTGACCCCGGCGGGGAACTGGTCGTCGTATCCGCCGCACAAGCACGACGAGCCGGGGCCGAACGAGAGCGAGCTCGAGGAGATCTACTACTTCGAGGTCGCGCCGTCCGATTCGGCGTTCGTCGGGGGGTACGCGGGGGGCGGAGCCCCTCACGGGATGGGGTACCAGCGCGTCTATGGGCGTCCCGAGCGGCCCATCGACGTCCTCGCCGAGGTCCGTTCGGGTGACGTCGTGCTCATCCCGCACGGCTGGCACGGCCCGTCGATGGCGGTGCCCGGCTACGACCTCTACTACCTGAACGTCATGGCAGGGCCTGGCCAGGACAGGGCGTGGCTGATCTGCGACGACCCCGCCCACGCCTGGATCCGCCAGACCTGGCAGTCGCAAGACGTCGATCCACGCCTGCCGCTGACCACGCCCTCCGGCTGCTCGACCCGGCCGAGCGAGGCCGGGCCGGAGGCCCGTCCGAGTGGCCGGACAGGTGAGGAGCGAGAGCAATGAGCGGTACCGCGTCGAGCAGTCCGGAGTCAGGAAAGAACACGGTCATGACGACAGTCAGGTTGACGGTCTCGCAGGCCTTGGTGCGGTTCCTCGCCGCGCAGTATTCGGAGCGGGACGGCGTGGAGCAGCGGCTGATCCCCGGCGTGTGGGGCATCTTCGGACACGGCAACGTCGCCGGGTTCGGGCAGGCGCTGCTACAAGCCGCGCACACCGGCGACCAGCACAGCGGCGACCTTCCTTACTTCTTGGCGCGCAACGAGCAGGCGATGGTGCACGCGTCGGCGGCGTTCGCGAAGATGCGCAACCGGCTCCAGGCGTTCGCGTGTACGGCGTCCACCGGGCCGGGCTCGACCAACATGGTCACCGGTGCGGCGTTGGCGACGACGAACCGCCTGCCGGTGTTGCTGCTACCCAGCGACATGTTCGCCACCCGCTACCCGGACCCGGTGTTGCAGCAGTTGGAGGACACCCGCGCCGGGGACGTCACCGTGAACGACGCCTTCCGGCCGGTGTCGAAGTACTTCGACCGCGTGACCCGCCCCGAACAGCTGATGCCCGCCGCCCTCGCGGCGATGCGGGTGCTGACCGACCCGGTCGAGACCGGTGCGGTGACGCTGTGTCTGCCCCAAGACGTCCAAGCCGAGGCATTCGACTGGCCGGTGGACTTCTTCCGGCGCCGGGTGTGGCGGATCGGCCGCCCGGTGCCGGAAGACTCAGCGGTGGAGCGGGTCGCGGCGCTGCTGCGCAACGCGGAAAAGCCGCTGATCGTGGCCGGGGGTGGCGTCGTCTACAGCGAAGCCGAAGCCGAGCTGACAGCGTTCGCCGACGCCACCGGTATCCCGGTCGCGGACACCCACGCCGGGAAGGGCGCGCTGCCCTGGGACCACCCGGCAGCGGTGGGTGGCATCGGCTCCACCGGCACCGCCGCCGCGAACGCCCTCGCGGCCGACGCGGACGTCGTGCTCGGCATCGGCACTCGCTACAGCGATTTCACCACGGCGAGCCACACCGTGTTCGCCCAACCGGACGTCACCTTCGCGAACCTCAACGTCGCCCGGTTGGACGCGGCGAAGCACTCCGCCGAGATGCTGCTGGCCGACGCGAAGCTCGGCCTCGCCGCCCTCACCGACGCCCTCGAGGGGTGGCGCGTGACCGACGCCTACAGGGGCCGGGTCCGGGAGCTGGCCGACGACTGGCGCGCCACCACGGACGCCTGCTACGCGGTCGGGCACACCCCCGTGCCCGCGCAGACCGAGGTCCTCGGTGCGCTCAACCAGGTGTTGGACGACCGCGACGTGGTGATCAACGCGGCCGGGTCGATGCCGGGTGACCTGCAAATGCTGTGGCGCGCCCGCGACCCGAAGGCCTACAACGTCGAGTACGCCTACTCCTGCATGGGCTACGAGATCGCCGCCGGGGTGGGCACCAAGATGGCCGCCCCCGATCGCGAGGTCGTGGTGCTCGTCGGTGACGGCTCGTACCTCATGCTCAGCTCGGAGATCGTCACGATGGTCGCCGAGGGCCTGAAGGTGATCATCGTCGTGGTGCAGAACCACGGGTTCGCCTCCATCGGCTCGCTGTCCGAGGAGCTGGGCTCGCAGCGGTTCGGCACGAAGTACCGCTACCGCGACACCGACACCGGCCTGCTCGACGGCGACGTTCTCCCGGTGGACCTCGCGGCGAACGCGGCCAGCCTCGGCGCCGACATCCTGCGTGCCACCGGCGTGGCCGAGTTCCGCGACGCGCTCGCCAAAGCCAAAGCATCCGACCGCACGACCGTGGTGCATGTGGACGTCGACCTGTACGGCCCCAACCCGCCTGGCTCCGGCTGGTGGGACGTGCCCGTGTCCGAAGTGTCCGAGCTGGACTCCACCCGCAAGGCCTACGACACCTACGCCGCCCACAAACAACACCAGCGGCACTACCTCTAGCCCGTGACCCGCAGGGAAGGCCGCCACAGCCCGCCCCGCTGACCGCAAGAATTGGAGCAACCTGACGTGTCAACCATCGAGCATTGGATCAACGGCACCGCCACCAGCGCGGGCTCGACCCGCACCGGGCCGGTGTTCAACCCGGCCACCGGCGCGCAGCAGTCCGACGTCCTTCTCGCCGAGGCCGCGGACGTCGACACCGCCGTCGCCGCGGCGAGCAAGGCATTCGAGTCCTGGGCCGACTCGTCGCTGACCCAACGGCAGCGGATCATGTTCGCCTTCCGCGAGCTGCTGGTGCGCCACGAGGACGAACTGGCTGAGCTGATCTCGGCCGAGCACGGCAAGGTCATCGCCGACGCGCGCGGCGAGATCGTGCGCGGCCGGGAGGTCGTCGAGTACGCCTGCGGCATCGCCGACGCACTCAAGGGCTCGTTCTCCGACCAGGTCTCTCGCGACGTCGACGTGCACAACTTCCGCCAACCCCTCGGCGTGGTCGCCGGCATCACGCCGTTCAACTTCCCGATCATGGTGCCGCTGTGGATGCACCCGATCGCGATCGCCACCGGCAACACGTTCGTCCTCAAACCGTCCGAGCGCGACCCGTCGGCGTCCAACCTGATCGCCCGGCTCTACGCCGAAGCCGGCCTGCCGGACGGCGTGTTCAACGTCGTCCACGGCGACAAGACCGCCGTCGACGCACTCCTCGACCACCCCGACATCGCCGCCGTCTCGTTCGTGGGCTCCACCCCCATCGCCCGCTACGTGCACGAGCGCGGCACCGCGTCCGGCAAACGCGTGCAGGCGTTGGGTGGGGCGAAAAACCACGCCGTGGTACTGCCCGACGCCGACCTGGAGTTCGCCGCCAACCACCTCACCGCCGCCGCGTTCGGCTCCGCAGGCGAGCGCTGCATGGCCGTCTCCGTCGGTGTCGCCGTCGGCGAAGCCGGGGACGCGCTGGTCGACGTTCTCAAGCAGAAAGCCAACGCCGTCAAGGTGGGTCCCGGTGACGACCCCGCGAGCGAGATGGGTCCGCTGGTCACCCGCGACGCCCAACAGCGCGTCATCGACGCCGTCGCCACCGGCCAGACCCAGGGCGCGGACGTCGTCGTGGACGGCAGGGACCTGACCATCGACGGCTACGAGGACGGCTTCTTCGTCGGCCCGTCGCTGCTTGACCGGGTCACCCCCGACATGGCCGCCTACCAGGACGAGATCTTCGGCCCGGTCCTCGCCGTCGCGCGGGTCGAGACCGTGGACGAGGCCATCGCGCTCATCAACAGCAACCCCTACGGCAACGGCACCGCCCTGTTCACCTCAAGCGGCGCGGCCGCGCGCAAGTTCCAGCGCGAGGTCCACGTCGGGATGATCGGCATCAACGTCCCCATCCCGGTGCCGATGTCCTACTACAGCTTCGGCGGCTGGAAGGACTCCCTCATCGGCGACAGCCCCATCCACGGCCCCGACGGCGTCCGCTTCTACACCCGCGCCAAAACCGTCACCACCCGCTGGCCAGACGTCCAGCGGAGTGACAGCGACACAGCCGCCGCACTGCATTTCCCGACCACCTCCTGAAAGGAGCCGACCATGACCGCATCCGCCAAGACCGCAGTCGGCAACCTCTGTCTCGGTTCCGCGCCCGACTCCTGGGGCGTGTGGTTCCCCGAGGACGAGCACCAGGTGTCCTACGTCCAGTTCCTCGACGAGCTGGCGAAAGCCGGCTACACCTGGCTGGAGATCGGCCCGTACGGCTACCTCCCCACCGACCCGAAGGTGCTCGCCGATGAGGTCGCCAAGCGCGGGCTGAAGGTGTCCGGCGGCACGACGTTCGGCGCGCTGCACCGCCCTGAGCAGTGGGACGACATGCTCGCGCAGACCCGCAAGGTCGCCGAGCTGACCGCCGCCGTCGGCGCGCACCACCTGGTGTTCATCCCGCCGATGTACCGGGACGAGAAGACCGGTGAGTACACCGAGTCGCCCGAGCTGACGGCGCGGCAGTGGGCCGGGTTCGGCAAGGCAGCCGACGAGCTGGGCAAGATCCTGCTCAACGAGTACGACGTCCGGCTGTGCCTGCACCCGCACGCGGACAGCCACATCCAGACGCAGCCCGAGATCGAGCGCTACCTCAACGAGAGCGACTCCCGCTACGCCAACCTGTGCCTCGACACCGGCCACGTCGCCTACGGCGGCGGCGACAACGTCGACCTGATCCGCCGCTACGCGGAGCGGGTCGAGTATGTCCACATCAAGCAGATGGACGGCGACGTCCTCGACCAGGTCGCCGAGGGAGGTCTCTCCTTCGGCGAGGCGGTCAAGCGCGGCGTCTGCGTCGAACCGCCAGCGGGCGTGCCCAACCCCGCCAGCATCATCGACGAGCTGTCCACTCTGGAACACGACAGGTTCGTCATCGTGGAGCAGGATCTCTACCCTTGCGCCGCCGACGTGCCGTTCCCCATCGCGGTTCGCACCCGCGAGTACCTGAACGGTGTCGGCCTCGCCGGCGCCTCCCGGCCTCGGTCACGCATCACCGCCGAGTAACCCCCTCCCCATCGAAGAAACCACGAGGTGTTCTCAATGAAGAGACTGTTCACCCGACCTTCCGCCGTCGTCGCCGGTCTTGCAGCGGCCGCTCTGGTGCTCGCAGGTTGCAGCAGCAGTGGCGGCAGCCAGGAAGAAGAGGCCGCGCTCGACACGCCGACCTACAAGATCGCCATGGTCACCCACGGCGTCGCCGGTGACACCTTCTGGGACATCGTCCGCAAGGGCGCAGAGGCCGCCGCGACGAAGAGCAACATCGACTTCCAGTATTCGGCAGCCGACGAGACAGGCGAGCAGGCGACGTTGGTCGACAACGCCATCGACCAGGGCGTCGACGGTATCGCGCTGACGCTGGCCAAGCCGGACGCGCTGAAGGGCGTCGTCAAGCGCGCCAACGAGGCTGGGATCCCGGTCGTCGCGTTCAACTCCGGCATCGAGGACTGGGAAGAGGTCGGCGCGATGTCGTACTACGGCACCGACGAGCACCTCGCCGGGACCGCGTTCGGCAAGCGCCTCAACGACGAGGGCGCGAAGCATGCGCTGTGCGTGATCCAGGAGCAGGGCCACGTCGCGCTCGAGGCGCGGTGCCAGTCGCTGAAGGAGTCGTTCGACGGCAAGACGACCAAGGTCTACGTCAACGGCTCCGACATGACCTCGGTGCAGTCGACGTTGCAGGCGAAGCTCCAGTCCGACTCCAGCATCGACTACGTCGTCACCCTCGGTGCGCCGTTCGCGCTGACCGCCCTCGGCTCGGCCAAGAGCGCGGGCAGCGACGCCAAGGTCGCCACCTTCGACACCAACGAACAACTAGTCAACAAGATCAAGGACGGCTCGGTGCAGTTCGCCGTCGACCAGCAGCCGTTCCTGCAGGGCTACCTGAGCATCGACGCCTTCTGGCTGTACCTGTCCAACGGCAACTTCGCGGGCGGTAGCAAGGAGCCGGTGCTGACCGGCCCCGCCTTCATCGACGACAGCAACATCGACGACATCGCCAAGTTCGCCGCCAACGGAACCAGGTGATATTTCATGGCAACAACGAAAAGTCCCCCTCGTAAACCTGCGAGCCCCCCGTCACCGGAAACGGTGCCGGGGGGCACCCCCGCCCGCGTCACCCAGCGTTCGCTGGCACGCCGCTTCGCGACCCGCCCCGAGGTGGGATCGCTGGTCGGCGCGGTCGCGGTGTTCGCGCTGTTCTTCACGGTCGCGGTGCCGTTCCGGGAGTTCGACTCGCTCTCGACGGTGCTCTATGCCAGCTCGACCATCGGCATCATGGCCGTGGGTGTGTCGCTGCTGATGATCGGCGGCGAGTTCGACCTCTCCGCCGGTGTCGGCGTCATCACGTCGGCGCTGGCTGGCGGCATGTTCGCCTACGAGCTGTCGCTGAACATCTGGGTCGCCGCCGCGCTCGCGCTGGGTGTCTCGCTGCTGATCGGGTTCCTCAACGGCTACCTCGTCGTGAAGACGAAGCTGCCGAGCTTCCTGATCACGCTGTCGATGTTCCTGATGTTGCAGGGGCTGAACCTCGCCATCACGCGGTGGGTGACCGGCAGTGTCGCGAGCCCGACGATCTCCGACATGGACGGGTACGCCTCCGCGCAGAAGGTGTTCTCGTCGACGTTCACCATCGGCGGCGTCAACGTCCAGATCACGGTGCTGTGGTGGATCCTGTTCGTCGCGCTGGCCACGTGGGTGCTGCTGCGGACCAAGGTCGGCAACTGGATCTACGCCGCTGGCGGCAACGCCGACTCCGCTCGCGCGGTCGGTGTGCCGGTGAACTACACCAAGATCGGGCTGTTCATGACGGTCGCGTTCATGGCGTGGTTCGTCGGCATGCACAACCTGTTCCGCTTCAGCACCGTCCAGTCCGGCGAGGGTGTCGGCAACGAGCTGATCTACATCGCCGCGGCCGTGATCGGCGGTTGTGCGCTGATGGGCGGCTGGGGCACCGCGATCGGCGCGGCCATCGGCGCGCTGATCCTCGGCATGGCCCAGCAGGGTGTTGTCTACGCGGGTTGGAACCCGGACCTGTTCATGTTCTTCATCGGCGCGACGCTGCTGGTCGCCGTCGTCCTCAACATGTGGGTGCGCTTGCGCGCCCAGCGGAGGTGACACGCCATGAGCGACTCCACGAAGCCGATTCTTGAGCTCACCGACGTCGGCAAGAGCTTCGGCAACATCCACGCGCTCCGGGACGTGAGCCTTTCGGTGCGCGCCGGGGAGGTCACCTGCATCCTCGGGGACAACGGCGCGGGCAAGTCCACGATGATCAAGATCATCTCGGGGCTGTACCAGCACGACACTGGCTCGTACCACGTGTGCGGCGAGCCGATGAACTGCTCGTCGCCGCGTGACGCGCTCGACTGCGGCATCGCCACGGTCTACCAGGACCTCGCGCTGGTGCCGTTGTTGCCGGTGTGGCGCAACTTCTTCCTCGGGTCGGAGTTGACCATCGGGCCGTGGCCGTTCCGGCGGCTCGACGTCGCCGCGATGCGCCGCATCGCCGACGATGAGCTGCAGAAGATGGGCATCAAGGTGCCCGACATCGACCAGCCGGTCGACACGCTGTCCGGCGGGCAGCGGCAGGTCGTCGCGATCGCGCGGGCGATCCACTTCGGCGCGAAGGTGCTGATCCTTGACGAGCCGACCGCCGCGCTCGGCGTGAAGCAGTCCGGGGTTGTGCTGAAGTACATCTCCGCCGCTCGCGAGGCCGGGCTCGGGGTCATCTTCATCACCCACAACCCGCACCACGCGTACCTGGTCGGGGACCACTTCGTGATCCTAAGGCAGGGCACGCTCGACCTGTCGTCCCCGCGCGCTGAGCTGACGCTGGACGACCTGACGCACCACATGGCTGGCGGGGCGGAACTCGACGCGCTGAAGCACGAGTTGAAGCGCATCGACGCTCCCGACGTCGGCGCGGTGCACGAGAAACACGAGCAGGAGATCGGTTCATGATCAACGTAGGCGTCATTGGCACCGGCTGGATCGGCCAGGACCACATCCGCCGGATCACCGAGCGGATCGTCGGCGCGCGGGTGGTCGCGGTGACCGACATCGACGCGGAACGTGCCAAGCAGGTCGCATCCGATGTAAACGCATCCGCGCTCTCCACTGGCCAGGAGGTGATCGACGCCCCCGATGTGGACGCTGTCGTCGTGACGTCGTGGGGGCCGACGCACGCCGAGTACGTGCTGTCGGCGATCGCGGCCAACAAGCCCGTGTTCTGCGAGAAGCCGCTCGCCACGACGGCGGAGGACTGCCTGCGCATCGTCGAGGCGGAGCAGGGGCGCGGGCGCAGGCTGGTGCAGGTCGGGTTCATGCGCCGCTACGACGCGGGCTACCGGCAGATGAAGCAGGTCATCGACGCCGGGGACATCGGCACGCCGTTGCTGATGCACTGCGCGCACCGCAACCCAACCGTGCCGGAGGGCTACCACTCGGCGATGGCGGCGCAGGACACCGCCATCCACGAGATCGACACCGTCCGGTGGCTGCTGAACGACGAGATCGTCAGCGCGCAGGTGCTCACGCCGCGTTCGACGTCCAACAAGTTCGCGCACCTGACCGACCCGCAGTTCATGCTGTTCGAGATGGCCGGTGGTGCGCGGATCGACCTCGAGGTGTTCGTGAACTGCCAGTACGGCTACGACATCCGCTGCGAGACGGTCGGCGAGACCGGCACCGTCAGCCTGCCCGACCCGGCGCAGGTGTGGCTGCGCAGCGCGGGCCAGGTGCGCAGCGGTGTCTACCAGGACTGGAAGGACCGCTTCGCGGACGCGTTCGACGTCGAGCTGACGGAGTGGGTGCAGGCGGTGCGCGACGACGCGCTGACCGGCCCGAGCGGGTGGGACGGCTACGCGGCGGCGGTGATCAGCGACGCGACGGTCGAGTCGCTGCACACCGGGGGCGTGGTCAACACCCAGCTCAAGGACCGGCCCGAGTTCTACGGAGGTTAGTGGCATGGTCAAGATCGCACTCGATCCCGCGATGTATCACGCGGACCTGTCGGTGGCCGACGAGGTCCGCAAGGCGGCCGAGCTGGGGTACGAGTACCTGGAGCTGTCGCCGCGCGCGGACTTCTTCAGCTGGCACCAGTACCCGAAGGCGGACGACGCCGCGATCGCCGAGGTCAAGCAGGCGATGCGCGAGACGGGCGTCCAGATCCTCTCGCTGGTGCCGGTGTTCAACTGGGCATCGCCGGACGAGCAGGAACGCCAAGCGCAGGTGCGCAACTGGCGGCGGTTGCTGGAGATCGCCGCCGAGCTGGAGTGTCCGATCGTGAACTCGGAGCTGTCCGGTGCTCCGAACGACCCGGTGCGTTCGGAGCACGCGTTCTACCGGTCGATGTCCGAGCTGATCCCGGTCTTCGAGTCGTACGGGATCGGGCTCAACCTCGAGGCGCACCCGTACGACTTCGCCGAGCTGAACGACGCTGCGGTGCAGATCGTGCGCGGCATCAACAAGCCGTGGGTGAACTACCTGTACTGCGGCCCGCACACGTTCCACCTCTCCGACGGGGCTGGCGACGTCCGGCGGATGATGTCGTACGCGGGGGACCGGCTGCACCACGTGCACATCGCGGACTGCTTCAACCACCGCGCCAACGTCGGCAACCGCTACATCGTGAACCCGCCCGGCGCGGACGTGCGCATCCACCAGCACAACGAGATCGGCAACGGCGAGGTCGACTGGGACGAGTTCTTCGCAACGCTGCGCGAGGCGGAGTTCGACGGGGTCGCCACGGTGTGCGTCTTCGGCTGGGAGGAAGACGCCGACGACATCCACCGCCGGATGCTGGAGCGCGTGCGTAAGGAACTGGTGTAGGGGTTTGCGGCGCGCCCCCACCAGGAGTGGATCTTGAGACGTTTTGGTTGCTATAGCAACCAAAACGTCTCAAGATCGGCTCCGGACGCCGTCCCTCACGCCGCAACGGGCGTGCCGACCCGCACCGGGAGCCCGCTCCGCACCGACTGCTCGCACGCCTCGGCCAGCTCCAGGCTGCGCAGGCTGTCGCGCGCGGGGGAGGGGTTGGCCACCTCGCCTGCCGCGATGGCCGCGAACGTCAGCAGTTCGTGGACGTACGCGGGCCGGTACCGCTCCTGAAAGCCGCGGTAGGCGTTCGCCCGCAGGCGGGGTCCGCCCGGTTCGAGGGAGGTGAGCGGTGTGCGGGCGTCGAGGCCGACGGCGAGGGTGTCCTTGCTGCCGTACAACTCCATCCGGCAGTCGTATCCGGCTGGGTCGTGGCGGGACGCCGACAGCAACGCCTGCGCGCCGCTGGCGAACCGCAGCGTGGCGACGACGTTGTCCCAGTCGCCGACCTCGGCGAACGCCTCGTCCACCAGCACCGACCCTGACGCGTAGACCTCGGTCACCGGTTCGTCGAGCAGCCACGGGATGACGTCGAGGTCGTGGATCAGGCAGTCCCGGAACAGCCCGCCTGAGCTGGCGATGAACTCCCGCGCGGGCGGCTCGGCGTCGTTGCACACCGCGCGCACGTGGTAGACGGTGCCGACCTCGCCGGCGCGCAGCCTGCGGTACAGCTCGACGGTCGCGGGGTCGAAGCGCCGATGAAAGCCGACGACGACCGGCACGCCGGACGCCTCGATCTCCGGCACGAGCGAGCGCATCTCGGCGAGGCTCGGCGCGAGCGGCTTCTCGCACAGCACCGGCGTGCCCGCCGCGATCGCCCTGCGCACCAGGTCAGGGTGGGTGTCGGTCGGGGTGGCGACGATCAGGCCGGCACTGGAGTCGATGAGCGCGGCGAGGTCGTCGGTCGCGGTGACCGTGCCGCCGATTCCGCTGGCGACCTCGTGCGCTCTCCCCGGCGCCGGGTCGTAGAGCACGATCTCGTCGAACTCCTCCAGCCCAGCGAGGTTGGTGGCGTGCATCGTGCCGATCCGGCCCGCTCCCGCGACTGCCATCCGCATGCCCTGGTCCCTCCGTTAGAGCGCTCTAATTTGGAGCGCTCTAATGGTGTAGCGTGGGCTGCGGCACTGTCAAGACGTCCAGCGGGAGGCAGTAGTGGCCCGGCCGACGATGGCGGACGTCGCCGCCAAGGCGGGCGTGTCCCGCGCGCTGGTCTCGCTGGTCATGCGCGGGTCGGAAAAGGTGAGCGAGCGCCGCAGGCAGGCGGTGCTGGACGCCGCCGCCGAGCTGGGCTACGCGCCGCACGCCATGGCTCGCTCGCTGGCGAGCAGGACGTCGACGCTGCTGGGCGTGCTGGTCTCCGACCTGCACAACCCGTTCTTCGCCGAGATCGTGGACGGCATCGACGAGGTCGCGCGGGCGGAGGGGTTCGAGCTGATCCTCAACACCGGCGGGCTGGACGTTGAGCGCGAGCGGGACGCCGTGACACGGCTGCTGTCGTTCCGGCCAGCGGGACTCGCGCTGCTTGGCGCGGCCGTGCCCGCTGACGTGATCGCCGACGCGGCGCGGGAGTCGCCGGTCGTCGTGGTCGCGCGTCCGGCGCGCATCGCGGGCGTCGACACGGTCAACGACGACGGCGGCCTCGGCGCACGGCTCGCCGTGGATCATCTGGTGGGAGTCGGCCACACGCGGATCATGCACTTCGACGGCGGGAAGACGTCCGAGGCGCGCATCCGCCGGGAGGGGTACGCCGCCGCGATGCGGGCACACGGCCTGCGCCCGGACGTCGTCCGCAGCGAGTACACCGACGCCGGGGGTGAGAAGGCAGCTGCCCGGCTGCTGGAGCGGGGCGGGACGCTGCCCACCGCGGTCGTCGCGGCCAACGACGTCAACGCCGTCGGGGCGCTGTCGGTGTTCGCCGACGCCGGGCTGGGCGTGCCGGACGACATCTCCGTCGTCGGCTACGACAACACCGCTCTCAGTGGACTCCGGCACGTCGCGCTGACCACTGTGGACCAGCCGCGTGCCGAGATGGGGCGTCTCGCGGCGCACACGCTGGTGGAGCGCGCCCGAGGTGACCGGGGGAAGGCGCGGCGTCGGCTGGTGACGCCGTCGCTCGTCGTCCGGGCGACGACCGGGCCGCCGCGTGGCTGACCGGCGAACCGACGTCCCGGCGGTACGGTGAGGGACATGACCGGCGCGCTGCTGTACGACCCTCGGCGGTACTACACCGTCGAGGAGTTCGCTGCGCTGCCCGAGGACACCAGCGCCCGCTACGAGCTGCAGGACGGCGTAGTCGTGATGAGCCCTCGGCCGACCCCGTTGCATTCCCGGATTCAGACCAGGCTGATCGCGCTGCTCGACGGTCAGGTTCCTGACGGACTCGTGCTGCTCAACGAGATCGACGTCGACCTGCGACTTCGCTCCCCGGTGGTGCGGGTTCCCGATCTCGTGATCGCGCGCGAGTCGGTTGTGACGGCTCGGATGGCGACGGCGTCCGACGTGCTGCTGGCCGTGGAGATCGTTTCGCCCGGCTCGGGGCACATGGACACCGCGATCAAGCCGATGGAGTACGCCGACGCGGGTATCCCGACGTACTGGGTCATCGACCCGAATCCGCCGGTCACCGCGACCGTCTATCACCTGATCGATGGCGAGTACGAGGAGTCCCAGCGGGCCGAAGGGCGGTTCGCGGCGTCCGAACCGTGCGCGCTGACCGTGGACCTCGACGCCCTGGGAACCTGACGTCATGACGGACACTCATCCCGTCGCCGTGGTCACTGGCGCCGGATCAGGACTCGGCCGCCACATCACCCGCGCGTTGGCCAAGGACGGCTACCGCGTGGTCCTCATCGGACGTCGAGTGGAGGCGCTGCGGGAGACGGCGGCGGGCATCCCGGCGGACCGTGCGCTCGTGCTGCCCACCGACGTCACCGACGCCGACGCCGTTGCCACGACGTTCGATGCGGTGGTGGACGAGTGGGGCAGGGTCGACGTCCTGGTCAACAACGCGGGGATGTTCGGGCCGCCTGGAGCGGTGGACGAGATCACGCCCCAGCAGTGGCAGCAGGCCGTCGACGTCAACCTGACCGGCGCGTTCCTGTGCGCGCACCACGCGGTGCGGGTGATGAAGGCGCAGGACCCGCAGGGCGGGCGGATCATCAACAACGGGTCGATCTCCGCGCACCGCCCCCGGCCGGGCAGCGTCGCCTACACCGCGACCAAGCACGCCATCACCGGGCTCACGAAGTCGATCTCGCTGGACGGCAGGGACTACGGCATCGCGTGTGGACAGATCGACATCGGCAACGCCGCCACCGAGATGACCAGCGGTATCGCCACCGGGGCGCGGCAGGCTGACGGGAGCGTGCGGCCGGAGCCGACGTTCGACGCCGAGCACGCCGCCCGCGCCGTTGTCTACATGGCAGGCTTGCCGCCGGAGGCGAACGTCCAGTTTCTCACGCTCACCGCGACGACGATGCCCTACATCGGGCGAGGATAGGGCTCTGTGCGTGACCCGAGGGCATGGCCAGATGTTTAGCGACGCTCGTACCTACTTGCGAGGTACTGGTCAACCCACTTCTTGCTGCTGCGCCACGCACCATCGTCACCCTTGACCGCCCGCAATCGACCTCGTGTTGCGGCAACGCGCAGAGCGTTTTCGCTGATGTCTTCGGTGGTCAGGGCCGCAAGCGGGACCAGTTTGACTGGCCCAGCGACTGCCGGGATCACGAACTTATGGAGATTATCGGTCACACTGCGTGCGATCAGTTCGCCAAGCGGACCGTACTCGGCCCGATCAGCACGTCTCATGGCGCGCAGGTACTTGTCACGGTCACGCTTGTAGACGATGGCGGGCGGGTATCCGAGTCTGCCGAGCATGAGGTTGAGGACAAGGCGTCCGGTGCGGCCATTACCGTCGCCCGCGTTCCGCGTAATTCGGT
Source organism: Actinophytocola sp. (assembly GCA_009377475.1). Classification (GTDB taxonomy): domain Bacteria; phylum Actinomycetota; class Actinomycetes; order Mycobacteriales; family Pseudonocardiaceae; genus Haloechinothrix_A. The sequence goes on from WHTY01000090.1 coordinate 21,240, forward strand.
CGGCCTAGGGGTGGGAATGTGGGCGTGAGCTGGGTAAACGTGTCTGGACGCGGTCGGGTGTCGTGTCTCTAGGCGTTGTCGTTGGTGCTGGTTAGCGGGTCGCGGGGGTGAGCTCGA
>WHTY01000135.1 GCA_009377475.1 Actinophytocola sp.
ACCTGCATCCCGTGCCCGTTGATCGCATCGGCGACGACGAAGGCGTGATTCTGGTAGACCTTCACGTCCCGCCAGGAACTGCTCCCGCCGTGCGACGGCAGGTTGCCGAGATACACCGGCGACGTCGGCGTGGTGACGTCGCCAAATGCCGTGCCATTCGACCGCGTCATCAACGCGTATTCCTTACCGGTGCTGGCGTCGGTCCAACCCCAGATATCACTGCCATTTCCGCCGCCGATTTCCGACAGCGGCAACACGCTTTGCAAATCCACATTCTGGCACGGATACTCACCGGCCGAGCCGTTCTCACACGGCACCGCAGCGCCGGTGATCGGCGCCATTCGTTCCGCGGGCTCGTGGTCAGCCATGAACGCCGCGATCGCGGCGGCGCCCTCCTCGGTTTCCGGGTCATGCGCTTGCGCGGCGGGCGCACCCACCGACAGCGCCACCGCACCGGCCACCGCCAGTCCGGCAATTCTCGCGACTATTCCCACGAGCACGCTCCCTTCGGTTTCGCCGCGCCGATTTCGGTACGACGAGAATGACTTCGACGTCCACCTCGCCTATCCACACGACAGTGCGAAAAAGCGCGGTGAGCATAAGCCGGAAAAGCGCGGCGACAGAACCGTCTTTATGGATTAAGAGGACAGAACTCGACGAATGTCGCCACAATTCGTGCCACCGTTACGCACGACGCCGACCACGCCCCTACTTTCGTCGTAAGCCACTGAGCGCAACGCCTCGAACCGTTTGCGGTGGTTACGAATTACCCAAATAACGAAAAAATCTCAAACCTGTGACATGTCACACAACGGGCGTACGCTTCCCTGCGGTCTCGATCACCCAGAAGGTTGAGGGGCACGCAGTGAAAAAACTATTGGTGACACTTACGTCATCCCTGCTCATCGCGGCAGGGGCCGTCGCATCGACGGCACACGCGGAACCACCCGGCGGAGACCTCGAGGTCTACACCGCGACGGTGGCCGCCAAACGCGCCGACGAACTGGCGCGACAGGGGCATGACATCGTGGAGACCCGTCAGCGCGGGTCCAAATTGGAACTCGACATCGTGCTCGACGACAGCCAGCGGGACCAGCTGGCCGAGCGCGGCATCGACCTCGAGGTCAAGCGCAACAAGAACGGCAAGACGTCCCGCCAGCTCGCCGCGCAACAGGCCGAGAACGGCTACAACGTCTGGCGCTCGTGGGACGAGCAAGGCGGCATCCGCGACGAGCTGTACGACATCGCGCGGCGCAACCCGCAGCTGACGAAGCTGGCGGTGCTCGGCCACACCTACCAGGGCCGGGAGATCATCGCGCTCAAGGTGACGCAGGGCGCCCGGGACGTCCCGGACGGCACCCGGCCCGCGGTGCTGTACTCCGCGACGCAACACGCGCGCGAGTGGATCAGCACCGAGGTCAACCGGCGAACATTGCACTGGTACCTCGACCGGTGGCGCGCGAACGACAAGGAGATCAAGCGGCTTCTCAAGGACACCGAGCTGTGGTTCGTGCTGGTCGCCAACCCGGACGGGTACCAGTACACCTTCGACCACGAGCGGCTGTGGCGGAAGAACCTGCGCGACAACGACGTCGACGGCCAGGTCAGCAACGCCGACGGCGTCGACCTGAACCGCAACTTCGACGAGCACTTCAAGTACGACGAGGAGGGCTCGTCCTCGCAGATCTCAAGCCAGACCTACCGCGGCCCTTCCCCCGCGTCGGAGCCCGAGACCCAGGCGTTGCAGGGACTGCTCGACCAGATCAAGCCGAAGTTCCAGTCCAACTGGCACTCCTACGGCGACTACATCCTGTACCCGCAGGGCTGGCAGGTCGGCACGCCGGACGCGGACAACCCGCTGTACGTGGCGCTTGCTGGCACCGACGAGAAGCCCGCGATTCCAGGATTCGACCCTGGCATCAGCTCCGACGAGCTGTACGTCACCAACGGCGAGACGACCGACTACGCCGACTCCGCGAACGGCACCATCGCCTTCACCCCTGAGCTGGGCGAGGGCACGCCGGGCAGCGGCTTCGTGTTCCCCGACGACGAGGAGCTGGTGCAGCAGGAGTTCGAGGACACGTTGCCGTTCTCGCTCGGGCTCGCGAAGTCGGCGACCACCCCGGCGAACCCGGAGTCGCCGGTCGGTATCTCGGTGGAGCCGTTCTACCTGAGCCAGGCCGAGATCGACCCGGAGAACAACGCGCTGTCGATGTTCGACTTCCGATTCGACAAGTCCTACGGCGACCCGCAGGAGGTCCGAGTGCTGGCCAAGCGCAGCCTTGGCCCGGTGACGGTGAAGTACCGCGTCGACGGCGGCGACGTCCAGACTGCGCCGACCAGCGAGTGGCAGTCCGGCGAGACCTACGGCGTCGGCAACGACGAGTACTACCACGTCCTGAGCGGCGAAGTGGTCGGCACCGATCCGGGCGACACCGTCGAGGTGTGGTTCGAAGGCGGCGGCAAGTCCAGCGAGTCGTTCAGCTACGACGCGGTGTCCGAGAACGACGCCGCCGTCCTGGTGATGGCGGCCGAGGACTACACCGGCGCATCGCCGAGCCTGCCGTCCGGCGGGCCGCAGTACCTCGGCTACTACACCGACGCGCTCGACGCGAACGGCCTGTCGTACGACGTCTACGACGTGGACGCGAACGGCCGCACCGCGCCGGACGCGCTCGGCGTGCTCGGCCACTACGACGCGGTCGTCTGGTACACCGGCGACGACGTCGTCACCAGGGAGCAGGGCTGGGCGGCAGGCAACGCGTCCAGCCTGGCGATGACGGAGCTGCTTGCGGTGCGTGACTACCTCAACGAGGGTGGCCGTGTTCTGTACACCGGCAAATGGGCTGGTCAGCAGTACACGACCAACGTCGGTTCGCAGCTCTACGACCCGTTCGAGAACGCCGAGTGCCGCTCCGACCCTGCGGTGCAGGCGCGTTGTCGCCCGCTGCCTGGTTCGGGCAACGGCATGAACGACGTCATCGAGTACTGGTTCGGCGCCGGTATCGCCAACCTCGACGCCGGGATCAACCCGGAGACCGGCGAGCCGTACGGCGTCACGGGCACCGACACCCCGCTCGACGGGATGGCGCTCTCGCTGAACGGCGGGGACAGCGCGGACAACCAGGACACCGCGTCGTCGTTCATCACCACGAGCGGGCTGCTGCCGGAGGGCGAGTTCCCGCAGTTCGACAGCTGGGCGGCGGCGAAGTACGACCGTCCGGGTGGTCCGTTCGACCCGCGCACCGGCGAGCACTACGTGTACTCGCAGATCGGCAACGTCGCGTACAAGCGGCTGACCCGCACGATCACAGTGCCCGCGGGCGGCGCCGAGAAGTCGTTCTGGACGTCGTACAACACCGAGGCGCACTGGGACCACCTGTTCGTCGAGGCGCGCACGGCTGGTCAGGACGACTGGACCACGCTGCCCGACCTCAACGGGCACACGTCGACCGACACTGGTGACAGTTGCTCGTCGGACTGGAACGACCTGCACCCGCAGCTGAACCACTACCAGACGCTCAACGCGGATGGCTCGTGCGACCCGACCGGCACCACCGGCGAGTGGCACGCGGCGTCCGGCGGTTCCGGCGGCTGGCAGCAGTGGCGGGTCGACCTGTCCGACTACGCGGGCAAGCAGGTCGAGGTGTCCATCGCCTACGCAAGCGACTGGGCGGTGCAGGGCCTCGGCGTGTTCCTCGACGACATCGAGGTGTCCACGGGTGAGGGCAGCACCAGCTTCGAGTCCGGAATCGACGGATGGGAGGCGGCAGGGCCGCCTGCGGGCAGCTCGCCGAACCCGAACAACTTCGAGCGCACCACCGCCGGTGGGTTCCCGGAGGGCGCGGTCGTCGCCACCGACGACACCGTCTACATGGGCTTCGGGCTCGAAGGGATCTCGGATGCCGCCAGCCGAGAGGCCGTGATGGGCAGGGCGATGGAGTACCTGCTCCGGTAGTCCTGGCACAGCTCGACACCGCAGGCCGCGAGGTTGGGATCTCCCGACCTCGCGGCCTTGCGTGTGTGAGCGTCAGGGACGGCGCAAGGCCCGGACAATCAGGCGCCCGACGATAAGCCACACGAGCGCGGCGAAACCGTAGTTGAGAACCACGCCGATCTTCCAGTCGTCCGGCGTGAACACATCGCCCAGCCCCAGCACCAGTGTTTTGGCAATACTGTAGACGAACGACACGAACGGGTTGCCTTGATTGGCCTCGAAGACCACGAACAAGATGTGGAGCAAGAAAACGGCCGCCGCAAAGCCGGTCACTGCTCGCACGATTCTGATAATCGTGGTCGAACTCTCGTAGTTCCGCCCACCGTGCGGCTGTGGCGGCGGTGGTTGTGGTGGCGGCTGTTGCGGATATGGCGGCGGTTGCTGTGGATACGGCGCGTGGCCTTGGTAGTGGCCTTGGTATGGGTCGTAGCTCATATGGCGGCATTGTGGCGGCCACGCAGGGGGAAAACAACTCAGACATTAGAACCCAAGCCGCATTCAAACGACATACTGTAACCCACTTCTGGGCGCTTATTACTCGTTCTTTTGCATTGCATTACTGGTTGTCGTGACACTATTAACTGCTGTCGATTTCGCAGACGCGAGGCGACGCTGAAGTTTTGCCCAATCTTCCATTTTCACGAACTTCGCGTTGGGCACGTCTTGGCCGATTAGCCTGTCTTTTCCGTATTTCGGCTACTGATCAGATTGGCATGTTCATCACGTTTGGACACTCCTACTCAGAATGGCGGTGGACCAGGGTCGAGCGGCTCAGGTGACTCCGCGTCGGACGCGGGCTCGGACGGGTTCGCGTCCGGCCCCGGCTCCGGCGGCGGTTCGGGTTTGGGTTCTGCGATGCGGGGCACTCGGGGCCGGTACTTCCGCCCCGTCGGTGTGGTGATCGTCAATGTGTCCCCGAAGCTCCACCCTGGCCGATCCTTGAGCCGATGATGACGCCGACACAAGCACACGAGGAGCCTGGCGTCGGTCGTGCCGAGGTGCTGCCATTCGATGCTGTGGTCGGTATCGCACCGACGAGCTAGACGGTTGCAGCCCGGCACCAAACAGCGTTGGTCGCGGGCGCGGACGTAGTCACTGAGTTGCGCGGGTGGTTTGTAGCGGTGGCGTCCCATCTCCAATAGCTGCCCCGTGGCGGGGTCGGTGAGGAGTCGTCGCCACGTGCACTTCGGGTCGGCGGCCATCTCGCGGGCAATGTCGGCGGGGACGGGGCCGTAGCCTTCGAGGTCGCCAGGCAGGTCTCGCGCCCCGAGCAACGTCGTGACCGGCACGGTCACCTGAATCTGCACCTGCTTGTAGCTGTGTCGCTTGCCCAACAGCAACTCGGTCAGCACGTCAGCGCGGATCGCATCCAGGCTGCGCTCATCGCGACTGATCGGCATGTTCATCGGACAGCAAGGCGCCGGTCTCGACTACCTTCTCGGCCTTACTGGCGTCCACGTCGCCGCGCTCCAATACCGCCAACAACCGAGGAAAACGGCGCGTGATCTGACGGTCGGCTTGGTGCTGACCGACTGCTAGCGCGAGTCCGACTTCGTCAGCCGTCTCCCGCTCGTTGCCGCGTCGCTTGCGCAGCTCCGCCATGGCCTTGAGCCGGACCGCTTGGACCTGGCCGATCAGGCGTTGGGAGAGCTTCGCGACCTCAACGAGAGCGTCCGCATCGAACTCAGCCCACTCGACGTCGCCAAGGCGAAGCACGTCCTGCGGCGTCGAGAGACACCCCTCGCCTTCGGGCTCACATTCGGATTCCTGTCACATTCGGATTCCTGGTTGTGCTCCGACATCGGCCTCACCCCCTGCCGCGCGTTGACACCGACTCGTCATCCCGCGCCCCCATGGAGGAGACCTGCCACTAGAATAGTCGAACAGTTATTCGATACGCAAGTATGTGGGCATCACCTATACGGGTCGAGCTGAGGTTGCGCCAGCCAATGCTCAGACGCAGAGAAAGACGTCATTGCCCGAAGCGCGTAACCAGGATCGCGGTGTTGGGCGCGGAGTCCGGAATGCCGAACACAGCGTCCCCAACGTAGGACACAACGTCGTGAGGGTCGGACACGGCGTCGCGAAGACGGGACACGGCGCACGAGGGCACGAACGCGCCCACGCGCTGCGCCCGCCGCACGGCGGGCGTCGATGCGTGGCGGCTAACCTGGCCGGGTGAACAGCAGTACCGGAAGGTCGCACGGTGAGTGAGGTCGACGATCTGGTCGCCGGTCGCTACCGGCTGCGCGCACTGCTCGGGCGGGGCGCGATGGGCATCGTCTGGCAGGCCGTTGACCAGCGGCTGCACCGCACGGTCGCGGTCAAGCAGCTCTGGCTGCCTAACGCCGATCCGCAACAGGCGGAGCAGGCGCGGCAGCGCGCGATGCGGGAGGGCCGGATCGCCGCGCGGCTACATCACCCGAACGCGGTAGCCGTGCACGACGTCGAGATCGACAACGGCCTGCCGGTGCTGATCATGGAGTACCTGCCGTCGCGCAGCCTCGCCGATGTCATCGCCGAGTACGGTCGACTGTCACCGGCGGACGTCGCACACATCGGCGCGCAGGTCGCGTCGGCACTGTCCGCCGCGCACGCGGCCGGGATCGTGCACCGCGACGTCAAACCGGCCAACATCCTCATCACCGACGACGGCACCGCGAAGCTCACCGACTTCGGCATCTCGCACGCCGCTGGAGACGTCGCGCTGACGCAGACCGGCGTGTTCGCGGGCACTCCCGCGTACCTCTCGCCCGAGATCGCACTCGGACACCGGCCGACGCCTGCGTCCGACGTCTACTCCTTCGGTTCGACGCTCTATGCCGCACTCGAAGGCAGCCCGCCGTTCGGCGACGACGCCGAGAATCCGCTCGCGTTGCTGCACGTCATCGCGGCGGGCCAGGTGCGACAGCCGCAGCACGCCGCCGAGCTCACGCCGGTGCTGGCGGCGATGCTCAACGCCGATCCGGCGCAACGCCTCGACGCCGGACAGGTGACCGACGCATTGCGCACCGTAACGACGGGCGCGCCGCTGCCGTCGTTCGTCCAGACCGCCACTGCGCCGTGGGCGACGTCGGGGTCAGCGCCCACGACGTCGGCTATGGGCGCCCCCGGGAACGGGGCCAACGGTCCGGCAGGCACCCTGCTCGACGCGCACCCGATGCAGCAGCACCACGTCCCGGCCCAGCAGGGCAGCGCAGGTCATCGGGGCCGGTACGTCGCGGCAGGCGTCGCCGTCGCTGCACTGGCAGTGATCGTGCTGCTGGTGTCGCTGCTCGGCTCGGAGTCGCCGCCGGTCGCGCAGCCCGCGCCCGAGACGGAGACGTCCACGCCGACGCAGGACGTCCAACCCGCCGACCTCAAGCGCGCCGCACTGGAGTACTACCGCCTGCTGCCCGGCCAGGCGGAACAGGCGTGGCAACGGCTCGCGCCCGCGATGCGGTCCAGCGGGAAGGAGCAATACCTCGCGCGGTGGCGGCCGATCAGGCAGGTCGTGGTCTTCTCGCAGCCACGGACCACCGGCGGCAACAAAGTCCACATCGGAGTCGAGCTGCAGCTGTCCGACGGCTCGCGCGTCCGCGAGTTCCGCCAGCTCGCGTTCACGACCGACACGCCGCAGCCGCTGATCAGCTCCATCACGCTGCTTCACCGCGAACGCATCCCCGCCCCGCAGCCGCCCGAGGACGACAAGGGCAAAGGTAAGGACGACGGCAAGGACGAAGAGAAGTGGGAAGAGGAAGAGAAGCCGAAGGGGAAAGCGCACAAGGACGATGATTAGCGCGGCGCCAATCACCCCGAACGCCGTCGCGGCAGGAAGACCAGCGCGACCGCCAGCGCACCAAGGGTGAGCACCACCGGCAGCACGAACGTGGCTTGGATGCTGGCCGCCAGTGCGGGAGCGAGCGCTGCCAGTTCGTGAGCGGGAAGGGCGTAGGCATCCCCCACGTGCCCGCCAGCGAGTTGCGGAACCTTATCGCTGAGCTGGGTGGCGAGCAGCACAGACGTCATGGCGAACCCGAAGGACACCGCGACCTGGTTGATCACGTTGAGCAGCGTGGTGCCCGATGGCACGTCGCTGCCAGCCAGACGTCGAGTGGCGGTGGTGATGGTGGGCATCAGGGTGGCGCCGACACCGACTCCCGCCACACTGAGCGCGAGCACCAACAACCAGTACGGCGAGACCGCGGCGACCTGGGTGGCGAACGCTGGACGCTCCGAACAGCCACCGGCGCGAGAGCCGCGCACAGCGAGCACACCATCGCCATCACCGACGACGGGCCACTCATACTCACTGTTCAGTGAGAGCCGAGCCCGACTTCGTTGCCCACGTCGTTGGTGCCCCCGACGGGACTCGAACCCGCACTTGATCGATTTTAAGTCGACTGCCTCTGCCGGTTGGGCTACGGGGGCACCGCCGAGCCTATGCGTTGCGGCGCGCTATGGCACCCGTGGGGCGTTTCGCGGCGCCGTGTCCCCCGTTCGGCACGTCATGTCCCACACTCACAGCGTCGTGTCCCCCACTCGGCGCGCCGTATTCCTCACTCACGGCGCCACCCGCGCTCGACGTCGTCAGGCAGTGCTGTCCGACGTGCCGTCCGACTTCCGCTCCGGCACCTTGCCCGACGCGCGGTGGAACTCCTCGTGGGGCTGCTGGATCTGCCCCATGGAGATCACCTCGCGCTTGAACAGGCCACCGAGCAGCCAGTCCGCCGTGATGCGCGCCTTGCGGTTGAACGTCGGCATCGCCTTGACGTGGTACATGCGGTGCATGCTCCACGCCGGGAAACCCTTGACCTTGATACCGAGGGTGTCGGCCACGCCCTTGTGCAGGCCGAGGCTGGCGACCGAGCCCATGTTCTTGTGCTTGTAGTCCTTGACCGGCTTGCCCCGCAGCGCGCGAATGATGTTCTTCGCGAGGTGCCGGGCCTGGCGGACGGCGTGCTGGGCGTTGGGCGGGCAGATCGCCGTCGGGTCGTCCTCGGTGACCGACAGGTCCGGGATCGCGGCGCAGTCGCCAGCGGCCCAGACCTCCGGGTGGTCCAGCACCTGCAACGCGGCCGTGCCCTGCACCCTGCCGGACTTGTGCAGCGGCAGGTCGGAGTCGGCCAGCGCCGGGTTGGCCTTCACACCGGCGGTCCAGATGATCGTGTCGGAGTCGAACTCGGTGCCGTCGGAGAGCACGACGTGGCCCTTCTCGAACGACTTCGCCAACGTCGACAGGTACACCTCGATGCCGCGCTTCTCCAACTGCTCGACGGTGTAGACGCCGAGGGTTTCGCGCACCTCGGGCAGGATGCGCGGCGCGGCCTCGACCAGCACCCAGCGCAGGTCCTCCGGCTCGATATTCGGGTAGTAGCGGCACGCGAACCGGGACATGTCCTCCAGCTCGGCGAGCGCTTCGATGCCCGCGAAGCCGCCGCCGACGACGGTGAACGTCAGCTTGCGCTTGCGCACCTCGGGGTCGCGGGTGCTCGACGCCTGGTCCATCTGCGTCATGACGTGGTTGCGCAGATAGATCGCCTCACCGATGGTCTTGAAGGCGATGCCTTCCTCGGCGAGACCAGGGATGGGCAACAGCCGCGCCACGGAGCCGAGCGCGCACACGAGGTGGTCATACGGCACCTCCTCGATGTGCCCGTCAGCGGCCTCGACGGTGACGACCTTGCGCGTGTGCTCGATCTGCTGCACCCGCGCGGTGAGGACGTGGCAGCGCTTGAGCGCGCGCCGCAGCGGGACCACGACGTGGCGCGGTTCGATGGCGCCGGCCGCCGCTTCCGGCAGGAACGGCTGGTAGGTCATGTGCGGCTGCGGATCGACCACGGTCACGGCAGCCTCGTTGGCCCGCAGCATGCGCTGCAGCCCCAACGCAGTGTAGAGACCGACATATCCGCCACCGAGGATGACGATGCGGGTCGGTTCCGACTTGGTTGCGCCCATACGGACATAGTCGCACCACACAGACCACGACGCTTGTGCGGACCCTGGGCGGGGATACCTACGTCACGTTACGGACGGGTAACGTCGCAGCGCTCGCGGCGCTGGCGAGGACGTCCCGCAGCATCTCGCGCGTCAGCCTGCCGGTGAAGGTGTTCTGCTGCGACGGGTGGAAGCAGCCGAAGAGGTGCAGGGTGCCGTGTGTGCCGGACACGGCGTCGTGAACGTCGGACACGGCGTCCGGAGTGTCGGACACGGCGTGGTGGATGGCGTGGCCGAAGCGGGGACGTGGGCGCGGGATGTGCCACCCGGCGTCGGCCAGCACCGGCAACAGCGCCTGCCACCCGAACGCCCCGAGCACGACGACGGCACGCAACGTCGGCGCCAGCAGCTCCAGCTCGCGGGCCAGCCACGGACGACACGTGTCGCGCTCGGCGGGCGTCGGCTTGTTCGCGGGCGGCGCGCAGTGCACCGGGGCGGTGATGCGAACGCCGTACAGCTCAAGGCCGTCGTCGGCGCTGGTCGCGGTGGGTTGCGAGGCCAAGCCGACGTCGTGCAGCGCGGCGTAGAGGAAGTCGCCGGACCGGTCGCCGGTGAACATCCGTCCGGTGCGGTTAGCGCCATGCGCGGCGGGCGCGAGGCCGACGATGGCGAGCGAGGCGTCGGCGGGTCCGAAGCCGGGCACGGGACGTCCCCAGTACGTGTGGTCCGCGAACGCGGCGCGCTTGGTGCGGGCGACCTCCTCCCGCCACGCCACGAGCCTCGGGCACGCACGGCACTCGGCGACGTCGGCGTCGAGCTGGGCGATGTCGGCAGCGCGGGCCGCCACGGCGGCGGGTTGAGTGACCACGTCCCCATTGTGATCGTCCTAGAGTGATCAGCATGGCGAACCCATCCGAACCCGACGCAGGAAAGTCCTCCGACACCCCGGACCGCCCCACGCCGACCGACGACTTCGTCACCACCGACCACACGCTGGCGATCAAACGGCACAAGCTGCGCTACACCGCGCGAACCGGCCGCATGGTGCTGCGCAAGGAGAGCGTCACCGACGGCACGTTCGACGGCCACGTCGCGAAAGCCGAAGTCTTCCTCACGTCGTACACCCTGGACGACGCCGATACGGGCACGCGTCCGGTGACGTTCGCGTTCAACGGCGGGCCCGGCTCGTCCAGCGTCTGGCTGCACCTCGGTCTGCTTGGGCCCCGGCGCGTCGTGGCTGGCGACGTCGGAGCGCCGGAGCCGCCGCCGTACCGGCTGACGGACAACCACGAGACGTTGCTGCGGCACAGCGACCTCGTCTTCATCGACCCGGTGTCCACCGGCTACTCGCGTCCGGCCGAGGGCGAGAAACCGGAGGACTACCACGGTTTCAGCGGTGACGTCGAGTCCGTCGGGGAGATCATTCGGCTGTGGACATCGCGCAACGGGCGGTGGCTGTCGCCGAAGTTCCTTGCGGGCGAGTCATACGGCACGCTGCGTGCGGCGGCGCTGGCCGAGCACCTGCAGAGCCGCTACGGCATGTACCTCAACGGGCTGCTGCTGATCTCGGCGGTGCTCGACTTCAGCACCCTCCGGTTCACCGGCGGGAACGACCTGCCGTACAGCCTGTTCCTGCCGACGTACGCCTCGATCGCGCACTACCACGGCCGGCACGACGGCCGAGACCTCGACGACGTCCTGCGGGAAGCCGAGGAGTTCGCCGAGCGCGACTACCCGCTGTCGCTCGCGCGGGGTGCGCGGCTGACGGACGACGAACGGCGGGAGATCGTCGCGCGGCTGGCGACGTTGACCGGGCTGTCGCCCGACTACATCGACCGCGTCGACCTGCGCATCGAGCACCTGCGGTTCTTCGCGGAGCTGCTGCGGGACCGCAAGCTCGTCGTCGGCAGGCTCGACTCGCGGTTCACCGGCCCGGACACCGACTACGGCAAGGAACAGCTCACCGACGACCCGTCGATGTCGGCGATGGTCGGGCCGTACACGGCGGCGTTGAACCACTACGTGCGCGGCGAGCTGGGCTACGAGAACGACCTGCCGTACGAGATCATCAACATGGCCGCGCACAAGGCGTGGTCGTACCAGGAGTTCGAGAACCAGTACGTGTCCGCCGCGGACAAGGTGTCCGCCGCGATGCGGGCGAACCCGCACCTGAAGCTGCACGTCAGCCTCGGCTACACCGACGGCGCGACGCCGTACTTCGCCGCCGAGCACACCCTGGCGCACCTGGCGATCCCGGACGAGCGGCGGGAGAACATCACGCGGGCGTACTACCCGGCCGGGCACATGATGTACGTGCACGAGCCGTCGCGGCTGCGCCAGGCGGCGGATCTGGCGGAGTTCGTGCGATCGGCGTCAAACCGGTGAGGGTGCAGGGGTGGCGACCACCCGGAGACACCGGCTGATCACAGCGCGCTAAGCTCGTGAACTTCGGCTCACTGTGATCCAGGTCTCTTAATCTTGCGCTACGCTGAGAGGTGTCCCCATATGGGGTATTGGAAGCGGCACCCGAAGAAGGAACTGGAGGCGGTTCTGGAGCACTTCGATCGTGCTGGGTGGACCATCGAGGCGCCGCCCAAGTACTACACGGTGAAGTGTCCCTGCGGACTGCACCCAGCGGCGGATTCACCTGACGCCCAGCGGCGCCAACTACGGGAAGAACGCATTGGCATGGCTGCAACGACAGCCCTGCTACCAGACCGAAGGAGGTCTCGGATGAGCATTACCGCTCACTCACACTGGGAATTCCTGGCCTCCTCCGGTGACGACCTCTTCGAGTACTCCGACAAGCTCATGGACGCGCTGCTGGATCAAGAGAAGTGCAACCCCGCGTTCCGCGACTCCGCAGTGTCGACCGATGCGGGCAACCAGATCATCGAGATCGAGGCGGACGCCGAGGGAGCCAGCCTCTCCGAGGCCATCGCGATCCTCCGCGCCGCCATCCGCTCCGCGCTGCACCAGGTAGGCATCGGCACGCCTGACTGGCCCAAACACGACGAAGTGATGCGCGTGATCCTCAAGGACATGCACCACGAGCAACTCGCCTAGGAGGGCGCTGATTAATCGGCGTGTCGTCCCGGATTGTGCGTTTGAGCTGGGAGAATCGGTCCATGCAGGGCGTTGAGCGGGTGGATCGGGAGCTGTTGGACGCGCAGGCTCTGGTGGGTCATCTGGTCGCCGAG
>WHTY01000165.1 GCA_009377475.1 Actinophytocola sp.
CCGGGATCGACGGCCTGCCCTTACCCGAGGGGAACAGATCCTCAAACTCCCCATCGGGAAACACATCCTGGCGATGCTCAGCCAAGAACTCGAACATGCTGCCCTCGGCGACCAGATGACCCACCAGAGCCTGCGCGTCCAGCAGTTCCCGGTCCATGCGTACCACACCCTGCATGGACCGATTCTCCCAGCTCAAACGCACAATCCGGGACGACACGCCGATTATTCAGCGCCCTCCTAGGTCGGGTGTGCCGCTGAGGATCAGCGCGCCGAGGTGTTCGATGCCCGCGGAGACGGCGGCGACCCAGTGCCCGGACTCGCGCACCGAACGGCCGCTTGCCCGCGACGCCGCAATCGCGCCCTGCAACGACTGCGGCTCGATCGGGACGGGGTTCGCGACGCTGGCGAGTTCGCGGTCGTGTTCGTCCAGCACGAGCAGGGAACCGCCGATGACCTCGACGGTGCTGACGGCCAGCTCGGCGACCCCGCCGCCGGTCAGCACGAGCTGCGCCATCTTGTCGTGCGCCGCCGCGGCGCGTTCCACGGCCTCGCTGTGCTCCTGGAGCAGTCGGTTGGCGCTGTTCAGCTCGTCGAGCGCGACCCGGGTCTCCTCCAGCAGCCGGGCCTGGTCGATGGCAACGGCGGCATGCGCGGCGAGCGAGCCGAGCAGCGCGACTTCCTCCCGCGTGAACGGCCGCTCGGCGCGGTTGGCCGCGAACAGCACGCCGATCACCCGCGAGCCGATCTGCAACGGCACGCCGAGGATGGAGACGAGACCTTCCTGATCCACGGCGGAGTCGATGGTGTGGACGTGCCGGAACTGCGGGTCGGCCATGTAGTTCGAGGTGAAGTACGGCATGCCGGTCTGCGCGACAAGGCCGCCGAGGCCCTCGCCGAGCGAAAGCCTGAGCTGCTGGAACGCCGCCGACGTCGAGCCGTCCGTTACCCGCATGTAGGTGTCGCCGCGCTCCGGGTCGTGCATGGTCAGGTACGCGATGTCCGTGCCGAGCAGTTGCCGTGCCCGCCGGACGATCGCGTTCAGGACGGAGTCGAGGTCGGACAGCCGGGCGAGGTCGCCAGCCGTCTCGAACAGGGCAGTGAGCTGCCCCTCCCTGCGACGTCGGCTGGCCAGCATCTCGCGGACCTGGAGCGCGAGGTGCTTGCCCTCTTCGAGTTCTTCGATGACCTCAGGGGGCTCGCCGCGCGCCCGAGCGGCGAGCAGCGGACCCTCGAACTCGACCGCAGCCGCGTCGCGCGCGAGCAGCCGGAGGAAGTCGTTCCAGAACACCCCACCGATTGTCGCAGCCGCCATGGCGTCGTGGCCCCTGTTCGTGACGGTCAGTGCGCGGTCCAGCCGCCGTCCATCCGCATCGACGACCCGGTGATGGACAACGCCGCGTCGGAGCAGAGGTAGGCGACGAACGAGGCGACCTCGTCCGGTTCGATGAGGCGTTTGAGCGCGGCGCGGTCCAGCATGATGCGCTCGATGACCTCGTCCGCAGTGATGCCGTGAGCCTCGGCCTGGGCGGTGATCTGGTTCTCGACCAGCGGGGTGCGGACGTAGGCGGGGTTGACGCAGTTCGACGTCACGCCGTGGGCGGCGCCCTCAAGCGCGATGACCTTGCTGAGCCCTTCGAGGCCGTGCTTGGCGGACACGTAGGCGGCCTTGTACGGGGACGCGACCATGCCGTGCACGCTGGAGATGTTGACGATGCGGCCCCAGCCGTTGGCGTACATGTGCCCGAGGGCGCCGCGCACGATGCGGAACGGCGCCTCCAGCATCACCCGAAGGATGTAGGAGAACGTCTCGGGCGGGAAGTCCTTGACCGGCGCGACATGCTGCAGGCCTGCGTTGTTGACCACGATGTCGACGTCGAGATCCAGGCGGTCGACGTCGTCGAGCCGCGACAGGTCGGCGACGGCCTGCTCGACGTCGATGTCCGTGGCCAGCTCGGCGAGGCCGTCCGCGTCCCGATCGACGACGAGGACCGCCGCCCCCTCGTTGGCCAACCGCACCGCACAGGCCCGCCCGATTCCACTCGCGGCCCCGGTCACCAGCGCCCTTCGACCCGACAGCTCGCCCGCACTCATGGCGGTGAACCTACGACGACAGAGTGTGTCCGCTCCACGTCGGAGGAACCCATACTCGCAGCGGCGATCATGTATGGCTCCCACACCCCCGGGCGGGTTCGCCGCTGGTCAGGCGAAGGCGTTGTCTGCCAGCCGAGTCGTCAGCCAGGTGTTGACCTCGGCGACGTCCTGCCAGCCGGGGTAATGCTGCTCGTCGGCGTCCTTGCCGACCCGACGCAGCCAGTCGTTCACGTCGCCCCACAGCCAGATGCCACCCGACACAAAGCTGTACGGCTCAGGAAACGGCGCGTTCTTGAGCCGGTCACGACGAATCCACTGCCCGACAGCCTGCACGGTGGTGCCGGCGCGCTCAGCGATGTCACCACGGTCAACGAAGTCCTCGCAGAGCCGCTGGATCCGCACGCCCTGCTCCTCAAGCGACCCGACCGCACGCGTGGCAGCGTCCTGCGCTGACTCACCGTCCTGCGTGACCGTGAACAGAAAAGTGTCACCGTGCCGCGCGTAGAGCGCATCGAAGGACTCGTAGACAGCGGTCACGGTTGCGTCGCTGAGTTCATCGACCGCGAAGATCAGTTCGTACTGCCGCATATGCCCCCTCCTCGAAGCTGCTGACGGCGAGCCTACCACTACTGTTTCTATTTTGAAACACCTCGTCGTCCGCGCGCCGTCGGGTGTGGGCTCAGACCATGCCTGTCGGGGCAGTAGGCGGCCTGACGCGAGATCCGTTTCGCGTGGTTTCCCGGATTGCGCGGCGTGCTGTCTACTCGAACGTAGTCCTCGCCGCATGGACAGAGCAGGTGATACAGATGCCCTGCCTTCTCGAGCCGCCATCCTCGTTCCTCGACCAACGTCTTGATCGCCCGGTCAACTTCTGGCTTATCGTGATAGTTGCGCTTGCCCAATTGACCCCCTCACTTCTGAAGCGTCGTCCAGGATGACCCCTATCACCGCACGCAGGGGGCGACTTCGGCGACTTCACCGGATCGGCGACAAATCAGCCCGCGAGTGGTACCAACCGCACGCGGGCAAGGACTTCGGCGGCGCCATAAGGGGATTCCTTGAAACGGCCGTTATGCGCTGAGAGCGTCGGCAGGGAACGACTCCGCGCATCGCTGAGGACTTATCCGCGAGCTGGAAACGAGGCGTATCTTGTGGCTCCGCGTGGCTCGGTAAGCATCGCGCCGGACGATGCGATGAATCAGCTGCTTCGGCGTTCGCTGGCGGGTACGTCAATTTCGGCTACTGGGCGAACATCGACTACGCCACCAGCATCAGGTGCGCACCGTTCCTTGACATTGGAGCGCGCTCATAGGTCTATGGTCACGTCGTCATGGCACCAACGACCAGGAGGAACCCATGGCGGACGAACCGATCTTCGCCTGCACACTGGACGAAGCGGGCAAGGCCGAGCGCGAGATCCTGGACCGGCCCATCGCGCGCAAGCTCGTCGGACGTGAGCGCGACGGGCGACGGCTGATCCTGCGATTCCGCGCCGAACCCGTTGTCGAGGAATTCCTCGACGCCTTCAACGACGAGTTCGCACCCGAGCGCGGCTGAATCACCCGGCCGACGCCGCCAGGGCGTCCGACTCGCTCGGCGCGCCGCAGCAGCCGCCCTGCTCCTCGGCGGCTGGCTCGTCCGCCAGCCCCGACCCGCCGCACACCCCGGTCTCCGGCAGCACCAACTCCACCCTTTCGGCGGACGCGTAGTCACCCGCGAGGGCGGCGGCGATGCTGCGCACCTGCTCGTACCCGGTCAGCGCGAGGAACGTCGGCGCGCGACCGTAACTCTTCATTCCGACGAGGTACATACCCGATTCGGGGTGCGACAGCTCCCGCACACCGTGTGGGTACACCGTGCCGCACGAGTGGACGTTCGGATCGATCAGCGGCGCCAGCTTCACCGGCGCCTGCAACGTCGTGTCCAGCTCCAACCGGATCTCCGACAGCCACGACAGGTCCGGCCGGAACCCAGTCGACGCGATGACCTCGTCCACCGTGTCGACGCGGCGACCGTCGGTGGACACCAGCGCGAGGCCAGGCTCGACCCGCTCGGTACGGAACCCGGTGACGACGTCGATCCGTCCGGAGTGGACTGCCGCCTCGGCTCGCTGGCCGAGTGCACCCCGCGCCGGAAGCTGGTCCGCCTCGCCGCCGCCGAAGGTGTCCCCAATGCGCCCGCGCCGCAGCAGCCAGGTTATCCGGGTATCCGGGTGCTCCTGCGCGAGATCGTCCAACGCGACCAGCGCCGTCAACGCCGAGTGCCCGCTGCCCGTGACCACGACATGCTTGCGCGCGTACCGCGCGCGGACGTCCGATTCGGACAGATCCGGGAGGCGATACGCGATCCGGTCCGACGCCTCGTGCTCGCCGGGCGCGGGCAGCCCGTCGCCGCCGAGCGGGTTCGGCGTCGCCCACGTGCCGGACGCGTCGATCACCGCCAGGGCGTGCACCACATCTACACCGGACGCGCTGCGGACGTGCACCGTCAACGGCTCGACGTCGCGCCCGGCGTCCACCACCCGATCGCGGCCACGCCGCGCCACGCCGACGACCTCGGCACCGAACCGCACCCGGTCGCCGAGCGCGTCGGCCAGCGGCCGGAGGTACCGCGCGACCCAGTCCGCGCCGGTGGGGTAGGCGTCCTCGTCGGGGTGCTGCCACCCGTGCGACGCGAGCAACCGCCGTGCCGCCGGGTCCACCAGCTCCGCCCACCGGGAGAACAGCCGCACGTGACCCCACTGCGCCACCGCCGCGCCCGCCTGCTCGCCGTGTTCGAGCACCAACGGCTCGACACCCCGCTCCACCAGCTCGGCAGCCGCCGCGAGCCCAACAGGACCCGCCCCGACAACCACCACAGGCAACCCGTCCATACCAACTCCTTTATCGACCAACATCGATTGAACCAATCGCGACTCTATCGACGTCTATCGATCAAAGCAACCATCGATCGCAGTCGATACACTGACGCCATGCCGATCGCCGTGCCGCAAGCCAAGGTCCTGCCGAAAACCGACGCGGACACCTACGCCGAGTGGTTCGCCTGTTTGGCCGAGCCGGTGCGCGTGCGGCTCTTACACGCGGTAGCGACGAGCCCGAAGGGCATCACCGTTGGCGCGCTCACCGACGTCCTCGGCACGAGCCAGTCGACCTGCTCGTTTCACTTGCGCAAGCTGGCCGAGGTCGGCTTCGTGCGCACTCACAAGAGCGGCACGGCCACGATCGTCACCATCAACGAGGCGTGCTGCACCGGTTTGCCGCACGCGGCCGACGCGGTGATGGGGCTACTCGGACCGCGGCCGTGCTGCCCGGACGACCTGCCCGCCGATGTCACCGTTCGCGCGCTCGAACCGGACGACTGGCCCGCCGTGCGCCGCATCTACGGCGAGGGCATCGACACCGGCATCGCCACGTTCGAGACGTCGGTGCCGAGCAAGGCCAGCCTGGACGCCAAGTGGCTGCCGGGCCATCGCTGGGTGGCGGAACTGGACGGCGAGGTCGTCGGCTGGGCGTCGGCCAGTCCGGTGTCACCGCGCGAGTGCTACGCCGGGGTCGCCGAGACCACCGTTTACGTCGCCGGGAGCCACCAGAGGCGCGGGATCGGCAAGGCATTGCTGCACAAGCACGTGACCGAGGCCGACGCCGCCGGGCTCTGGACGTTGCAGAGTTCGATCTTCACCGAGAACCGGGGAAGCATCGCGTTGCACCACACTGCCGGGTATCGCACTGTCGGCGTTCGCGAGCGGATCGCCCAGCGGGACGGTGTCTGGCACGACACCGTGCTGCTGGAACGCCGTTCGCAGGTGAACTAGGCGTGCGCGAGCGCTGACGGCGCGCCGGTTACGAGTTCGAGTTCGGGCTGGACCTCATCCTGGACGGCGTAGAGCGGGCGACGTCGAAGAGGTGAGGAGCAGAGCGTCGCTGTGGCCACAAATTTGTGATACTCTCGTGCCATGGAGGAGTCGCACAGCGTGGGATTGCGCGAACTACGGCACAGCACCGGTGCCGTCATGACGCGTGTCCGACATGGAGAGACGATCGACGTCACTGAGCACGGCAAGCTGATCGCGCGAATCGTTCCCGTGCAGGACAGAGCCCCTGCCCCTGTGCTCACCCGGCTCACGGAAGCGGGGCGGTTACGGCGAGCGACGCGGCCTGGCTACCGCCCGCGAATGCGACCAGGCGACGGCGGAGACCAACTCACCGACGCACTGGCCGAACTCCGCGACGAGGAACGCTGGTGAGCGTCTACTACGTCGACACGTCCGCTGCGATCAAACTTCTCCACGACGAGACGCATTCCCAAGCATTCGCCGAGTTCTACGACGCGAACACCACCGCGTCCTGGGTAAGCTCAGCGCTCCTGCGCATCGAAGTAATGCGAGCCGTCACCAGGGCCACGCCCGCGTTGCTTTCCGACGCGAGGGACCTGCTCACCGCGTTCGATGTCATACCGATCGATGACGACGTCGTGGAGAGCGCCATGAACGAGCCCGATCGTTCGCTCCGCTCCCTGGATGCGATCCACCTGTCCACCGCGCGCGTCATCGGCGCCGAACTCACCGGTTTGGTGACATACGATGATCGGCTGACACACGCGGCAACCGAAGCGGGGCTTCCCACCCTGTCACCGCAGGCGACCTGATCCAGCGCCGCGCCGTCGCGACCTGGCCGCCGACTCACAACCACGCCCGGATCGAGTCCACGATGCGGTCGGTGGCGAGCCCGTACCGGTCATGCAGCGTGGGCAGCGCACCGGCGTCGACGTTGTCGGCGGGGTGTGCCGCCAGCGTGGGCACCGCCTGCTCGATCTCCACCGCGTCGCACGGGTCGATGACGACCAGGTTCGGCACGGCTCGCAGCAACGCCAGGTCCTCGGCGGCCTGGTGGCTCGGACCGTATCCGGTGGTCAGGCCCGGCAGCGCGCCGACGACGTTGCCCGTGTTCCGCGTAATTCGGGGTTCATAGAGGGCTGGGTGGCGTGAACGTGCTGGTCATCGGGTTGGGGGGTGCGGCACGGCGCGAAATCGCCTAGAGAAACGGATACCCGTGTCTGAGTAGCGTGGCCTGGGTTTGTTGCTGTATGGTCTAGAGCGATGTATGTGAAGACGACGAGTCGGAAGACCCGGGCCGGGGCGGTGCGCTACCTGCACC
>WHTY01000077.1 GCA_009377475.1 Actinophytocola sp.
ACCTGCATCCCGTGCCCGTTGATCGCATCGGCGACGACGAAGGCGTGATTCTGGTAGACCTTCACGTCCCGCCAGGAACTGCTCCCGCCGTGCGACGGCAGGTTGCCGAGATACACCGGCGACGTCGGCGTGGTGACGTCGACGAACGCGGTGCCGTTCGTGCGCCCCATGAGCGCGTATTCCTTGCCGGTGGTGGCGTCGGTCCAGCCCCAGATGTCGTTGCCGTTTCCGCCGCCGATGTCCGACAGCGGCAACACGCTTTGCAGATCGACGTTCCGGCACGGGTACTCCCCCGCCATGCCGTTCTCACACGGCACCTCAGCGCCGGTGATCGCGGACGTGCGTTCCGCCGGTTCGTGGTCGGCCATGAACGCCGCGATCGCGGCGGCACCCTCTTTGGTTTCCGGGTCATGCGCCAACGCGGCGGGGGCGCTCACCACCAACGTTGCCGCCAGCGCGGCCGCCGCACCCATGAGTATTCGGCTTGCCCGTCGCGTGGTGCGCATGCCGCGCTCCCCTCATTTCCGGCCGACAATCTGTGGCCAGAGTAGAGAGCGGGACAGACACCGAGAACCGACGAACGTCGCGAACGCATCCGCCATTTCTCGTGCTGTAACGGCACATTCACCGAAACGGAGCGTCGCCCGACGTTCGTCGTCGTCTCAATGGCGGTAGCGCCGCGGCGACGATTACGGTATTCGGCCGCACCAGCCGAGGACGCGCCGTTGGATCGGCCGCTCGCGCCCACACTTTCGAGCGGACCACACACCCCACACACCCCACACGCCGTCGGGAACGGGGGACACGAACGGGGCTCCGCGCTCAGGTGACCTTTTCGTACAGCGTCACGACGACGGAGCTGCCGCCGCCGACGTTGTGCTGGAGCGCCAGCTTCGCGCCGTCGACCTGCCGCGCGCCCGCGTCGCCGCGCAGCTGCCAGGTCAGCTCCGCGCACTGCGCCATGCCGGTCGCGCCGAGCGGGTGCCCCTTGGACAGCAGACCGCCGGACGGGTTGGTGACCACGCGACCGCCGTAGGTGTTGTCGCCGTCTGCGATGAACTTCTCGGCGGTGCCCTCCGGCGTGAGGCCCAGCGTCTCGTAGGTCAGCAGCTCGTTCGGCGTGAAGCAGTCGTGCAGCTCCACCACCGGGATGTCCTCCGGGCCGACGCCGGACTGCTCGTACACCTTCCTGGCGGCGTCACCCACGATGCCGGTCCACGCCCAGCCCTGCCGGTCGCGTTCCTCGGCCTCCGGCGTGTCCGACGTCATCGCCTGCGCCCGGATACGCACGTCGGTGCGCAGCCCGTGCTTGGTGGCGAAGTCCTTGCTGCAGATGACGGCCGCGGCGGCACCGCACGTGGGTGGCGCGCACTGGAGCTTGGTGAGAATGCCGCAGATCGTCGTTGAGTTCAGGACGTCGTCGATCGTGATCGGGTCGCGGAACACGGCGTAGGGGTTGTTCGCCGCGTGCTTGCGGGCCTTCACCGAGATGGCGGCGAACGTCTCGGGCTTCGCGCCGTACTTCTCCATGTACGCGTCCGCCGCGATGGCGAACCAGCGTGGCGCGGGCGGCGCCGACTCGTAGTCACCGCGATCGGCGCCCACGACCTTGTTGAGCCTGTCGATCGAGTTCGGCCGGTCGGTCCACACCGCGTCAAGCGCGCCGGGGCGCATCTGCTCGAACCCGAACGCCAGCACGCAGTCCGCCGCGCCGCTTTCCACCGTTTGCCGCGCCAGCCACAGCGCGGTCGAGCCCGTGGAGCAGTTGTTGTTCACGTTGATCACCGGTACGCCGGTCATCCCCACTCGATAGGCGGCGAGCTGTCCGCTGGTCGAGTCACCGAAGACGTACCCAGCGTAGACCTGCTCGATCTTGCTGTAGTCGATCCCCGTGTCGGCGAGCGCCGCTTTGATCGCGCCTTCCGCCATCACGTCGTAGGGATCGGCCTTCTTCGGGGTTGCGAACGGCACCATCCCGACACCGGCAACGTAGGCCCCACCGCCCATAACTTCCGCTCCTTTACCTCACACCCACCGACAGGGAAATCGCGCCAACCCGGACGTTGGCGATGACGCAGCGCGCGTCGCACGCCGCCGCATCGCAGCATCGAACCGGCTTCACTCACGTGTCTTGTTCCACCGGGCCGGACGCGAATCGCGCACGCAGAAATGTTGACATTGCCGCACAGTGGAACAAGTATCCTGCGATTGAGAGTAAACCCGACGCGAACCGGCAAGCAATGCTGATTGGTCAGTCAAATTTGCGGGAATGTGAGGGACGCGGTGGCTCGCGCCCGAGTCACCGATGACGCGGCGCTGCTGACCGCAGCGGCGTCGGTGTTCCGCGAGAAGGGCTATCGCGGCACGACGATCAGCGACATCGCGGACGCGGCGGGGGTGTCCCGGCCGACGCTCTACTCCTATGCGGGCAGCAAACAGTGGCTGTTGGACCGTATTGTGCGCGAACTGCTCGATCGGACGACCAGGCTGCTCGACGCGGACTGCCAGGCCGGGCGGACACCGTGGCAACGTCTGCACGCCGTTGTCGCGCGGCACGTCGTTTCCGCCGTGGAGAACGGCGGATTCTATGCGATTCTGTTGAGCGAGGAATCCGAATTGTCGCCAGAAACGCGAGAGTATTACCGCGTCGTGGCGACGCGGAATACCGCCATATTTCGAAGTCTGCTCGATGACTGCGCACCGGAAAATCGCGGTGACATTCTCGACACCACGATCGCGGCGAATCTGATCGTGTCAATGCTGTCGTCGTTGCATCGCTGGTACGACCCGGACGGCCCAGTCGGCCTCACCCAACTGACGGAGCAGATCACGCTCGTCGTCCGCCGCGTCCTCGGCGACGCGCCAGTGCCGACAACGTCGCCGCGTACGCAGGGCTCGCCAACCGGCACCGAGGGTCGTCCGGAGTAGCCCAGGGTCGTGTCGCGGTCAACGCGGTCACCCCGCAGGAACCGGGCCGAGAGCGTGGGGTGTCTTTCGCGGAATCCGATACAGCCGCATCGCCCGCGATACGATCGTATCGGTTTCCGCACAACACCACCGCCGCCACGCAGGCTCCAACAAGGTGGCTGCCACCCGCCACGAGGTTTACCGGTGTCCGATCCGGGACATCCCAGCCGCGAGGCCGTGGGACAAAGTCCCTCCCAACAGGGAAACAACGGCCCCGGCCTCGACGACGTTCGGCCGCTGACTTCACGCCGGACTGCGAGCAGGATGGAGTCAGCACGCAGGGAGGTCCATGATGATGACGCAGCGGGGCCCGCTCACCATGTCGGTGAGCCACGAGCCAACCGCGGAGGAACGGTCCCGTGCCGCGCGGGTCGTCGCGGCGTACGCGCACGACGCCGCCGAACTCACCGAACTGCTCGACATGCTCGGGCTCGCCGCCAGCGAGGCTCGCGAGCCGGACAGCGCCCCGGACCCGGTCGAGCAGCGCGAACATGCGGAGGCTCGCGAGCGGCGTGGCCGCCCGCTGCTGGTGAGCGAGCTGGCGGAGATGTTCGGCGAGGCGGGCGTCGCGGCCCACTCCGGGGCGCGCTAGAACGGCGCGCGCTACTCCTGCTTCGCCCGGCTCGGCGCGACGCGCGGCGGCTCGTTCGGCATCTTCGGGTACACCGGCGGCCATGGCGCGTCCATCAGCCCCGCCGCCATGTCGCGTTCGGACTGCGCAAGCAGCGGCGCGATGGACTGCGGCCGGTCGTGGTAGCCCCGCCACGGATCGCCGCGCTCGGCCACCAGCCCCGGCACGGTCGCGATCGTCAGCTCGGCGGGGTCGAGCGTGTCCAGCTCGTCCCAGGTGATCGGCGTGGACACCTGCGCGCCCACCTTCGGCCGCACCATCCACGCGCCGAACACCGTCCGGTGCGGCGCGTTCTGGTTGTAGTCGACGAACACCCGCTGCCCGCGTTCTTCCTTCCACCACTTGGCGGTCATCTGCTCCGGATGCCGCCGTTCCAGCTCGCGGGCGAGCGCGACGGCGGCGGCGCGCACCTGGTAGCTGTCCCAGCGCGGCTCCAGCGCGACGTAGAGGTGGAGCCCCCGCGAGCCGGACGTCTTCAGCATCGCCTCGATGCCGTACTCGGCCAGCAGGTCCCGCGTCAGCCGCGCGCCGTGCTTGAGGTCCGCGTAGTCCACGCCGGGTGACGGGTCCAGGTCGACGCGCAGCTCGTCGGCGACGTCCGGAGTCTCGGCGTGGAACGGCCAGACGTGAAAGCCAAGGCACCCGAGGTTGACCGCCCACAGGACGTGCGCCAGGTCCGCCGCGACCAGGGCGTCGCTGGTGGTGCCGTTCGGGGTCGCGACCACCGTCGTCCGCAGCCACGACGGCGCCGAGGACGGCACCCGCTTCTGGAACCACGACTTGCCGCCCGCGCCCTGCGGATACCGCTCCATCAGCAGCGGCCGGTTCCGGATCGTCGCCAGCAGCGGCTCCGCGACCGCCTGGTAGTACCGCACCAAGTCGAGCTTCGTCTCCCCGCGCTTGGCGAAGTACACCTTGTGCGGGCTGGAGATCGTCAGCTCGGTGCCATCGGTGCCAGCGGTGCCATCGATGTCCAGGGTGATCGCGTCGGCCATGGTCTCCCCCTCAGGCCCGCTGCTCGGTGAAGATCTCGGCCAGCTCGGCGGGCGCGACCTCGTCCAGCTGGGCGTAGGTGCAGGACTCCGGCGTGCGGTCGGGCCGGAACCGCGCCAGCCTGCCGCCGTGCCGGAACCGCCCCGCCATGACGTGCTCGTAGCGCACCTCGGCGACCAGCTTCGCCCGCAGCGGCTCCCACGACAGGTCCTTGCCCGCGTTCCACCGGCTCACCCCGCCCGGCATCCGCCCGTCGGTGTGCGCCTCGGCCTCCGCCCAACGCCGCCACGGGTGCGCGTCCAGCGCGTTCTCCCGCAACGGGGCCAGCTCATCGACCAGCTCCCGCCGTCGTTTCGCGGTGAAGCTGCTGGCGACGCCGACGTGGTGCAGCGTGCCCTCGTCGTCGTAGAGGCCGAGCAGCAGCGAGCCGACGCCCTCGCCGTCCTTGTGCCAGCGGAACCCGGCGACAACGCAGTCGGCGGTGCGCTCGTGCTTGACCTTCACCATGAGGCGTTTGTCCTGCGCGTAGGCGGCGTCGACCGGTTTGGCCATCACGCCGTCGAAGCCCGCGCCCTCGAACCTGGTGAACCAGTCCTGCGCGACGTCCGGGTCCTCGGTCAACGGCGTGAGGTGCACCCGCGACAGCTCAGCGTCGAGGACGTCTGCCAGCAGCGTGCGGCGGGTGCGGAACGGCTCGCCGGTGAGGTCGTCGTCGCCGAGCGCGAGCAGGTCGAACGCCACGAAACTGGCCGGGGTCTCGACGGACAGCTTGCGGATGCGGGACGCGGCGGGATGCACGCGGTTCTGCAGCGCGTCGAAGTCAAGCCCGTGCTCGGTGACAAGCACGATCTCGCCGTCCACGACGCAGCGCGGCGGCAGCGCCTCGGCCAGCAGCTCGACCAGCTCGGGAAAGTACCTGGTCAACGGCCGGTCGTTGCGGGAGCCGAGCTCGATCTCGTCCCCGTCCCGGAACACCACGCAGCGGAAACCATCCCACTTCGGCTCGTACGCCAGCCCGCCGGTGCGGGGCACTTCGCGGGCCGCCTTGGCCAGCATCGGCTTGACCGGCGGCATCACTGGTAGCTCCACACGGCCAGCTTAGGCCCCAGCACCGACAGCTGTGTCCGGTTTTACTGTGCTGCCGCGCGTCCGGTGAACTAGTCCTGATCAGCAGGTGACTTTCTGCCCTAGCACCACACTGGAGCAGCTCAGGATGCTGGTGCTTCACGGGATGTCTGGGTCATACACCGCCATGCACCGGCATGAGCAGACGGCAGCGTCCCCCGGACGAGGACAGGAATCATCATGCACAGTGACCCGAAACGACTGCGCGAGCTGTCGCCGGCCGCGGCGCTGCGCCTTCTCGGGTCCGTTCCCATCGGCAGGATCGTGTTCACCGCGCGGGCTTTGCCCGCCATCCGGCCGGTCAACCACGTGCTCATCGACGGCGACGTCGTGCTGCGCTGCCACTCCGGCGCCGTGCTGCTCGGCGCCATCGACCAGGTCGTCGCGTACGAGGCGGACGCCATCGACCCCGAAACGCACGCGGGGTGGAGCGTGATCGTCACCGGCAAGGCCGAAGAGGTCACCGACGCGGACGAGGTGGCCCGCTACGAGGGGCTGCTGCCGCCACATGTCGGCCTGACGGTGCAGCACGTGGTGCGTATCCGGCCGGAGATCATCACCGGCTTCGAGCTGATCGAGGCCAGCCGGGACGCCACCGGCCTCATCGCCTGACGTCGTCTGACGCCCTCGGCGCTGCCGGCAGGGGCCTCGGCGATACCCCCGTAGCCATGCGGCCGGGGCGTTCCTGCGCAAACCGGCCATCGGGCGCTAATCTCGCACCACTGGCAACGCAAGGCAGGGCGGGAGCATGACCGAGCAGGTGACGGTGATCGTCGGGGTGGACGGCTCCGGCCGTAGCCACCGGCTCCGGCAGCTCACCGCGCGGCACGACGGCCCGGTGCGCACCGTCGCGCCCACGACCCCGGCCGACGACCTCGCGCGCCTGCTCGCTCACGCGGACGACGGCACGCTCGTCGTCGTCGACGACGCCCACCTGCTCGACGCCGAACGGCTGCGGCTGCTGACCGAGGCGGCGGCCAACGGCGTCGACGTCGTGGCCACTCGGCGGCCGTCGCTGCCGTCACCGGAGCTGGCCGCGCTGGATGCGGCGCTGTCCGCACGCGGCTCGCTGGAACAGCTCTGTCCGCTGGACGACGCCGCCGTCGCCGCGCTGCTCCCCCGCACCGCCCACGCCTCGCCCGACGCCGTCCGCGCCGCCACCGGGGGCCTGCCCGCCCTGGTCACGGCGGTGTCCCCGGCCGAGCCCGCGCAGGCACCCCCGGCGCTGGCCGCCCGGGTGCAGCGCCGCCTCGCGCTCCTCGGGCCGGACGACACGCGATTGGCGCAGCTGCTCGCGCTGTGCATCGAACTGCCGGACGACGTCCGCTGCCGCGCGCTCGGCATCAACCGCCCGCAGCTGGCGGCGACGATGCGCGGGCTGCGGGACACCGGACTGCTCGCCGAGGACGCCGATCACCTGATCCCCGTGATCGCCAACGCCGTGCTCGCCGGACTCACGCCCGCCGAGGTGCGGGCGCGGCACGCCGATGCCGCCCACGCCCTGGTCACCCTCGGCGGCGCTCCGGTCGCGGTGGCCGACGCGCTGGTCGCCGCCGACGCGCGCGGCCCCGAGGCGGCGCAGGCGTACGTCGTCGCCGCCAACCCGCTGCGGTTCGCCGACCCGGCAGCGGCGCTGCGCTGGTACGACCGCGCCCGCGACGCCGGAGCCGACCCGGACCCGCTTGCGCTCGGCAGGGCGGAAGCCGCCGCGATGCTCGGTGAGCCGATCGACCCCGACCTGCGCGCGGACACCCCAGCCCAACGCCAACGGCGAGCACTACTCACAGGTGCGAGCACTGCTCACGATGGACGGGCGGACCGCGCCGCGCAGGCGCTGCTCGCGGCCGACGCACCCGGCCCGGCGCTGGCGGTGCCGTGCCTCGTGGCGACCGGAGACGTCGCGACCGCCCGAGACGCCTCCCGAGACGCCGCCCGCGAGGCCGCCAGCGGGGACACGCCGCCCAGCGTGCGGTTACTGGCCGACGCCGTGCTCGGACTGCCGGACCCGGCCGCCGCCCTGCCCGCGTTGATCGAGGCCGCCGAAGCTGCCGAACGCGCCCACTCCCAGCACGTGCCGCCGGACACGCCGCACGCCATCGGAGCGCTCGCCGCCGTCACCGCAGGCGACGCCGCCACCGCCGAGCACCTGCTGGAGCGCGCGCTGCACACGCACACCGGCGGGCCGCTGGCCACCGCGCGCCACCGCATCCTGCTCGCCTGGACGCGGCTGCGCACCGGGCGTTTCGAGCCGGTCGTCACCGAGCTGCCACGACTCAGCCAGCTCCGGCTCGGCGGCCGGGAACAGCTCCTGCTCGCCGCCCTGACGGCGGGCCTCGCCCGGCGCACCGGCGACGTCGCCCAGCTCCGCGCCGCGTGGCAACACGCCGAACCCGTGCTGGCACGCCGCGCCGCCGACCTCCTGCACCTCGAACCGATCGAGGAGCTGCTGGTCGCGGCGGCACGGCTCGCCAAGCACGACCGGACGTCCGCGACGCTGGACCACCTGGCGGCGATGCTCGACCGCTGCGGACGTCCCCCGGCGTGGGCGGTCACGCTCGGCTGGGTGCGGTGCCAGGTCGCCGTCGCCACCGAGGACGTCGAAGGCGCGGCCGAGGCGGCCCGCGAAATGCGCCGCCACGACGCGCCAGGACACAGGCAGCGCGCGCAGCAGACCGCTGCCCGCCGCTGGGCCGACGTCCTCGCGGGCACCGTCGACGCCGACGCCGTGCTCACCGCCGCCGCCGACCTCGCGGCGGCCGAGCTGCCGTGGGAGGCGTCGCGACTCGCGGGCGGCGCGGCGATCAGGACATCCGACCCCGCAACGGCGCGTCGGCTGCTGGAGCGCGCACGGGAGCTGGCCGATCTCGACGCGCTCACCGGCGGCGACACCACGGGCGCGCGCACCAGCACGCTGTCCGAGCGGGAGGTCGACGTCGCCCGGCTGGTGCTGGCGGGCCGCACGCACCGGGAGATCGGCGCGCAGCTCTACGTCTCCCCCAAGACCGTCGAACACCACGTGGCACGGATCCGCACCAAGCTCGTCGCGACCAGCAGGGCCGAGCTGCTTGCGGCGTTGCGCGCCGAGCTGGGCGAGCAAGGCTGACCGCGCCGCCCTCAGGGTGAGGGCTTAAGCCTCTATCGCACCACCCCCTACCGGCGTCTGCTCAGCATGGGGGTTTTCCCGATGTGGCACGGGGTCGCGAGAACCCAGTCTTATCTCATCACCCGCTCCGCCACACCGGCAACGGAGCATCAACTTCAAGGAGACATCATGACAGTGGACGTCAGCTCGCAGGCCTACCAGGCCATCAAGCAGATGATCAGCCAGATCTTCGATGACAGGCAGGCCGCCGTGCAGTTCGCGGAGGACCCCTTCGGCGCGGTCGCGGCGCAGGGTGTCGGCGGTGACCTCGGCGGGCTGGACATGTACCAGGTCGTCGGCGAGTGCGCCGCGGACTCGAACCTCGGCGACGGCCCGAAGCAGGCGCTGCAGAGCTACTCAAGCGGCAGCCCCGCCCCGGCCAGCTCACCGGTGAAGCCGCCACCGGGTCCCGCGAACAACACCACGGAGGTCGTCCAGCAACTGCAGTACGCCACCTACGTGGCCTACGAGGGCGACGAGTACATCGAGCAGACCCTCATCGACAACAGCGTCAACACCAACATCGAGGGCGACGTGCACGGCGACGTCGACATCGACTCCACCAACGTCAACGCGACCGGCGACGGCGCCATCGCGGCGGGAGACGACGTCAACGCGGCCACCGGCGACGGCTCGCAGGTCATCGACGGCGACAACTTCGGGCAGGCCAACACCGGCGACAACGCCGCGGTAGCGGGCGACAACGGCCAGGCGAACACCGGCGACGGCGCGGTGCAGGCTGGCGACGACATCAACGCCGGGGTGAACACCGGAGTCAACACCGGCATCGTGGCCGACGACGTCGACAACGCGGTCGTCGGTGACGGCAACACGGTCAACCAGGTCGACGGCAACGCGGACGGCGCGGTGTTCGGCGACAACAGCGGCCTTGTCGGCGGCATCGACATCGACTCGGGCGACGGCGCGGGCGGTACCTCCACCGCTAGCGGCGTAGGCGTAGGGGGCGACGGTGGCGAAGGTACCGGTGGCTCCGGCAGCGGCTTCGGGAGCGCCGGGGGCGGTCCGGGCATCGGCGGAGCGGGCGGCGACGGAACCGGCGCGGCGAGTTCCGGTGATGCCTCCGGCGGCTCCGGCGGCGAGGTCAACCTGAACCTCAACTTCGGTGGCGGCTCGCAGACCAGCGTGCAGGACTCCACCGTGGAGGAGTCGGCCGTCAGCACCGGCGGCGACGCCAACAACGTCGCGGACAACAACGTCAACGACGGCTCGGCGGCATCGGCCGGCGGCGACGCCAGCGGCGACTTCGAGGAGACCGACGTCGACGCCTCCTTCTCGGACGTGTCGACCGAGCAGGGGCCTGGCGACCAGACACTGGAGGAAGGGGATCCGGCGGCCCTCTGAGCCCCAGGTCCAGGCGGGTCGGCAGGAACCTCCCTGCCGACCCGCACTGCCGTCCGAGTACACGAATTGCGCGTTGATGACTGAATCGCACGACTTGTTCCCTGCGAGTAGATGATGAGGCACGATGATGGCCATGGCATCCCAGCCCGCGGGTAAGGAGGCGGTCGCGCGGGCCACCGCCGCGGTGTCCGCAGGGGTCACGGCGTGCGCCGCCTACGACCGGCCTGATCTGGCGCGCAGGCTGGAGCTGGCGGCGACGTCACTGGCCGAGCCGAGCGTGCCCGTCGTGGTCGTCGGCGAGTTCAAACAGGGCAAGAGCTCGCTGGTGAACGCGCTCATCGGCGCGAACGTCTGCCCGGTCGACGACGACGTCGCCACCGCCGTCCCCACCTCGGTCCGCTACGGCGAGCAGCAGCGCGCCGAGCTGATCTCCGGGGGCGATCCGCCGACCCGCGAGCCCATCGAGCTGAGCGACATCCGGCGGTGGGTGGTGGAGTCCGACCCGGTGGCCGCCGCCGTCGAGCCGGAACCGGCCGGGACCGAGCGAGGACGTCCGGTCGGCGTCGAAGTCACGCTGCCGCGCAAGCTGTTGTCCGGTGGGCTGACGCTGGTGGACACGCCCGGCGTCGGCGGCCTCGGCTCGGCACACGCCGCCGCGAGCCTGGCGGCGGCGTCCATGGCGGACGCGCTGGTGTTCGTCACCGACGCCTCGCAGGAGCTGACCCGCAGCGAACTGGACTTCCTGATCAAAGCGCGCAACCTGTGCCCGGCGCTCGTGTGCGTGCTGACCAAGACCGACTTCTACCCGCACTGGCGCACCATCGCCGGGCTGAACGCCAAACACCTGCGTGAGCTGGGCGAGCCGCCGATCATCCCGGTGTCGTCCACGCTGCGGTCGCAGGCGGCGGCCACCGGCGACACCGCGCTGAACGTCGAGTCCGGCTTCCCCGAGCTGGTGACGTTCCTGTCCGCGCAGGTCGGCGGCGGCGCGGCGCAGCGAAGGGCCGCCACGGCGGCTGGCGAGGTCGCGACCGCGTGCACCCAGATCGAGGCGCAGTTCGAAGCCGAACGCGCCGCGCTGGAGAACCCGGAGCAGGCGCAGCGCGTCGTCACGGAGCTGACGGCGGCGAAGGACCGCGCCGCGGCGTTGAAGTCCGCCGCCGCGAAATGGAGCCAGACGCTGACCGACGGCGCTGCCGACCTCACCTCCGACGTCGAGCACGACCTGCGCGGCCGGATTCGCGGCGTGCTGGCCGAGGCCAGCGACGCGATCGAGAAGAGCGATCCCGCCGACACCTGGCACGAGATGGAGTCGTGGCTTGAGGCGCGGGTCGCGCACGAGCTGATCGAGAACTACACGATGCTGCGCGACCGCGCGATCGAGCTGAGCGAGCGGGTCGGCGAGCACTTCCGCGAGGCGTCCGGCGGGGTGCTTGACGCGATCGCGGTGCGTAACCCGGAGCCGATGCTGGTGGGCGCGAAGATCGACCACAAGATCGAGCTGGAGCGGATGAAGGTCGGCAAGCAGGCCATGGTCGCGCTCAAGAGCGCCTACGGCGGCGCGATCATGTTCGTCATGCTCGGCACCCTGACCGGGATCACGCTGGGACCGATCGCGCTCGGCATCGGCCTTGTGATGGGCCGCAAGGGGCTGCGGGACGAGAAGAAACGGCAGCGCGGCGCCCGGCAGGCGCAGGCGAAGAACGCCGTCCGCCGCTACTGCGACGAGATCAGCTTCGTCGCGCAGAAAGACTCCCGCGACACGATGCGCGCCATCCAGCGGCAGCTCAGGGACTACTACACCGGGCTGGCCGAGGAGTTCAACACCTCGAACGCCGAGGCCCTGCAACGCGCCACCGAGGCCGCCACGCGCACCAAGGCCGAGCGCACCAAGCGGCTCGCCGACCTGGAGGCCGAGGCGGGCCGCCTGAAGCAACTGCGCGAGCACGCCATGGCGGTGACGTCGTGACCGGCCTGCTCGACGACACCCGCGCGGCGCTGAACCGCGCCATCGACGTCTATCGCGGCACCGAGGACGGCGAGCGGCTCCGCCAGGTGCGCACCCGGCTGGACGAGCCGCTGCGCGTCGCGGTGGCGGGCCGCATCAAGGCGGGCAAGTCGACGCTGCTGAACGCGCTGGTCGGCGAACGTCTCGCCCCCACGGACGCCGGGGAGTGCACCCGCATCGTCACCTGGTACGCCGACGGCCACACCTACCGCGTCGAGGCGGAGCTGACCGACGGTGACACGCGGCAGCTCTCGTTCACCCGCGACGAGGGCGTCATCGACATCGACCTGGGTGGGTTGCCGCAGGAGAAGGTGAACCGGCTGTTGGTGACGTGGCCGTCCGCGCGGTTGCGCACGGCGACGTTGATCGACACGCCGGGCATCGGGTCACTGTCGGAGTCGGTGGCGCAGCGGACGTGGGACCTGCTCTCCGCATCTGACAGTGACGCTGCCGCTGATGCCCCCGCCGACGCGGTGCTGTACCTGCTGCGGCACCTGCACTCGCACGACCTGGAGTTCCTGCGCACGTTCCACGACACCGAGGCGTCCCAGCCGAACCCGGTGAACGCGATCGGCGTGCTGTCGCGGGCGGATGAGATCGGCGTCGGCAAGCTGGATTCGATGACGTCGGCGGGCAAGATCGCCGCCCGGATGGCGACCGACCCGGTGGTGCGCACGGTGGTGCAGACCGTGGTGCCGGTGGCGGGGCTGCTCGCGGAGACGGCGGCGACGCTGACCGAGGCCGAGGTGGCGCGGCTGCGGCGGGTCGCGGAGCTGTCGGTCGCCGAGGCGGACGCGCTGCTGCTCACCGCCGACCGGTTCGTGGACCGCATGCCCGAGCTGGGCATCACGTCGACCGAGCGCGAGGAGCTGCTGAACCGGTTCGGCATGTTCGGCATCCGGCTGGCGACCAGCGTGCTGCGGCACCGCGTGGCGTCCACCGCGACCGAGCTCGCTGCCGTGCTGACCGAACGCAGCGGCATCGGGGACCTGAACCACCTGCTGCGGTCGTTGTTCTTCGACCGCCGCGACGTGTTGAAAAGCCGGTCGGCGCTGGCAGCGTTGGACGCGCTCACCCGCGCGGCGCCCCGCCCCGGCAGCGAGGCGGTGGCCGCCGACGTCGAGCGGATCATGGCATCGGCGCACCCGTTCCAGGAGCTGCGGGTGCTGTCCGCGATCCGCGCTGGCTGGGTGACCGGTAAATCCGCCGTGCTGGACGACCTGGAGCACGTCATCGGCGGCGCGGGCGCTGCCATCCGGCAGCGGCTGCGGCTGACCGACGACGACGGCCACGACGCGCAGCGAGCGGCGGCAGCGGCCGCGTTGGAGCGCTGGCAGCGGCGTGCGGAGAACCCACTGACCAAGCACGAGCTGGCGGTCGCGGCGCGGGTCGCGATCCGCTCCTGCGAGGGCATGCTCGCCGAGCTGAGGCGGGCCTCGTGAGCACCGTGAGCGCGCCGGGTCTAGGCGTCCGTGATGCCGGGGTCGGTGTCGGTCGCAGTGTCGTCGGTGACGTCGGTGTCGTCGGTGACGTCGGTGACGTCGGTGACGTCGGTGTCGTCCGGGCTGCCGCTGCCGAACAGCTCCGGCAGCGCGTCCACGGGGACGTCCTCGGGCGTGTCGGCGGGTTCCGGCAGCGGCTCGACGTCCGCCAGTCCCGCCTCGGCCACCGCGCCGACGTCCGCCGCGCCGGAGCCGAAGTCCAGGTCGTCGCTGCCAGCCCCGAACGCGATCCCCAGCGACTCGCCGGGGTCGCCCTGGTCGTCGACGTCCAGTGCGTCGAGGTCGTCGATGTCCCCGGCGGGCGCGCTGGCCAGCAGCGACAGGCCCTCCGCCGGGGCGACGTCCTCCCCCGCCGCGTGCGCGGTGACGAACGGCGCGAGGTGTTCGGCCACCGCGACGTCGACGGTGCTCGCGTAGTGCGCCAGCGCGTCGCCGACCAGGTCGGCGGGCAGGTCGTGGCCCGCGTCGCGCAGCGCCGTGGCCGGGTCGCCGAGCGCACCACGGGACAGCGCGTCGAAGACCTCGTGCAACGGGCGGGCGGAATCCATGCCACCACAGTAGGCGTCGCACGCGCGCCGTGCCTCGGGGAGATCCCCCGCGCCACCCCCAATCCCCATGACACGGAGCAACTCTGATGTACGCACTCGGTATCGACCTCGGCACGACGTTCACGGCGGCGGCCACCTGGCGCGACGGCCACGCCGAAGTGGCCTCGCTCGGCAGCAAGGCGGCGGTCATCCCCTCGGTGGTGTTGCTGCGCGACAACGAGACCGTGCTGACCGGCGAGGCCGCCAACCGGCGCGGTCTGAGCGAGCCGCAGCGCGTCGCCCGCGAGTTCAAACGGCGGTTCGGTGACACCACGCCGATCCTGCTCGGCGGCGCGCCGCACTCGCCAGAGGCGTTGTCGGCGAAGCTGCTGCGCGCGGTGATCGACGACGTCGCCGAGCGCGAGGGCGAGCAGCCGTCGCGGATCTGCGTCTGCCACCCGGCGAACTGGGGCCCGTACAAGCGAGACCTGCTGGACCAGGTGATCCGGCTGGCCAACGTCGACCAGCCGGTACGGTTCACCACCGAGCCCGAGGCGGCGGCTGCCTGCTACGCGCACCAGCAGCGCGTCGAAATCGGCTCCGTGGTCGCGGTGTACGACCTTGGCGGCGGCACGTTCGACGCCACGGTGCTGCGCAAGACACCGACCGGGTTCGAGATCCTCGGCGCCCCGGAGGGCATCGAACGCCTCGGCGGGATCGACTTCGACGCCGCCGTGTTCCACCACGTCGCGCAGGCGCTCGACGGCGCGCTGGACGACCTGGACGAGGACGACCCCAGCGTCGTCAACGCCGTCGCGCGACTCAAGGAGGAGTGCGTCGAGGCGAAGGAGGCGCTGTCGTCGGACACTGACACGTCGATCCCGGTGCTGTTGCCGTCGTTGTCGACCGAGGTGCGGCTGACACGGGCGGAGCTGGAGGCCATGGTGCGGCCCGCGCTGTACACCTCGATCGAGGCGCTGCGGCGCGCGTTGCGGTCGGCCGACGTCACGCCGGAGCAGTTGCACTCGGTGCTGTTGGTCGGCGGGTCGTCCCGGATGCCACTGGTCGCGCAGCTCGTGGGAGCGGAGCTGGGCAGGCCGGTCGCGGTGGACGCCCACCCGAAGCACGCGATCGCGATCGGCGCGGCCTGGCTGGCCAGCGCGGCAGGACGTCCGGAGCAGGCGACGCAGCCGGCCGCACACCCTTCGCCGCAGCGAACGGCGTCGGCCGGTCCGGGGCGCACCGGTGCGGCAGCGGCGGGCGCGGCTGGTGCGGGTGCCGCCGCCGGCGCGGCTGCGGCAGGGCAGGCTTCAGGTCCCGCACAGCAGGCTCCGCAGCAGCCCACGCAACCCGCCGCGCACGCACAGTCACAGTCGCCAACCCACCCGCCAACTCAGCCAGCGCCGCAGCCGACGCAGTTGATATCCACCTTCGGCACAAGCAGCGGACCGCCTACCGGTGGGCAGCGCGGCGACAGCAGTCGGGGACGTCCCACTGCCGAACACGGCGACAGGAGCGCAGGCGCCGGTGCCACACATGGCGTCCTGAACGCCCAACACAGCGTCGGGAACGCAGGACACGACGTCGGGAACGCAGGACACGGCGCCAGGAACGAGGGACGCGGCGGCGGAAACGGGGGACACGGCAGCGGGGGTGGGACTGCGCTGCGGCGGATCGGACTCGTCGCGGGTGGCGTGGTCATCGCGGCGCTGGTCGCCAGCGCGGCGGTGTGGGCCAACCTCGGCGGCGACGGGAACGGCGGCAACGCCGACGGGGGCACCGGCGACGGCAACGGCGGCGGCACCGACGGGGGCACCGGTCAGCAGCTCCCGCCGGACGAGCGGTGCACCAAGGAGATCAAGGCCAACGAACGCTGGGTGTGCCTGGTCAGCGCGCGGTTCGATGGCGGGGAACTCGTCGTGGACTACGACGCCGAGTTCGCCGGTGTGCCGCCGAGCATCAACGGCGGCTTCCACCTGCACCTCTGGGGCAGTGACGGCGAGAACCCGCCCGCCGAGTCCATGGGCACGCACGCGGCGGAACGCGGCACGTGGGTGATCAAGGACGACCTGCCCGCCGTGCTCAACGCGGAGCAGGTCGCCAACGCCATCGGCGACAATCCCAAGGTGTGCGCCCGGATCGCCAATGGGTCGCACCAGCTCGTGCCGGACGACGGCGGCGGCTACACCACCGGCAACTGCGTCCCGATCGAGCCGTAACCGAGCGAACCCAAGCGCGGCTCCGGCCGCACTGACCACCGAGCCACGTGTGAAGCCTGGGCAGCCGGGTACTCCTGCATGGCCTGTACTGGCAGGACAGAGAGGAGCCCAGCCATGACGGCCATCCAGGTTTCGGTCGATGTCGCGCGGCCAGTGCGCACGGTCTACAACCAGTGGACTCAGTTCGAGTCCTTTCCGGAGTTCATGTCGGGCGTCGACCAGGTGGTCCAGAAGAGTGACACCCGTGCCCGCTGGCAGACCAGCATCGGCGGCGTGAAGCGGGAGTTCGACACCGAGATCACCGAGCAGCACCCGGACGAGCGGATCGCGTGGACGTCGCTCGACGAGCCGAAGCACGGCGGTGTGGTGACGTTCCATCGCATCGACGACCACAGCACGCGGGTGCACCTCCAGATGGAGTACGAGCCGCACTCGGTTCCGGAGAAGGCGGGCGCGGCACTCGGCATCGTGCAGCACCGCATCAAGGGCGACCTCGACCGGTTCCGCGACTTCATCGAGAACCGGCAGGAGGAAACCGGATCCTGGCGCGGCAACGTACCGATGCCGCGCCAACAGGATCTTGGCGCCAATCAGGACAGCGGGTAACGAACCAACCACGACGAAAGGACGCCATGGATCAAGGCAACTACCTGGTGTTGTTGCTGCTCGGCACCCTCATCGTGGTGGTCGACGGGCAGTTGCTGTACCTCAACGGCAAGCGCTACCTCGCCGACGCGAGCGGCGGCACGAACGCGTCTGGCACGTCGATGGCGCGCCTGATCTCGGTGCTGTTCCATCTACTCGCGCTCGGCATCCTCGCGCTGGTCTCGACCATCGACATCGGCGGCACCGGAGCGCAGGCGATCGTGGCACGACTCGGCATCGTCCTGTTGATCGTCGCGATCTTCCACGCGATCGCGCTCGGCGTGCTCGCACGCTTCCGCCAGTCCCAGGAGACGGAGGAGCACCGGGTGAGCAGGCTTGGCGGACGGGAACGCCAGGCGCTCTACGACCCGGTGGTGGCGCCGGTGTCCGGGCAACGCGGGCCGGAACCAACGGTCTCGCCGGACATCGAGGACGAAGGGCCGTACTCAACGTCGCAGTGACCATACGTCACGTCACAGTGACCACACGTCGCAGTGACCACCGCTCGCCGACCGAGCGGTGTGGCCCCGGCGCCCTGATCCTCGCCTACAGCGACTCGACGACGTCGATGCGCTCGTGGTCGGGGAAGGTGCGGAGCCGCGCCGCAGCGAGGCTTTCCGGCGGGATCACCAGCACTACCCTGCCGCCGACACCCGCAGCTGCCTCGGCGACCTCGTCGATCGCAACGGACGCGCCCTCGACCTCCGGTCCGAGGGCGCTGAGGTCGAGCGTCAGCGGGACGACGCCGCCACAACTGACGCCGAGCAGCTGCCGGCGGAGCAGCGGCGCGGCGCACTCCGGGATGTCGCCGGTGATCCGCACGACGATCTCGTCGAGGCTACTGCGCACGGCGATGCGGTGTTCCCCGCTGTTGCGGCCCGACGAGTCGAGGCCGTGCGCGATGTCGAGCTCGAGGATGACCAGGGTGCCGCTCGACGTGTGGTCGATGT
The DNA here is from genome assembly GCA_009377475.1 of Actinophytocola sp. GTDB lineage: Bacteria > Actinomycetota > Actinomycetes > Mycobacteriales > Pseudonocardiaceae > Haloechinothrix_A. The sequence goes on from WHTY01000077.1 coordinate 18,072, forward strand.
AGACGCGGTCCACGCACTCCTGCATCATCAGCACGCCCCTGCCGCCAAGACCTTCGCCGGGACGCGCTGGTTGCCAGCTGCCCTCGTCAGCCACTGTCAGCACCACCTCGTCGCCCCGATGCTGTCCCGCGACGCGCAACGGACCAGCGGGCCGGTCCCGGTAGGCGTGCACCATCGAGTTGGTGATCGCCTCGTTCAGCGCGAGTAACGCGCGCTCCACCGCGTCAGCGGGACAGGTGGTGTGCCGGAGCCAACGTTCCAGACGATCGCGCAACCACGGCAGTTGCTGCGGTTCGGCACGCACCGCCACGTCAACGTGGTGCGGATGCGTCTGTCCGCCGGTCGAGTTCACCAGCGCCCTCCTGCACCTGCATTATCACTGCCTGTGAACCTCGTGCTCATTCCTGGGTGGATACCGCATGACACGGGGTTCAAACTGGCGTGACCCTTCCGTAACGTCGCCTCACAACGGCTCGCCACATTCCAGCAGGTAAACACACACGCCACGCCGTATCAACCGCGCAGGATAGCGATGTCTGCCAATGTCCCATATCGGCACCACGACGAACGCACCCCACCCCAGCGCAACGGCCACTTACGGTGGCGGTACACACTGTGCACACGGATCGGCACGAAGGGACGTTCGACGAAGAACGACTGAAGAACGACGCGGAACGACGAGGAACACAGCCCAAATACACCGATCAGGACCCCACCCTCGCTACCCTGCCATAGCAGCGGGTGCGGGCGCCGTCGGTGATCCGCCCCTGCCGATCGGCTCGTTGACCGCACGCTGACCAAGCACGATTTCGGAGAAGGACCTGTGACCGCTCTCGCCGAGGACATGTACGGGGCTGACGACCTCACCCACCTTGAAGGGCTGGAAGCCGTCCGCAAGCGGCCCGGCATGTACATCGGCTCCACCGACAGCAGGGGTATCAACCACCTGTTCTCGGAGATCGTCGACAACTCGACCGACGAGGGCGTCGGTGGCAACGCGAGCAAGGTCGTGGTGACGTTGCACGCCGACGGCAGCGTGCAGGTCGACGACGACGGCCGAGGCATCCCCACCGACGTCCACGCCAAGTCCGGGCTGTCCGGTGTGGAGCTGGTGCTGACCCGCCTGCACGCGGGCGGCAAGTTCGGCGGTTCCGGCTACAAGGCGTCCGGCGGTCTGCACGGCGTCGGCGCGTCGGCGGTCAACGCGCTCTCGCACCGGTTCGACGTCACCGTGAAGCGCGGCGGCAAGGTGCACGAGATCTCGTTCGCGCGCGGCGTGCCCGGCGTGTTCGACGGGCCAGGCCCCAAAGCAAAGTTCACCAAACAAGCCGGACTGCGCATGGCGCGCAAGATGAAGCGGGGCGAGTCCACCGGGACGTCGATCCGCTACTGGCACGATTCGCGCTACTTCGAGTCCGGTGCGGAGCTGGACCTGGAGACGGTGCGCACGAAGCTGCGTAACACGGCGTTCCTCGTGCCCGGCGTGACGTACGTGCTGCGCACAGCGGTGGGCGACGAGATCAGCGAGGAGACGTTCCACTACCCCAACGGCCTCGCCGACATGGTCGACTTCCTCGCGCCAAGCGGCGACAGGCCGGTGTGCGACACGCTGCTCATCACCGGCGAGGGCATGTACAAGGAGAACGCCGCCGACGACAACGGCGTGATGCGGTCCAATGTGGAGCGTCACGCCGAGGTGGAGATCGCGCTGCGCTGGGGAACCGGGTACGAGCGCACCGTCGAGAGCTTCAGCAACACCATCCGCAACGTCCACGGCGGCACCCACCGCAAGGGCTTCGACCGGGCGCTCTCCCGCTCGCTCCAGGATGCGATCGCCAAGACGCGCGGGCTACTCAAGCCGAAGGAGGACCCGCCGACGCTGGACGACTGCCTCGAGGGCATGACCGCCGTGATCCACGTGCGCATCCCCGAGCCGCAGTTCACCTCGCAGACCAAGGACGAGCTGTCCACGGCTGGCATCACCAAGGTCGTGCAGCAGGTCGTCGAGCGCGAGATCAAGGCGTGGGTCTCGGCGCGCAAGACGAAGACCGAGGCCAAGACCGTGCTGCAGAAGATCGTCGACGCCGCCCGCGTCCGGCTGATCCAGAAGCAGCAGAAGGACGCCGCCCGCCGCAAGACGGCGCTGGAAGGCGCGTCCATGCCCGCGAAGCTGGTCGACTGCCGCACCACCGGCGTTGGGCGAAGTGAGCTGTTCCTCGTGGAAGGGGACAGCGCACTCGGCTGCTTCACCGGCGACACCAGGGTGGCGCTCGCTTCGGGCGAGTCGAAGACCTTCGCCGAACTCGCCGCCGACTGGGACAACGGTGTCACGCATTTCGGCTACACGACCAACAAGGCCGGTCGTGTCGTGATCGCGCCACTCGTCGAACCACGCCTCACCAAGCGGAACGCATCGCTCCTGCGCGTGACGTTGGACAACGGCGAGTCCGTCCGGTGCACACCTGATCACCTCTTCCGCCTGCGCGACGGCTCGTACCGCCGCGCTGACGCCCTTCAGCCAGGCGACTCACTGATGCCGCTGTACCGATCGGTGTCCGCCAAGGCCGATGGTGACAAGCTCGACGGCTATGAGCGGGTCTGGATGAACGACCGAGACGAGTGGGTCTACACCCACTACCTCGCGGACGCCTACAACCTCCGGCACGGCCTCGACAGCACGGACAACGGCACCGTGCGCCATCACATCGACATCAACAAGCGCAACAACCATCCACGCAACATCGAGCGCATGACGTGGGAAAACCATGCCGCGCTGCATGCGTCCCTGATGGGCGAGCATGTTCGCGAGGGCTACCGAGCCTGGCTGGAGCAGGGCGGCCTTGAGTTCAAGTCCGCGATGTTGTCGGAGCAGTGGCAAGACCCCGACTTCCGCGCCGCGTGCCTGGCGCGTCTCGCGGCCCGCAACAGCGACCCGGAGTTCCGCGAGCGAATCGAGCAGGGCTTCCAGGACTGGTACGCCTCCTTGTCCGACAACGAGAAGGAGGACTACGCCGAGCGGATGCGGCAACTTCAGGCGGACTACTGGCAACACCCCGAGCACCGGGCTGACGCAGCCGAGCGCGTGCGGATCTTCTTCGCCAAGCCAGGACGTCGCAAGGAGTGGAGCCAACGCTCGCGGGAGCAGTGGGCCGACGAGGAGTTGCGCGCATGGCGCTCGGCGGAAACCGCTCGGCAGTTCTCCGACCCCGCCGAGCGGGAACGGCAACGCCAAGCCGTGCGGAGCTGGCACGAGAAGAACCCGGAGTTCGGGCAGCGGCATTCGCTTCGCATGAAGCTTCGGATGTTGGACCCCGAGACCGGACACCTGCAACGGATCCAGTCGGGTCGGGCACGCTACGTCGCCACCGTGCCGCGTGAGGAGCGGGTGGCGCAGCAAAACGAAGGACGCCGGATCGCGGCGTTGAAGCGGGTGGCCGCGCTGTCATCTGTGCCGGACGACGAGCTTGCGTCGGCGTACGACGCCGAGCGCCTGCGTACAGCACGTACCGGTCTTCGCTTCGCCCGGCTGCTTGACCACTACGACGGTGACTATGCGGCGCTGCGCCAAGCCGCTGCGAACGTCAACCACACCGTTGCGGCGGTCGAGCCTCTGCCGGAGACCGAGGACGTCTACGACCTGACTGTCGACGGCTACCACAACTTCGCCCTCGAATCGGGCGTGTTCGTGCACAACAGTGCCCGTATGGCCCGAGTGTCCGAATATCAGGCATTACTCCCGTTGCGCGGCAAGATCCTCAACGTCCAGAAGGCCAGCCTGTCCGACGCGCTCAAGAACGCCGAGATCACCTCGATCGTGCAGGTCCTCGGCGCGGGCACCGGCAGGACGTTCGACGTCGAGTCGATGCGCTACGGCCGCATCATCATCATGGCCGACGCCGACGTGGACGGCTCCCACATCCGCACCCTGCTCATCACGCTGTTCGCGCGCTACATGCGGCCGGTGATCGCCGAGGGCAGGCTGTACGCCGCGATGCCGCCGCTGCACAAGGTGATGACCAAGGGCAAGAACCCGGAGACCCACTTCACCTTCACGCAGCACGAGATGGAGGACACCGCCGCGCGACTGCAACGCGAGGGCAAGCAGATCGTCACGCCGGTCCCCCGGTTCAAGGGCCTCGGCGAGATGGACGCCGACGAGCTGTGGGAGACCACGATGAACCCCGCGACCCGGTCGGTCCGCCGCATCACCCTTGACGACGTCGACGCCGCCGAGACCGCCTTGGAACTGCTCATGGGCGAGAAGGTGGAGCCGAGGCGGAACTGGCTTGTCGAGTCGTCCGCGCGCGTCGACCAGGCCGCCATCGACATCTAGCACCCGCCCCGACCAGCACCGCGCAGCACCACCGCAAGGAGTTTCCCCACCATGGCACGCCGCAAAGGCACCGTCACCCGCGTCGATCCCGCCGCGTTCGACCAGGCGGGCGCGCAGGTCTTCGAGAACCCGGTCAAGACCGAGATCGAGGACTCCTACCTGGAGTACGCCTACTCGGTCATCCACTCCCGCGCGCTGCCAGACGCGCGCGACGGACTCAAGCCGGTGCACCGCCGGATCTTGTTCTCCATGAACGAGAACGGCTACCGGCCGAGCCACGCCTACGTGAAGTCGTCTCGCGTCGTCGGCGACGTCATGGGCCGCTACCACCCGCACGGCGACACCGCGATCTACGACGCCATGGTGCGGCTGGCGCAGGACTTCTCGATGAACGTCCCGCTCATCGACCCGCACGGCAACTTTGGCAGCCCAGACGACGGCCCGGCCGCCTCGCGGTACTGCCTGACGGGCGACACCCGTATCCGCCTCGCCGACGGATCAAGCCCACGCATCGCAGACGTGGTCAACCTACCAGCGGATTCGGAAGCGGACGCGGACTTCAAGGTCCTCGACAAGGACGGCAAAGCAGTCCAGGTCAACAAGGTCTTCAACTCGGGCGTCCACCCGACGATCCAGATTACGACCAAATCGGGCTATACCCTGCGAGGCAGCGAGAATCATTTGGTGCTGTGCCTCGAAGCACCGATGGGCGTACCGATGCTGCAATGGCGGAGGTTGGACGAGATCACGCCGGAGACGGTCGTCTGCATCGCCCGGAACGCATGGGAGCACGTCGTCCCCACCGCGCGGGAATACATGCTCGGCGTCTTGCTTGGGGCGTGGGTTTCCGAAGGGTTCGCCAGCGAGGACCGCGCAGGGTTCAACAATTGCGATGAGCACTTCTTTGGCGAGGTGCTGCACGCTTACGACCAGATCGTCGGCGGCAAACGTTACGTCTACGAGCGGCACACCAGTCGGGACCGCAAGCTCATTCACGAGTTGGACATCCAGGAGTTCGCCGGCGGAATGGACACCTTCAGGGCCAGTCCTCTTGCCGAACTGATTGGCCACCAGTCACGCGACAAGTTCATCCCCGACGCCGTGTGGACATCGGGGATGGGTGTGAAGCGCGCATTTCTCATGGCGCTCTTCGAAGGCGACGGCGGAGTGCGGGTAGCGCACGACGGCTTCACCATCCAGTACTCGACGTACAGCGATCGTTTGGCGCGAGAAGTTCAAGAAATGCTCGCCGAATTCGGCGTGACGGCGACCCATCGCACCTATGAGAGGCCTAGCGGCTCAATCGAGCATCGGCTCGTCGTTTCTGGACTACGCAACGCCAAGGCATTCGCCGAACGGGTCGGGTTCCTCAAGACAAAACAGCAGAAGCTGCATGACCTGCTGAGCCACTCACCCCTTCGCCCACACCGACTCAGCGGCGATCACGTCCCATTCGTGGCCGACTACGTGCGTGGAGCGCTCGACTTCGACCGTCGCGGCAGCGGTCGAAAGTGGTTGACGCAGCACAACTTCGATCGGATCGAGCGGTGGGAGACCGAGCGGCTGCGCATCATCGACCGGATCAAAGACGAGGAAGTCCTCGCCACCATCCTGCCGATCATGGACTCCGGTTACCGGTTCGAAGAAGTCACGTCTGTCGAATCAGCCGAACCGGCAGAGGTGTACTCGATCCGGGTCGACACGGATGACCACTCGTTCCTCGCTGGTGGATTCGTCAACCACAACACCGAGGCACGTCTCTCGCAAGAAGCCATGCTGCTCGTCGGCGAGTTGGGCGAGGACACCGTCGACTTCCGGCCGAACTACGACGGCTCGCTGGATGAGCCATCGGTGCTGCCAGCGGCGTTCCCGAACCTGCTTGTCAACGGCACGTCCGGCATCGCGGTCGGCATGGCCACCAACATGATCCCGCACAACATGGGCGAGGTCATCAACGCCGCGCGTCACCTGATCTACCAACCGGACGCCTCGCTGGACACGCTCATGGAGTTCGTCCCCGGCCCCGACCTGCCGACCGGCGGCACCCTGCTCGGGCTGGACCAGGTGCGCAAGGCGTACGAGACCGGACGCGGCGTCGTCCGGATGCGCGCCACGGCCGAGACCGGCCCGCTGCCCGGCAGCAGGGGCCGCCAGGCGATCACGGTGACCGAACTGCCCTACGCCGTCGGCCCAGAGAAGATCATCGAGAAGATCACCGACGAGGTGAACAAGTCCAAGCGGCTCACCGGGATCGCCGACGTCAAGGACCTCACCGACCGGGAGAACGGCACTCGCCTTGTCATCGAGTGCAAGGTCGGCGTCAACCCGCAGGCGCTGCTCGCGGACCTGTATCGGCTCACGCCGATGGAGCAGTCGTTCGGCATCAACAACCTGGTGCTTGTCGATGGCACGCCGCAGACGCTCGGTCTGAAGCAGCTGCTGGACGTCTTCCTGCGGCACCGCTACGAGGTCGTCACCCGCCGCACCCGCTACCGTCGCCGCAAGCGGGAGGAGCGGCTGCACCTGGTCGAGGGTCTGCTCAAGGCACTGCTGGACATCGACAAGGTGATCAAGCTGATCCGGGGCAGCGAGAACGCCAACGCCGCACGCGAAAGCCTGATGAAGCAGTTCAGGCTCTCCGAGATCCAGGCGAACTACATCCTCGACACGCCGCTGCGCAGACTTACCAAGTACGACAAGCTGGAGCTCGACGCCGAGCACGACAAGCTGCGCGAGGAGATCGCCGAGCTGTCGAAGATCCTGGACGACGAGTCGGTGCTCAAGCAGGTCGTCTCCGATGAGCTGGCGAAGATCGCCGAGGGCTTCCCCACCCCGCGCCGCACCGCGCTGATCGACGGCGACCTCAAAGAAGTGCTGGCCGCGTCACAGCCCGCAGGCCCGCTGGAAGTGGCCGACGACCCGTGCCAGGTCATCCTGTCCGCGACCGGCCTTGTGGCGCGCACCGCGGCCGAGTCGGAGGAGGTCTCCGAGAAGCGACGGCGCAGCGGACGCACCAAGCACGACGCCGTCGCCGCCGTCGTGCACACCACGGCCCGCGGCCAGTTCCTCCTGGTCACCAGCCGAGGCAGGGCGTTCAAGACCGACGTGCTGCCGCTGCCGGTGCTGCCGGAACAGACCGGAACGGTGTCGCTGCGCGGCGGGATGCCCGCCACCGAGCTGGTACCGATCGACGACGGCGAGCGGATCGTCGGCATCGCCCCGCTCGGCGAGCAGGCCGTGTCTTCCCCTGACTCCCCCGGCTTGGCGCTCGGCACCCGCAACGGCATCGTGAAGGTGTGCGCGCCGGACTGGCCGGTGCGCGCGGACGAGTTCGAGGTCATCTCCCTCAAGGACGGCGACGAGGTGGTCGGCGCGAGCTGGCTCACCGACGGCGAGGAAACCCTGGTGTTCGTCTCCACCCAGGCGTCGCTGCTGCGGTTCGAGGCCTCCCTGGTGCGCCCGCAGGGGCTCAAGGGCGGCGGCATGGCAGGCATGAAGCTCACCACGGACGCGCACGCGCGCTTCTTCGGCGCGGTCCGCACCGACGACCCTGAGCACGGCGAGCCGCAGGTGATCACCGCGACCGGCCAGAGCATCAAGATGACGCCGTTCGCGGAGTACCCCACCAAGGGCCGCGCGACCGGCGGCGTCCGGGCGCACCGCTTCCGCGCCGGGGAACATGGACTGGCGCTGGCCTGGGTCGGCCCCCGCCCGGCGAGCGCGACGGAGAAGGGCGAACCGGTGGAGCTGCCCGACCCGGACCCACGCCGCGACGGCGCGGGCCACGCCCACCCCGGCCCGGACGTCATCGGCCACATGATCGAACGGGCCTAGGAGGGCGCTGAATTAGGGCGGTTTCGGGTCTGGTCGCTGCGCGGGCCGAGGCGCGGAGATTGGCGGGCAGTTGCGCACGAAGCCCGGGCCGGGGCGTGGCCGAGCGGTCGGAGACCGTCAGAGGTGCGCCTGGGCGG